>RXJA01000617.1 GCA_003963455.1 Hyphomicrobiales bacterium
CGGTTTTTGCAGGGCTGGCGGCACGGCTGGCCTTCGGCGGCCAGCGTTGAAACCGGGGCGAATATCTTAAGGAATAAATTCCTTCTGACTCTGCTTGACTCTTCCGGCACCCTCTGGAATCTATAAGAACATAACAGGAACAATTGCTGCCGGAAGTGAACGTCATGGCGAGGAGCGCCGTGGCGCGGGACACTGTTTTTGCCCTGCGCCGCCAGATCGCGAGGATCGAGGGAACGCTGCCCGAGCGCCTTGAGGCGCCGGTGGCTGGTGCGCCTGCCGATGCCGTTCGCTCCGACATGACACTTGTCCGGCGCGGCCTTGCCGTGGCTTCGGCGGACGCCTTCCTGCGCACCGGCATCGAGCGCCTCGATACCGCCCTCGGCGGCGGCCTGCCCAGGGCGGCGATGAGCGAGATCCATGGCCTGGAGACCCGCGATGCCGGCGCCGTCGCCGGCTTCGCGCTGTCGCTGGTAAGCCTGATCCTCAAGGAGAAGCAGGGCCTGCCGATCCTGTGGGTCGGCACGGCGGAAATCTTTCACGAGGCCGGCCTTCCCTATGCCAGGGGCCTTCACGCCCTGTTCGGCATCGAGCCGGAGCAACTTCTCTTTTCCGAGGCCCCAAAACTGCTCGACGCGCTGTGGATCGCCGAGGAGGCCGCCCGCATGACGGCCTTCGCCGCCGTCATCCTCGAGATCCGCGGCAGTCCACGGCTTCTCGACCTCACCGCCACGCGCCGGCTGCACGCCCGCGCCCAGAGCGCCGGCAGGCCAGTGCTTTTGCTGCGCCAGGCCGGCGAGGCCGATCCCACCGCCGCCCCGGTGCGCCTCATCGTATCGGCGGCGCCCGCGGCGAGCCGCGAGACGGTCGCCGGACCGCTCGCCGGCTCGATCGGCCGTCCCGCCTTCAAAGTCGATATCGGCAAGAGCCGCACGGCCCTGCCCGGACAATTCACACTGGAGTGGAACCCAAATGAGCACGCTTTTGCGGAAAGAGCAGAGAATTCTATCGCTGTGGTTCCCGCATCTGCCCGCGGAGCGGATCCTGCGCCAGCGCCTGGGGCGCTCCTGGCGTTCCCGGCCCTCGGATCATTTGCCGCTGGTGATCAGCCATCGCGACAACAACACCCAGCGCATCGCGGCCCTCGACGAGCGGGCTGAGGCGCTGAAGCTGAAGCGCGGCATGGGCATTGCCGATGCCCGCGCCATGCATCCGACGATCGACGTGGTCGAGGCGGACCCGGAGGCCGATCGCCGCCTGCTCGAAGGCCTTGCCGACTGGTGTGACCGCTACACGCCACTGGTGGCGATCGATGCCGAGGACGGGCTGTTCCTCGACGTCACCGGCTGTACCCATCTCTTCGGCGGCGAGCGCGCCATGCAGGAGGAAATCCTCACCCGCTTCCTCCAGCAGGGTTTTGACGTCCGCGCGGGCCTCGCCTCCACGCCGGGCGCCGCATGGGCGGCGGCGCGCTTTCATGGCGACCGTATCATTGCCGGCGGCGAGGAAGAGGCGCTGCTTTCGCCGCTGCCATTGTCGGCGCTGCGCATCGCGCCGGAGACCCGCGCCGGCCTGGAGAGCGTCGGCCTGCGCACCGCCGGCGCGGTGATGGCCGCACCCCGCGCGCCGCTCGCCCGCCGCTTCGGCGCCACTCTGCTTCTGCGTCTCGACCAGGCGCTCGGCCGCCTCGACGAGGCCGTGTCGCCGCGCCTTCCCGTCGCGCCGCTCTCGGTCGAGCGCCACCTTGCCGAGCCGGTCATGCTCACCGATGACATCGAGCGTCTGGTGAGCCGGCTGGCGACCGCCTTGAAGACCGACCTCGAACGGCGCGGCGAGGGGGCAAGGACGCTGGCGCTGCTCCTCTTCCGCGTCGACGGCGCCGTCAGCCGCATCGCCGTCGGCACTTCGCGCCCGATGCGCGAGCCACGGCTGATCCAAAGGCTGTTCCATGAGCGGCTCACCACGCTGGAGCAGAGCATCGACGCCGGCTTCGGCTTCGACCTGATACGCCTTTCCGTGCTGTCGGTCGCCGCCTTCGACCTGGTTCAAGGCGACCTGACCGGCGAGACGGAGGACGACGACGCCGACATCGCGCTCTTTGCCGACCGTGTCCGCGCCCGCCTCGGCGAGGCAGCCGTGCTGAAGCCCGTGATCGTCGAGAGCCATCTGCCGGAGCGCGCCGTCAAGAGCGTGCCTTTCGCCGAAGCGCCGCAAAGGCGCGCGCCGGCGGCGGGCCGGACAGCGCCGCCCCGGACAGCGCCACCGGTGACCATTTATCCGCCGGAGCGGCCGGTGCGCCTGTTCCGCTCGCCCGAGCCGATCGAGGTGCCGGCGACCGAGATCCCCGAAGGTCCGCCGATGAATTTCCGCTGGCGGCGCGCGCTTTACCGCGTCGCCCGCGCCGAGGGGCCGGAGCGCATCGCCGCCGAATGGTGGCGGCAACTGCCCGGCGAGGAAGAGGCGCCGACCCGCGACTATTACCGCATCGAGGACAGCGAGGGGCGCCGCTACTGGCTCTACCGCCAAGGCCTCTATGGCGGCGCATCGCAAGCCGCGCCGCCGCGCTGGTTCATGCATGGGGTGTTCGCATGAACGCGTTGACCGTCATCCCCTATGCCGAGTTCGGCATCCGGTCGAATTTCTCCTTCCTGCGCGGCGCCTCCAGGCCCGAGGAACTGGTGGTCACGTCGAAATTCCACGGCTTTGCCTCGATAGGCCTTGCCGACCGCAACACCGTGGCCGGTGTCGTGCGCGCCTGGCAGCAGGCCAAGGTGGAGAAGATGGCTTATCACCCCGGCTGCCGCCTGGTGTTCGGCGACGGCACGCCGGATATCCTCGCCTATCCCCGCGACCGCCAGGGCTGGGGACATCTGTGCCGCATGCTGACCCAGGCCAATCTGCGCGACGAGAACGAGAAGGGCGCGACATTGCTCGAGCTCGACGACCTGCTCGAATGGGGCGATCGCATGTCGCTGGCGATCCTGCCCAACCTGTCGGCAGGCGCGGAAGACAATCTGAAACTCATTAGCCGGCTCAAGGATCGTTTCGGTGCGGCGCTCCGTCTTGCCGTGGCGCCGGATTATGCCGGCAACGACCGCTTCCGCATCGAGCAGGCGGCAGCGATGGCCGAGCACGCTCGCGTCCCGCTGATGGCGACGAACGACGTGCTCTATCATGCCGCCGAGCGCCGCCCGCTGCAGGATGTGCTGACCGCGATCCGCCTCAACACGCCGGTTTCCGAGGTGGGGTTGGAGCTGACCGCCAATGCCGAGCGTCATCTGAAGCCGCCGCTGGAGATGGCGCGCCTCTTCCGCCGGCACCCGCAAGCGCTGGCCGAGACGCTGCGCTTCGCCGACGAATTGATCTTCTCTCTCAGCGACCTCGAATACAATTACCCGGACGAGCCAACCGAATCCGGCCTGGGACCGCAGGCCGAGCTCGAACGCCTTGCCCGCGAAGGCGCGGCAAGCCGCTATCCGGCCGGCGTTCCCGATTATGTGCTGAAGCGCATCGACAGCGAGCTCGCGCTGATCGAGCGCCTGAACTATGCGCGCTACTTCCTGACCGTCCACGACATCGTCAAATTCGCCCGCGGCAAGGGCATCCTCTGCCAGGGTCGCGGTTCGGCCGCCAATTCGATCATCTGCTTCTGCATCGGCATCACCGAGGTCGGCCCCGAGCGCATCGACACGCTGTTCGAGCGCTTCATCTCGGAGGAGCGCAACGAGCCGCCCGACATCGACGTCGATTTCGAGCATGAACGCCGCGACGAGGTCATCGCTTACATCTACGACAAGTACAGCGCCAAGCGCACCGCTCTGGCCGCGGCCGTCATCAGCTATCGCGGCCGCTCGGCCCTGCGCGAGGTGGCGAAGGCCATGGGCCTGTCCGAGGATGTCCGCAGCGCGCTGTCCAGCACCATCTGGGGCTGGTCGACCTCCGAGCTCGGCGAAAGGGAGGCCAATGCCGGCGGCCTCGACCGCACCGATCCGCTGTCGCGGCAGGTGCTGGAGCGCGCCAACGAGATCATGGGCTTTCCCCGCCACCTTTCCCAGCATGTCGGCGGCTTCGTCATCACCCGCGACCGGCTCGACGAGGTCGTGCCCATCGTCAAGACGGCGATGGAAGAGCGCAAGATGGTCGAATGGGACAAGGACGATCTCGACGCGGTGAAGATCCTCAAGGTCGACGTGCTGGCGCTCGGCATGCTGACCTGCCTGAAGCGCGCCTTCACCTTGCTGACCGACCATTATCCGCGGGCGCGGGATCCGTTTGGACGGCCTTACGTGCTCGCGACCCTTCCCGAGGAGCACGAGGACGTCTACGCCATGATCCAGAGGGCCGACACGCTCGGCGTCTTCCAGATCGAGTCGCGCGCGCAGATGTCGATGCTGCCGCGTCTCAAGCCCGAGAACTTCTACGACCTTGTCATCGAGGTGGCGATCGTGCGGCCCGGTCCAATCCAGGGCGACATGGTGCACCCCTATCTGCGCCGGCGGCAGGGCAAGGAGGCTGTCCATTACCCCAGCCTGGAGCTCAAGAAGATTCTCGGCAAGACGCTGGGCGTGCCGTTGTTCCAGGAACAGGCGATGAAGATCGCCATCGTCGCCGGCGGCTTCAGGCCGGGCGAGGCCGACGAGCTGCGCCGCGCCATGGCGACCTTCAAACGCACCGGCACTATCGGCAACTATCGGCAGCGCATGATCGACGGCATGGTCGGCAATGGCTACGACAGGGACTTCGCCGAGCGCTGCTTCAAGCAGATCGAGGGGTTTGGCGAGTACGGCTTTCCCGAAAGCCACGCCGCGTCCTTCGCGCTGCTGGTCTATGCCTCCTGCTGGTTCAAGACCTTCTATCCCGACGTCTTCTGCGCCGCGATCCTCAACGCGCAGCCGATGGGGTTCTACCAGCCGGCGCAGCTCGTGCGCGACGCGCGCGACCATGGCGTCGAGATCCGCGAGGTCGACATCAATCACTCAGTCTGGGACTGCACGCTGGAGAAGTCGGCCTTCGATCCGTCCCGCATCCTCGAGCGTCACGCCTCGATGCGCGGCGTAATCGAGACCGCGCATGCCGTGCGGCTCGGCTTCCGCCAGATCAAGGGGCTGTCCGAAGAGCGCATGGATGTTCTCGTCGCCCGGCGCGGCGATGGCTATCGGTCAGTCCGGGATGTCTGGCTGCGCTCCGGCCTCGATGTCGGCGAGATCGAGAAGCTGGCGCAGGCCGACGCCTTCCGCTCGATCGGCCTCGACCGCCGCGCCGCCCTCTGGGAAGTGCGCGCGCTCGACGGCAGGAGCGCCGCGGAGAGACTGCCGCTGTTCGACCAGCCCTCGCTCAACCTGCGCGAGCTGGAACCGGAAACGAAACTGCCGAAAATGCCGCTCGGCGAGCATGTGGTTCATGATTACCGCGCGCTCGGCCTGTCGCTGAAGGAGCATCCCGTCGCCTTCCTGCGCGAACGGCTTGATCGCGCCGGCGTCACCCCCAATGCCCGCCTGCCGTCGGTGCGCGACGGCCGCCGCGTCTCCGTCGCCGGCCTCGTGCTGGTGCGCCAGCGTCCGGGCAAGGGCAATGCGATCTTCCTCACGCTGGAGGACGAAAAGTCGATCGCCAACGTCATCATCTGGCCGCGCGTCTTCGACCGCTTCCGCTCGGTGGTCATGGGCGCCCGCCTCATCCGCGTCACCGGCAAGCTGCAGCATGAATCGGACGTCATCCATATCGTGGCGGACCGGATCGAGGATTTGACTCCATGGCTGAGCGTGCTGCTCGAGTCCGCCAATCGGCCGGTCATCGAGCACAATCCGGCCGAACGGCCGACTGGAGCAAAGCCTGCCGAAAGCCGTGGCCTGCCGGTCCGCCAGGATGTCGCCGCGCTATCGAGCGCCGCGCAGCAGGTCATGCCGAAAGGGCGGAATTTTCAGTAGCAGCGATTTCCAGCGCAGAGGGGAACGGGACGGGAGCAAAAAAACGCCTTCGTCATCCACGGGCGGAGCAAGGAGCGGAGCGACGCGCGCAGACCCGAGGATCCTGTGTGTTGGTTCTGGTGTATGGTTTGAAGTGGGAAGGA
>RXJA01000389.1 GCA_003963455.1 Hyphomicrobiales bacterium
ATTCGATCCGTCTGCGTCTATTGCGGCTCGTCTCCGGGCCGCGACGAGGCCTATATCAAGGCCGGCCACACGCTTGGCCGTTCGCTTGCCAAATCCGGATTGCGCCTCATCTATGGCGGCGGCACCAGGGGCATCATGGGCGCAGTCGCCGATGGCGCGCTCAAGGCCGGCGGCAAGGTCACCGGCATCATCCCGCGCTTCCTGATCAACAAGGAGGCGACCGAAACCGCCCTCGACAAGCTCGACGAGCTTCTGATCACCGACAACATGCACGAGCGCAAGCACAGCATGTTCGAAAAATCCGACGCCTTTGTGGCGCTGCCCGGCGGCATCGGCACGGTGGAGGAAATCGTCGAGATCATGACCTGGGCGCAGCTCGGCCATCACCGCAAGCCGATCGTCTTCGGCAACGTCAAGGGTTTCTGGGACCCGATGCTGACGCTGATCGAGCACATGTCGGAGGAAGGCTTCATCCACACCGCGCACCGGGTCAAGCCGCTGGTGGTCAACGACCCAGAAGCGATCGTCGCCGCCATCATGGTGGCTGGCTCGTCCGTCGACGCACCGACGGAAGGGGTGCAGTCGGTGATCGACAAGATGTAGGCAGTAGGGGAATAGGGCAGTAGGGAAAGACAACTCCTATTGCCCTATTGCCCTCCTCAAATCCCCAATCACCGCCCGCCGATCATTCCTGCGCCATGCCAGATGGATCGACACGCCGCGTTTGAACCACGGCAGGTCGCGGAAGATCACGCCAGGGGGTGCCGCGCTTCGCAGGCTTTCCTGGACCGTGGCGAGGCCAAGGCCGGCGCTGACCAGGCCGAGCGAGGTCAAGGGATCGGCCGTCTCATAGGCGATGTCCGGCACGAAGCCGGATTCGACGCAGGCCGCCAGGAACTGCGCGCGGTTGGTGTCGCCGGGCTGGCGCACCACGGTGATCCAGACGCGCCCGTCGAGATGGCCGGGCGCGATGGCGGCAACCTCGGCGAGCGGATCGCTCCGCGGCATTGCCAGCACCAGCGGCTCGCGCCGCACAAGCATGCTTTCAAGATCGGGGTCGCCATCCGGCGCGGGCGAATAGACGAAACCGAGGTCGAGCATGCGCTGCCTCAGGTCCTCCAACTGCGCGGCCGTGCGCCGGCTTCGCAGTTGAACATGGAAATCCGGACGATCGCGGCGGAAATCCTTCAGCATCGCGGCGACCAGCCCGGCATGCACGGCGCCCTCGACATAGCCGATGGCCAGGGTGCCCGTGGCGCCGCTGCCGAGGCTGCGGCCGAGCTCCTCCAGCCGCGCGGCATTGGCCAGCAATGCGCGGGCCTCGGCAAGGAAGGCCCTGCCCTCCGCATTGAGATGGATGCGCTGCCTGGCGCGCTCGAACAAGGCGACGCCGAGTTGTTCCTCGAGCTGGATGATCTGCCGGCTCAGCGGCGACTGCGAGATGTGCAATTGCTCGGCCGCGCGGCCGACATTGCCGGCCTCGGCGACGGCGACGAAATATCTGATCAGGCGCAGGTCGAGCATCTTTTGCTCCCCGAATTTAAGCCCTTGAAGGTCTCAACCATAGCTTAATCAGTCTTGGACAGTCTGGCCAGTCAGCGCGATATCTCCCGGCATCAACCGGCCACAAAGGAGATCGCCATGCAGTTCTTTGCCCTGCTCACCCGCAACACCGAAAAATTCAGCGACACCGATTTCGCGCCCCTGCTGCCGCCCGAATCCGAGCAGCGCAAGACGCTCTATGCGCAAGGCGCCGTGCGTCAGATCTGGAACCGGGGTGACATTCCCGGCAGCGGCATGATGTTCGAAGCGGCCAACGAGAACGAAGTGCGCGGCCATCTCGCCACGCTGCCGCTGGTCGAGGCCGGCATGATGGACATCACGGCAATCGTGCCGCTCAACCCCTATCCGGGTTTTGGACCGAAGCGCTGAGCAAACCTTGGTCTTGGGGAGGCCCCTAAGCGGCAGCCTCAAGACCGCGTCTCTCGTTCACCGCGCCGGCGCGAGCCGCAGCGACGGTCGTCTTGCGCTCAAGCGGTCGAGATAGAGATACATGACCGGCGTGGTGTATAGCGTCAGCAACTGCGAGACGATGAGGCCGCCGACGATCGCAGCGCCGAGCGGCTGGCGCAGTTCCGCGCCGGTGCCGGTCTTGATCGCCAGCGGCAGCGCGCCGAGCAATGCCGCGAAGGTCGTCATCATGATCGGCCGGAAGCGCTGGACGCTCGCCTTGTGGATGGCCGCGCGGGACGACAGCCCTTCCAACCTCTCGGCCTGCAGCGCCATGTCGATCATCATGATGGCGTTCTTCTTGACGATGCCGATCAAGAGGATGATGCCGATCAGCGAGATCGCGTCGAATTCCATGCCGGTGACGATGAGCGCGAGCAGCGCGCCGATGCCCGCCGAGGGCAGTGTCGACAGGATGGTGATCGGGTGGACGTAGCTTTCGTAGAGCACGCCGAGCACGACATAGATGGTGGCCAAAGCCGCGGCGATCAGCAGCAACTCGTTGAGCAGGTTGGCGCGGAAGGCGAGCGCGGTGCCGGCGAGCGAGCCGTGGATCGTGACCGGCATCTTGAGCTCCGCCATGGCGCGGTCGACCGCGGCCGATGCGTCGCCGAGCGTCGCGCCGTCGGCGAGGTTGAACGAGATCGTCGTGGCGACGAAATGGCCCTGGTGGTTGACCGACAAGGGCATGGTCGCCGGTCTATAGGTGCTGAAGGCTGCCAGGGGCACCATCTTCTCGGCCGAAGTGCTGACCGAGGCCCCGCTCGAGGCGCTGCCATGGCCGGTGACGGCGATGGCGTTGGTGGCCTGATTCCGGAGCGAGCCCGTCAGGCTGCCGGCCAGCGCATTGGTCTTCTGCGTGCCGCTGGCCGCGGCGCCCGAGGTGCTGACATAGATGCCGTTCAGCGCGCTGGGATCCTGAAGATAGCGCGGCGCCACCTCCATCACGACATGGTACTGGTTGCGTGGATTGAAGATCGTCGACACCTGGCGCTGGCCGAAAGCGTCGTAGAGCGTGGCGTCGATGCTGGCGGGTGTCAGGCCCAGCCTGGCCGCGCTCTCGCGATCGATCGCGATGTTGGTTTCGAGCCCGGCCTCGTCGCGGTCGGAATTGACGTCGGCGAGTTCGGGCGCCCGCTTCAGCAGATCGACCAGCTTCGGCGTCCATTGGTCGAGATCGGCGGTGGTGTCGGCCTGCAGCGTGTATTGGTAGGTTGCAAGGCTCTGGCGGCCGCCGACCCTGATCTCCTGGCGCGGATTGAGGAAGAGCTGCGCGCCGGGCAATTGCCCGAGCCGCGCGCGCAGCCGCGTCAGCACCGCCTGCAGCGGCGCCCGCTCGCCCTTCGGCCTCAGGGCTACCTGGACGAAGCCGGAATTGGTCTGCCGGCCGCCGATAAAGCCGACCACGTTCTCGACCGCCGGATCGCTCTTGAGGATCGCTTCGAGCTGCTCGAATTTCTGCCGCATCAGTTGGAAGGATATGGCCTGGTCGGCGCGCAGGCCGCCCATCAGTTCGCCCGTGTCCTGCTGCGGAAAGAAGCCCTTCGGCACCACCGTGTAGAGATAGACGTTGAAGACGATAGCCGCGAAAAGCACCACCAGCATGATTTCCGAATTGTCGAGCGACCAGGCGAGCGAGCGGCCATAGAAGGCGCGGACGCGCTCGAAGACGCCTTCGCCGAAGCGCGCCAGGATGGAGCGCCTGGCCGACGGACTCATGCCCGGGCGCAGGAAATGCGCGCACATCATCGGCGTCACGGTCAGCGACAGCACCAGGGAAATCGCGATCGACAGTGACAAGGTCAGGGCGAATTCCTGGAACAGGCGGCCGAGTATGCCGCCCATCAACAGGATCGGCAGGAAGACGGCGACCAGCGAGGCGCTCATCGAGAGCACCGTGAAGCCGACTTCCCTGGCGCCGACCAATGCCGCCCTGCCGCGCGGCATGCCGTCTTCGATGTGGCGCGTGATGTTTTCGAGCACGACGATCGCGTCGTCGACGACGAAGCCGGTGGCGATGGTGAGCGCCATCAGCGACAGATTGTCGAGCGTGAAGCCGAGCAGGTACATCGCCCCGAAGGTGCCGAGGATCGAGACGACCAGCGCAACGCTGGGGATCAATGCCGCGCGCCAGTCGCGCAGGAAGCAGAAGACGACGAGGATGACCAGCAGCACCGCCAGCACCAGCGTCAACTCGGTGTCGTGCAGCGAGCCGCGGATGGTGGTCGAGCCGTCGGTGGCGATGCTCAACCGTGCATCGGCCGGCACCGAGGCCTGCAGCACAGGCAACAGCGCGCGCACGCGGTCGACGGTCTCGATGATATTGGCGTTGGGTTCGCGATAGAGCACCAGGAGCACCGCCGGCTCGCCATTGGCGAGACCGAGATTGCGCACGTCCTCGACGGAATCCTCGACATCGGCGATGTCGCGCAGCCGCACCGCCGCATTGTTGCGCCAGGCGATGACCAGATCGCGAAAATCGGCGGCGTGGCTTGCCTGGTCGTTGGTGTAGAGCTGGTGGCGCAGCGCGCCGTCTTCCTCGAAACCTTTCGGGCTGCGCGCATTGGCTGACGCCAGGGCCGCGCGCACATCCTCCAGGCCGATGCCGTAGTGGAACAGCGCGCCGGGATCGAGCTCGACGCGCACCGCCGGCAGCGACGAGCCGCCGAGGTCGACATTGCCGATGCCCTCGACCTGCGACAGGCGCTGCTGCAGCACGGTCGCGGCGGCATCGTAGAGCTGGCCGGGGGTGAGCGTGCGCGAGGTCAGCGCCAGGATCATCACGGGCGAGTCAGCGGGATTGTACTTGCGATAGGTCGGGTTGCCGCGCAGGTCCGACGGCAGGTCGGCGCGCGCCGCGTTGATCGCCGCCTGGACGTCGCGCGCCGCGCCATTGATGTCGCGGTCGAGGTCGAATTGCAGCACGACATTGGTGGACCCGGTGCCCGAACGCGAGGTCATTTCGCTGACCCCGGCGATCTGGCCGAGATGGCGCTCCAGGGGTGCCGCGACATCGGTCGCCATCGTGTCCGGACTGGCCCCCGCCATCGAGGCCTGCACGGAGATGGTGGGGAAGTCCACCTTGGGCAAAGGCGCGACCGGCAGGTTGAAATAGGCGATCAACCCGGCCGCGGCCAGGCCGATCGCGAGCAGCGTCGTGGCGACCGGCCGCGCGATGAACGGCGCCGAGAGGTTCACCGCGAAGACCCGCCTGCGGGGATTTCGACTGCGCCGGAGCCGCGCCGCGTCAGCCGGTCGAAGGCAAGGTAGATGACCGGCGTGGTGAAGAGCGTCAGCACCTGGCTGACGATCAGCCCGCCGACGATGGTGATACCGAGCGGCTGGTGCAGCTCGGAGCCGGCCAGGCCGCCGACCAGCAGCGGCAGCGCGCCGAACAGCGCGGCAAAGGTCGTCATCAGTATCGGGCGGAGCCTCAGCAGGCAGGCCTCATAGATCGCCTCGCGCGGATCGAGCCCCTGCAGCCGCTCGGCCTGCAAGGCGAAGTCGATCATCATAATGGCGTTCTTCTTGACGATGCCGACCAAGAGCACGATGCCGATGATGCCGATGACATCGAGGTCGTGGCCGGCGAGCATCAGCGCAACCAGCGCGCCGACGGTGGCCGAGGGCAGCGTCGACAGGATGGTCAACGGATGGATGAAGCTCTCGTAGAGCACGCCCAGCACGACATAGACGGTGGCGACGGCCGCCAGCACCAGCAGCAATTCGTTGGACAGCGAACTCTGCAGCGCCAGCGCCGCGCCCTGGAAGCCGGTGGTCAACCCGGCCGGCGGCTGCATGTCCCGCTCGGCGGCGGCGATCGCCGCGGTGGCGTCGCCGAGCGAGGCGCCGGGCGCGAGATTGAAGGAGATGGTCGCGGCCGGGAACTGCGCGAGGTGGTTCACCAGCAATGGCGCCTGGCGGACATTGATGCTGGCGATGGCCGACAGCGGCACCTGGCCCGAGCCAGAGGACGGCAAATAGATCGAGCCCAACGAGGACGGCGTCTGGCCGACCGACGGATCGGCCTCCAGGATGACGCGGTACTCGTTCGATTGGGTAAAGATGGTGGAGATGATGCGCTGGCCGAAGGCGTCGTAAAGCGCATTGTCGACCGTTGCCGGCGTTATCCCGAAGCGCGCGGCGGTGGCGCGGTCGATGGTGACGTCGACGGCGAGCCCGCTCTGCTGGCTGTCGCTCGCGACATCGGCTAGCTCCGGCAGCGCCGAGAGCCGGTCGGGGAGCTTGGTCGTCCATGCCGCCAACTCGACCGGATCGGAATCCTGCAGCACGTACTGGTATTGCGAAGCGCTGATCGTGGAATCGACCGTCAGGTCCTGTACCGGCTGCATGTGCAGCGCTATGCCGGTGACGCCTGCCGTCTCCTGCGTCAGCCGCCGGATGATCGCGCTGGCATCGGCCTGGCGCTCGTCGCGCGGCTTCAGATTGATCAGCATATGGCCGCTGCTGGCGGTCATGTTCTGGCCGTCGACGCCGATGAAGGACGACAGGCTGGCGACGTCCGGATCCTTGAGAATCGCATCGGCCAGCGCCTGCTGATGCGCCGCCATGTCGGCATAGGAGGCCGAGCCCGCGGCCTCGGTGATGGCCGAGATGGCGCCGGTGTCCTGCACCGGGAAGAAGCCTTTCGGGATGGCGATGTAGAGATAGGCGGTGAGCGCCAGCGTCGCGACCGCCACCAGCAATGTCAGCGCCTGGCGGTCGAGCACCCAGCGCAGCGCGACCGAGTAGCCGTTGGCGACCGCCTCGAAGGCGCCTTCGCTCCAGCGCGCCAGCGCGCCCGGCCTGCGCTCGGCCGGCGGCTTCAACAGCCTGGCGCATAGCATCGGCACAAGCGTGAGCGAGACGATGGCCGAGATGACGATGGCGATCGCGAGCGTGATGGCGAACTCGTGGAACAGGCGGCCGACCACGTCGCCCATGAACAGAAGCGGGATCAGCACCGCGATCAGCGAGACGGTGAGCGAGATGATGGTGAAGCCGATCTGGGCGGAGCCTTCGAGCGCGGCGGTCACGGGGTCGTCGCCATGCTCGATGAAACGGGAGATGTTCTCGATCATGACGATGGCGTCGTCGATGACGAAGCCGGACGCGATCGTCAGCGCCATCAGCGACAGGTTGTCGAGGCTGAAGCCCCACAGATACATGACCGCGAACGTGCCGACCAAGGAGAGCGGCACCGAGAGGCTGGGGATGATCGTCGCCGGGATGTTGCGCAGGAACAGGAAGGTGACGAGCACGACCAGAAGTGCTGCCATCGCCAGTTCGAACTCGACGTCGTCGACCGAGGCGCGGATGGTGGTGGTGCGGTCGGTCAACGGCTCGACGGTCAACGCCGCCGGCAGGCCGGCGCGCAGTTGCGGCAGCAGCGCCTTCACGCCGTCGACGACGCGGATGACATTGGCGCCGGGCTGGCGCTGGATATTGAGGATGATCGCCGGCGTGCGGTTTTCCCAGGCGCCCAGCCTGGAGTTCTCAGGCCCCTCGATGATGTCGGCCACCTCGCCCAGCCGCACCGGGGCACCGTTGCGATAGGCGATCACCATATCGGCATAGGTTTTTGGGTCCGCGACCTGGTCGTTGGCGTTGATGGTGTAGGAGCGCGCCGGCCCGTCGAAGCTGCCCTTCGGCGTGTTGACGTTGAGCGTGCCGATGGTGGTGCGCAGATCGTCGATGTTGAGGCCCATGGCGGCGAGCGCCTTGAGCTTCACCTGCACGCGCACGGCGGGGCGCTCGCCGCCGGAGATCGAGACCAGGCCGACGCCCGGAAGCTGCGAGATCTTCTGCGCCAGCCGCGTCTCGGCATAGTTCTCAACATCGGTGAGCGGCAGCGTCTTGGAGGTGATCGCCAAGGTCAGGATCGGTGCGTCGGCCGGGTTGACCTTGGCGTAGATCGGCGGCGCCGGCAGGTCGGCGGGCAGGAGATTGCCCGACGCGTTGATCGCCGCCTGCACCTCCTGCTCGGCGATGTCGAGGCTGAGGTCGAGGCTGAAGCGCAGCGTGATGACCGAGGCGCCGGCGGAACTGCCAGACGACATCTGCTCCAGCCCCGGCATCTGGCCGAACTGGCGTTCCAGCGGCGCCGTGACCGAAGTGGTCATCACCTCCGGGCTGGCGCCGGGATAGAAGGTCTGCACCTGGATCGTCGGATAGTCGACCTCAGGCAGGGCGGACAACGGCAGGAACAGGTAAGCGATCATGCCGAAGATCAGGATGGTCGCCATGATCAGCGTGGTGGCCACCGGCCGCAGGATGAACGGCCGCGACGGGTTCAGCCAGCCGGAGACGAGGCCGCTCGGCGTGCTCATTGGCCTTGGCCGCTGTCGCCGCCATTGTCGCCGCTGCCGGTATTGGCGCCGCCGTCGCGGCGATGGTGGCGGTGGCGCTTTTGCCCTGAGGCATCGCCTTGTGCGGCTGCGCCCTGCCCTGCCAAGCCGCCGCCTTGGTTATTGGAAACCGCCGGCCCATTTCCGGAATTGGCGTCAGGTGTACCGGTTGCGCTGGTTGCCGGGGCGCCGCCAGCCGCATTGGCGGGACCTGCCTGCGGCTTCGCCGAAGCTGCAGCGCCAGTCGCCGGCGCTGTTTCCGAGGCCGGCGCGGCATTGTCGGGCACTGTGACCCTGGCGCCGTCCTTCAGCCGGTCTACGCCGTCGACCACGACCTTGGCGCCCGGAGCCAGGCCGGAAAGAAGCTGCGTGACGGCAGCGTTGCCCGGTCCGAGCGAAACGGTCTTCACCGAGACGGTGCCGTCGTCGTTGAGCTGATAGACGAAGGTGCCGGGAGCGCCGTGCTGGATGGCGGCGTCGGGCAGCACGCTGACCCCGGTCAACGTGCGCACCAGGAGATGCACGTTGACGAACTGGTTGGGATAGAGCACGCCGTCGGTGTTGGGAAAGACGGCGCGCAGCTTCACCGTGCCGGTGGTCGGATCGATCTGGTTGTCGATCGTCTGCAGCGTGCCTTCGGCGATTTCCTTGCTATCGTTGCGATCGAACAGGGCGGCCTTGAGCCCGGCATTGCCATGCGTCTGCTCCAGCACCTGCGCCAGACTGTCCTCGGGCAGCGAAAACAGCACCGAGATCGGCTGCATTTCGGCGATCACCGCAATGCCCGTGGCGTCCCCCGGCGTGACGTAGTTGCCCTGGTCGATGAGCCGCAATCCAATGCGGCCGTCGGCGGGCGCGGTGATGTGGCTGTTGGCGATGTTGACCTGCACGGCCTCGATCTGCGCCTGGTCGGACACGACCGTGCCTTCGTCGGACTGGACGGTGGCGCGCTGCAGGTCGACGGCCTGCTGGGTGATGGCGTTGGAGGTGAGCTTCAGGTCGCGGTCGAGGTCGAGCTTGGCATCGGCAAGCAGCGCCTGGTCATGCTCCAGCTGGCCCTGCCACTGATGCAGCGAGGCGTTCAGCGTGCGGTCGTCGATCTGGGCGAGGAAATCGCCCTTCTTGACATTCTGGCCTTCGGTGAAGCCGATCTGGGTGATCTGGCCGCTGACCTGCGCGCGCACCGTCACGGTCGAGAGCGGCGTCACGGTTCCCAGCGCCTCGAGTACGATCGGGATATCCGCCTGCGCCACAGGCGCCACGGCAACCGGCTGCGCGAGGTCGCCGCCACCACGGAAACGGCCGCCCCTGCGCCCAGCCTCTTGATGAACCTGGATGGGGTGCAGCCAGAACGCGGCGCCGGCCGCAGCGATCACGACAAGCAGCGCGACGATCCAGCCGCGCCGCGAACGGCGCGCGACAGGCGGCCTGACCTCGGTCAGAGGCTCGCTGGGGGGCGCTGGCATGTTGCGGCGCTTGCGCCGGCTGACGACTTCGTCGTCCACGTCTCTCACCTGTCCTTCGAACCGCATCGGGACGTTCGCCGCGCGGAACTGCCCGCCGAACCGTCACCGATCGCGCCGTCAGACATGCCTGGGCAGGTATAAAGAGCGCGATCCTGCCGGGAGCATAGGCGCGCGGAATTTGCCGCACAATTCCGGGGCACATTAAATTCCCGTAATGAATTGAATGGGTTAAGCTGTTGAATCGGAGCTATTCTGGAAAGAATGACGGGCCTGCGATCCGCTTCGGAACCATGCTGACAGGAGGGTTTTAGACGAACAGCGACAAGGCTTTACAGCGATGGCGCCGAGGCCCTTTGCCGGCCATTCGCTACCGCCGCGCGCCACGCGCAAACCCAGCCTTTGCGAGCG
Source organism: Hyphomicrobiales bacterium (assembly GCA_003963455.1). GTDB lineage: Bacteria > Pseudomonadota > Alphaproteobacteria > Rhizobiales > Rhizobiaceae > Mesorhizobium. The sequence continues at coordinate 10,232 of RXJA01000389.1, forward strand.
CCCGGCGAGCCATTGCCGCTCGCAAAGATGTGAACAGACTGAACGTCAAGCAGCCATTCCCTCGGAGACTTTGGCGGGCCGGCATCCCGCGAGGACAACGGCGCGGGCCGCGAACCCACCGCCATCAAAACACTCCAGCCCGAGATGACGTGCCATGGCCGATCGACGGCCTGCTCAGAGGCCGCGATCCCGGAACGGCGGCTGCACGGGTCGCCCTGGCAGGGCAGCCCGGCGCGCGGTCCAGGGGAGGCACACCCGAAAACGCCTAGCGGCGTTCCGGCAATATCCGCAGGACAAAGCCGACGACCAGCCCGAGGACGAAGCCGAGCGGGCCGGTTATGAAAATGCCAAGCAGCGGACCTTGATTTGCTTCCGGCGTGAAGATGACCGGGCCGACGAAGCCGCCGAGAAAGCCGATCGCACCCAGGATGGCACCCCACTTGAGCATTGGCCCCTCTATCCGCTCACGCTACCTGAACAGATTCTCACATCGGAACCAAGTCACTGCATTAGCGTTGCCTCAGACACGACAACAATCTTTGGAGATCGTCATGCTGCGAGGCGGATTGCTTTGGCTTATCGGGATTCCTTTGCCCGTCATCCTTATTCTTTGGCTTCTCGGCTATCTGCACTAGCCACCGACAAGGCATGCCGGAATAGCAACCGCTTTCCGGCCTCGCAAATTCAGGCGGTGCCCGTCAATTCGACAGCGGTGCGCACGCGGGCAAGCACTTCGCTGAGCATCTCATGCATTGCCTTGCGCGCTCCGGCCGGGTCGCCGGCCTCGATCGCTTTCAGCACCTTGCCGTGCGCGTCGAGGTCGCCCACCGGCTGGCCGAACAGCGCATTGGTAGTCGGCACGCTGTATTGCAGGGCGGTGTGGATCAGCGCCGAGAGCGGCAGGAAGAAGCGGTTGCCGGTGGCGGCAAGCACCGCTTCATGGAAGGCGGCATCCGACAGTACCGGATCGCCCTGACCCAAGGATGCGGCGCGCATCGCCTCGAAGGCCTCGCGGATGGCGGCGATTTCGTTGGTGTCGTTGCGGCTCGCGGCCAGTGCCGCCGCCTCGCATTCGAAGGCCAGGCGTACCTCCAGGAGTTCGGCGATGAAGTGGCGCGGCGTGGCGCTCTCGCGCAGCCAGCCCAGCACCGAGGGGTCGAGAAAATTCCAGTCCTTCAGCGGGCGGATGCGCGAGCCACGTCGCGGGCGGGTGACCAGCAGGCCCTTGGCCCACAGGATCTTGACCGCTTCGCGGGCGGCGCTGCGGCTGGCGCCGAAGCGGGCGCAAATCTCCTCCTCGCCAAGCAAGGTCGCGCCGGGCGGAAACAGCCCGCCGAGAATCTCGCGGCCAAGACTATTGGTTATCTCATCGGTCACCGACGAGGTCTGGTCGCCTGCCATTTGTCCCGGCCCATTCGAGTCTGCCAGCCCAGTGATGAACGGTCAGGTTGATACCTCACCGAACCAGTGGTTGTCCATATCATCTGATTTGTCAGATAAATTGTTGAAGCCACTACGGTTTTCCTGCTAGATCAAGATGATGATTTCGTTGAATAGTCATCCTGATCCAGCTCTGTGTTGGAGCGTGATCCTTGCCGAAACCAGTTCCCACTTTTCGGGATCATGCCCCAGCCGTGGGGCCAGAAACCCGGCCGAGCGGCGGGGCTCCCGATCCCGATGATCGTCACCAGGGAATCGCGTTGAAAAACAGCTTCCGCCTCGACACCGAGTTCCATTTGGCCGTCGACCTGATCGGCTCGGGCCGCATCGACGTCGCGCCACGGCTCAGCGACACGCTGCCGCTTGCCGAGGCGCGAAGGGCCTGCAAGCTGACCAGCGACAAACCGCAATCGATGAAGGTGCAAATTGCGTTCGACTGATTATCTCGGCCGTCTTTTCGGCCTCGAAGGCAGGCATGCCTTCGTCACCGGCGCCAGCCGCGGGCTGGGCCTCGCCTTCGCCGAAGCGTTGGCCGCCGCCGGCGCGCGTGTCACCATAGGTGGCCGCAAGGCCAACGAGCTCAAGGCCGCCGGCGACCGTTTGCGCGGCAACGGCTATACGGTGGCGGAAGCTGTGATCGACGTGACCGACACGCAGTCTGTCGACGCGGCAATCGCGGCGAGCGAAACCGGCACCGGGCCGATCGACATCCTGGTCAACAATGCCGGCATCCAGCGCCGCGCGCCGCTCGAGACTTTTTCCGACGCCGACTGGGACGCGCTGATGGCGACCAATCTCGACGGCGTGTTCAAGGTGAGCCGCGCCGCGGTGAAGGGCATGATCCAGCGCCGCAAGGGCGTCATCATCAACATCTCCTCGGTGCAGAGCGCGCTCGCCCGCCCCTCGATTGCGCCCTATGCGGCGAGCAAGGGCGCCATCACCATGCTGACCAAGTCGATGGCCGGCGAATGGGGCCTGCACGGCGTGCGCGTCAACGCCATCGGGCCAGGCTATTTCAAGACCGAGATGAACGCCGCCCTCGTCGCCGACGAAAAATTCTCCGCCTGGCTCACCGGCCGCACGCCGATGCGGCGCTGGGGCGATGTCGAGGAACTGGCGGGAGCGGCCGTGTTCCTGGCGTCGGATGCCGCGAGCTTCGTGACGGGGCAGACGCTGCTGGTGGATGGCGGGATTACGAGCGTGTTGTGAGGGAAAGCGCGAGGCTTGGCGGTTCCTCGCCCCGCAGGGTCATTCCCCGTACGACCGTTGATAGACCTGATCGATGATTTCGTGCACGGCCAGAGCGCCGTCGCCGCGAGGCAGCGGCCGCCCGGAACCGATATCGTCGATGAAGGACGAGACGCATCGTTTCCATGCGACCGTCAGGTCGGAATGATCGCCGGCCACCGCCATGGGCCGCGAATTCAGATCGGCGTCGAAATATCGTAGAGGCGCGTGGTCGCCATTGGCCTCGGGCCAGTAATCCAGCCCGCCTTTGTCGCCGATGACGCGCACGCGGTTCTCGTCGGGGCCGGCATAGGCCCAGGCCACATCGCATCTTATCTCGACACCCTTGTCCGATCGCAGGGACAGGCTCGCCCGTTCCTCGACGTCGAACTGGGACTCAGGAGCCTCGACCGGCTGGTGCGGACTCCAGTTGCCGAGCCCTTTGCCAAGCGGACCGAAGCTGCGCCAGATGCGTGAATCGGTTACGGCCGCGCCCGCGCTGCCGGACAGCCACAGAGCCAGGTCGATGACATGCGGGCCGAGGTCCGCCAGCACGCCGCCGCCTGCCGTCCGCCGCCGGGTGAACCAGGTTCCGAAACCGGGAATACCGGCTCGCCGCAACATGCGCAGCTCGACGGTCTGCACATTGCCGATGCGGCCGGCCTCGATCGCTTGCCTGATGAAGCGCATGGACGGCCGGTGGCGCTGTGGCAGGTTGACGGCGAAGCCGACGCCGGCGGCCGAGGCGCCGTTCACCATCGCCCGCGCGTCGTCGAGCGAGGTCGCGAGCGGCTTTTCCATCAAGATGTGCAGCCGCGCCTTGATTGCGGCTTCGGCGGCCTCGCGGTGCAGGAAATTCGGCAAGGCGACGGCCACGGCATCAAGGCCGTCGACATTCACCGCCTCTTCAATGGTCCCGGCAACCGTCGGGATCCCGAACTCGGCGGCCAGTTTGCCGGCGGTCTGCCTGTTGCGGCCGTAGATCGCCGCCACCTCGACCCTGGCATCGCCGAGCAAGGCGGGGAGATGGGCGCGCCGCACAATCATTCCGGTGCCGAGGACGGCAAGCCTGAGCTTCTTCACTGCGCTATCCTGGAAAGGGGCCGGCGGGAATTCCCGCCCGCCCGTCTGCTGATCGGTTGATTGCGGATCAGTTCTTGCCGCAGGTGTCGGCCATGTCGGGCGTGCACTTGACGAAGCCGGTGTCGATATAGGGCGGCACCGTCTTGCCCTGCTTCAGGTCGTGCAGGGCCTCGATCGACTTGTAGCCCATATTGTACGGGCTCTGGCCGACTAGGTAGTGGGCAAGCCCGTCCTTGAGCAGCGGCAGTTGCGGCGCGAAGGCGTCGCCGAAGGAGATGACGAGGTCCTTGGAATCGACGCGGTCCTTCACGCGCCCGACCGCCTGCCGGTAGGCCGAAGGCGCGTATTGCGCCCAGCCGCCGACGGCGACGAAGGCATCAAGCTTGGGATTGGCCACCAGCACGTCGTTCATCTGCTGGGCGGCGAGGCTGATGTTGTCATTGTTGTAGATCGGGCAGCCGTCGACCTCGGTCCAGCCGTTCTCGCCGGCAAGGCGCTTCACCGGCTTGTCCTTGGAGACGTTGGCCAGCGTGTCGCGGATGCCCTGGACGCGCAGGTCGAGATTGAGCGAACCGGCCGTGCCGGTCTGGATGCAGACCGTGCCGCCCTTCGGCTTGTATTCGACGACCTTCTTCGCCAACTCGACGCCGAAATTGTAGTTGTCGGTGCCGATGAAGGTCGAGCGCAGGCCGGCGTCTTCCTGCAGCAGGTCGCCGTCGAAGGTGACGATCGGGATGCCGGCGGCCTTCGCCTTCTGCAGCAGGCGAGCCACGGACTTCGGATTGGTCGCGGAGACCGCGATGCCGTCGACGCCCTTGGTCAACACGTCGTTGATGACCTGAAGCTGTTGCGCCTCGTTCACCTCCGACGGGCCGATATAGTAGCACTCGACGCCGAGATCCTTGGCGGCCTTCTCGCAGCCCTCCTTGACCGGAGCGCTGAAGACGTCGTTCACCGTCTTGACGATCACCGCATAGGTCTCGGCCGAAGCCGGAGCGGCCGTCGCGCAGGCGGCAAGCGCTGCCGCGATTGCGGTCGCGGCCAGCCGCAAGCTCATTTTGTTGATGATGCCTGTCATGATGTTTTCTCCTCTCTGATGTTATGTGTACGAAGGTGCGCGAACCTTCCGGACAGGCGACCTGCCTGCCCGGACCGGCTCTAGGCGCGGCTGGAGCGGAACCGTTCAAGCAGTACCGCGAACAGGATGAAGAGGCCGACGAAGGTGCCCTGCCAGAAGGGATTCACGCCGGCGAGCAGCAGGGCGTTACGGATCACTTCGATCAGCACCGAGCCGATGACAGCGCCGAAGGAGGTGCCGAAGCCGCCGAGCAGGTTGGCGCCGCCGATGACGGTCGCGGCGATGACCTGCAGTTCCTGGCCCTGGCCGAGCGCGTTGGTGGCGGCGCCCATCCAGCCGACGAGGAAGATGGCGGTCATGCCGGTCATGGCGCCGAGCAGCGCGTAGGTGGAAACCTTGACGCGGTCGACCGGGATGCCGGAAAGGCGCGCGGCATTTTCATTGCCGCCGATGGCGCGCACGTAGCGGCCCCATTTGGACATCGACAAGAGCCACTGCATGACGACGGCCGAGACGATCACCGCCCACAACACGTTCGGCACGCCGAGGAAGGACCCGCTGCCCAGCGCCAGCAGCGTGTCGCCGGCCCGGCCGAAATCGTAGACCACCTGGTTGTTGGTCACGACCAGCGTCTGCGATCGCACCAGGCTCATCATGCCGAGCGTGACGATGAAGGGCGGCAGCTTCAGGTATGAAACCAGCGCTCCGTTGACCGCGCCGACGACGGCACCCACAAGCAGAACTAGCGCGACGACCACCGGGAAAGGATAGCCGCTGGCGCAGAACAGGCCGAGCAGCACGCCGGTCAGGCCAAGCGTGGAGCCGACGGAGATGTCGATGCCGCCGGTCATGATCACCGGCGTCATGCCGATGGCCATCAGCGCCGTGAAGCAGAAATTCTGCAGGATGTTGGCCATGTTGGCGCCGGTGAGAAAGCGCGGCGCGATCATGCCCACCACGGCGCCGATGATCAGCACCGCAACGACGATCCAGAATTCCTGGCTGCGCAGCACCTCGCAGAGCTTGCTGCGTTCCGACAGGCTGAAGACCGAATCCAGATTGCTGGCGTCCGGAGACTTGTTCATCTCATCCTCCCCTATTGCCTCAGGCCGCGGCCTTGGCGCCGACGATCAAGGCGGTGATTTCCTCGGGCGAGCTGGTCGAAGCGAGCTTGTTGGCGACCAGATGGCCGCGCCGCAGCACCATGATGCGCTCGCACACGCCGAACACGTCGGGCATGCGGTGCGAGATCAGGATGACGGCAACGCCGCGCTCCTTGAGGCGCTTGATCAGCGCCAGCACCTCGGCCACCTGGCGCACCGAGATCGCCGCGGTCGGCTCGTCCATCAGCACCAGTTTGGCGTCGGCCAGGCGGGTGCGGGCGATGGCGACCGCCTGGCGCTGCCCACCCGACATGCGCTTGACCACATCGCGCGGCCGCGTCTCCGACTGAAGTTCGCGGAACAGCTCGGCGGCGCGCTCGCGCATCTTGCGGTGGTCGAGGAATTTGAACGGGCCGACCGAGCGCATGATCTCGCGGCCGAGGAAGACATTGGCGGCGGCACTCAGATTGTCGCAGAGCGCCAGGTCCTGGTAGACGATCTCGATGCCGGCGCGGCGGGCGTCGGACGGCTGGTTGAACTCAACCTCCTTGCCGTCGAAGACCATCTTGCCCGACGAGGCCGGGAAGTTGCCGGCGATCATCTTGACCAGCGTCGACTTGCCGGCGCCGTTGTCGCCCATCAGGCCGACGATCTCGCCGGGCTCGATCTTGAACGAAACGTCCTCGACGGCGTGGATGGCGCCGAACTGGCGCGAGATGTTCTTCAGCTCCAACAGGCTCATGGCAGGGACTCCCGTTCTTACTTTTCTTGCGATGCCGGCATCGATCGAGCCGCGGCGTAGTCGTCGGCGGCCTTGAGAGCGCCATAGAGGACGGCGCGCCAGCCGAGTCCGGCCCAGCGCAGATCCATCGGGCGGCCCGTTTCGGCGAAGGGCGCCCGCAGCGCCACCAGTTCCTCCAGCTGCTGGCGCGGGAAAGCGTCGATCGCGCAGACCCCCCCCCCGAGCACGATCGTGGCCGGAGAAAACAGCGCCACCGCAGTGCCGATGGCGAGCGCCTGATCGCGCACGAACCGGTCCATGTCCGCGCCAAGCCCGGGGATACGCCGGGACTGGACAAAAACCTGGGTGACAGGAACGCCGTGCCTGGCGGCAATCACTTCCAGTGCGCGGCCGGAAACGTAGGTTTCCAGGCAGTCGGTGCGCAGCCCCTCCAGCGTCCTGCCCTCATTGCCGAAAGGCATATGGCCGATCTCCAGCGCCCAGCCGCCGCCGCGAAAAGCCTCGCCGCCCTGCAGGAAGGCGCCGCCGACGCCGGTGCCGAAGAACAGGCCGAGCACGCTGTCGGCGCCTTTGGCGGCGCCCGCGATCACCTCGCCCGCCAGCACCAGCACGGAGTCCCGCTCGATGATGACGGGGAAGCCGAGCACGTCGCCAAGCTCGCTCGCCAGATGGTGGCCGTTGAGCTCCGGAACATTGCCCGCGAAGAGGACGCGGTCGCCGTCGGTGTCGATGAAGCCTGGAACCGTCGAGACCATCAGGTCGGGAGTGAGGCCCGCCTCGGCACAGAATTCCCTGATGAGCCTGGCGAAGCTGCCGACGGGATCGGCGTTGCGCAGCAGGGAGGACGGGAAGAGTCGCTCGCCGGCCCGCGGAACACGGTCGACGACCATGCCGCATTTGACCGAGGTGCCGCCGACATCGACGACCAGGATCGAGCGGATCATCGATCGCCTCCAACGTCCGGGAGGAAGCTTGCCAAGGCGTTGCGAAACTCGGCGACATAGGCCGCGCGGTCGATCGTCTTGGATGTGATCTCGGCCAGCCAGGCGCCCGGAATGAGGCTTGCCAGTTCGCGCGCATAAGCGAGCGGATGGACGTGGTCCTGGTCGTTGCCGATGACCAGCGCCGGCTGCCGGATCGCCACGATCCGGGCGCGGCTCACGCCCGGCCACTCGAGCGGAATGCGGGACAGGAGCGCGATCGTGGTATCGGGCCGCGGGCGCTTGAAGAAGCCGATGAGCGAAGCGCCGTTGTCCGGCGAAGCCGCAAGAACCTGAAGGAATTCCGGCGCTTCGCGAAAGCGCTCCGCACCTTCTTCGGCGCCGTATTTCTGGAGATATTGCGCCGCGACGGTATAGCTGTGCTGGCGCTCGATGGAAGGTGCGTCGACCCATGCCGGCCGCGCCAGCGCCAGCTTTGCGACACGCGGGGCGTTGAGGCTTGCCAGCCGAAGCGAAATCGCCGCGCCCAGCGAGATGCCGCCGACCGCGGCCTGCTCGATGCCGAGATGGTCGAGCAGCGCCAGGGCATCGTCGGCGAATTGCGCGATCGAGAGGCGCGACGGATCGCCGAGCGCGGAGGCGCCATGGCCCCGGCACATCAGCGTGATGCGTTGCAGGCCGGTGTCTTGCGGGAACACTTCGACCGGCTGATCGAGGGGCGCGCCAAGCCCGTGCTGCCACAGCACCGGCTGTCCTTTGCCCGCGACATCGAAAGTCAGCGCGCAGCCGTCAACGGTGGTGAAGGTGCCGGCGGTCACGACACGTCCTCAAGAAGCCTGCGCAGGGCCGCGCCAGACGCTGCCGCATCCTTGTGCTGGAAGCCGTGCGCGACGACCGCCTGGTCGTAGCCGCGGGAACGCAAGAGCCGCAGGAACCGGTGGAGGTCGACGGCGCCGGCCCCGGTGGCGACCACCGTGCCGGTGCGGTCGACATCCTTGGCATGCGCCAGGATGATGTGCTCGCCGAGCAGGTCCACCGCCTCTTCCATGACGCGGGCCTGGTCGCTCAGCCTGTAGCCGACGAGATTGGCGGCGTCGAGGATGATGCCGAGGCGCGGGTTCCTGACCTCGTCGAGGATCCGCCGCGCGAGAACGGCGTCGGCGACGACGTTGCCGGGCTCGGGCTCGATGCCGAGCCGGATATCGTGCTTTTCGGCAAGCTCGAGCGCCGCATCGAGTTCGGCGCGCAGATCGGCCCAGGCGGACGGCGAGGCATTGTCGGGGTGGGCTGCCCACATGTCGTCGGCGTTGCGCGAACCGGTGCACAGCGTCACGATCGGCGCGCCGAGCAACGGCGCGGCGGCGACGACATTGGCGAAGCGGGCACGTGCGGCATGGCGGACCGCGGCATCCGGATGTGCCATGTTGTACGTGCCGGAGAGGCCGGCAATCGCCAGGCCCCGCTTGCGGGCGGCCTCGGCGAGGGCCATGAGCTCGCCGGTCGGAACAGAGTCCGGAAGGCTGGCCAGTCCCAGGCATGACAGGTTGAACTGCATGCCCTCATAGCCGTCCCGACCGATCGCCGAGAGCAGTTGCTCGACGGGACCGAGCGGATAGGTCCGGGCAAAGATTGCGGGATACATCAGACCGGCCCCGAGGCGTCCGCCAGATCGACGGGCTTGCCGCTGCGGACCGACTGGCCGATCGCCACCATGGCGCGGATGGAGGCGACGCCATCCTCGATCGAGGCGCCATTCATCGGCACGCCATTCAGCACGACGTCGGCGAAGCCTTCGAGCTGGCGGCGGTAGAAATGGCCATCGGCGCCGAGCACGCGTTCGGAGGACGCGCTCTTCTCATGGAAGATGTCGACCTCGCTGGACTTGTAGTACCAGGGATTGAAGATCTTGCCGATGGCGCTGCCGTTCTCGCCATAGAGCTGGAAGCCCTCATGCCAGTCCATGCGGATCGGCAGCGTCAGGTCGAGATGGCCGAGCGCGCCGTTTTCGAATTCCGTGTCGACGAACCAGCAATGGGCGCCGAAGCGTTCGAGCAGGCGCGCCTGGACCGACTTGATCGGCCCGGCCAGATAGCGCGCGAGATCGACGAGATGACTGCCATGCGCCAGCATGAAATAGCGCTGGCGGTCGGCCTTCTGGTCCCCCGCAGGCTTCAACGCCTTGGCGCCGGTCCTCGGCACGGGCTGCACCGCGTCCGTCATGGTGTAGCGATGGGTGGAATCGCAGTACCAGGCCTTCAGCGCCAGCAGCGCGCCCATCTCCCCGGTGGCGAATTCATGCGCCGCCTGGATGCCCGGATCGAAGCGCAGCATGTGGCCGATCTGAAGCACAAGGCCGGTGCGCTCGACATGGGCTTTCAGTTCCTCGGCCTCCTCGACCGACATGGCGATCGGCTTTTCGCAGAGAACGTGTTTGCCGGCCGAGAGCGCCTTGATCGCCGCCGGAACATGGAAGGCATCGGAAATGCCGATGACGATCGCCTCGACTTCCGGGTCGGCGAGCATGCGGTCGTAGTCGTTATAGATGCTGATCGCGTCGTAGAAGGACCCGAACCGCCGCGCCAGGTCGACATCGGCGTCGCACACGGCCTGGAGGACGACATTCCTGCCCTTCTGCGCCGATTCCAGATGCGCGAATTGCGAGATCGGTCCGCAACCGAGGATACCGATGCGCAGACAACGGGCGTCTTTCTTGACGGGCACTGGCTCGCTCCCTGATATTGTTTTTGTCTTATACAAAAACAATATCACAAACCGCTTCGCGTCAAGGCGCTCGGTCAGAATTTCTTCGATGGCTGTTTTCAGGGACGGATAGATGACGCCGCCGCCGCACTTTCTGCCGGCGCTAAGCCTTTGAGTTAGCTATCTAAAACAAATACCGGCGGCCGGATCTACGCTGCGCGAAAAGTGGCGGAGCACGCTGTGGACTGCGTTACAGCGTGTTGGTCTCGAGGTCCGGCAGGGCGAAAAGCGTATCGCGGATGGTGGCCGCCGCGCCGATCGCGGCGCCATCGGCGCCGAACTGCGCCACCCTGATCTCGGGCATGGCGAAGCCCGCCAGAAGCCGCCGCTTGACGTCGGCCTGGATGCCCCGGCTGAGCTTGGGATAGAGGCCGGCGAGCGGGCCGCCGAGCACGATGCGCCCGGGATCGAGCAGGTGGATGGCGTTGACGAGGCCGGCTGAAAGACCGCTGACCCAGGCGTCGAGCGCGGCGTCCACTTCCTTGTTGCCGATGCCTGCAAGCAGCATCTGGACGCCGTCGACCACCGGCTGCCCCTCCTCGAACAGCCGCGTGAAAAGCTTGGCGCCGGCCAGCATCTCGAACGTGTCGACGCGGCCGGCGGCGGAGACGATGGTGTGGCCGATTTCGCCGGAATAGCCGTGTCCGCCCATCACGACGCGACCGTCATCGATGATGGCGCCGCCGATGCCCTCGGCCAGGAGAACGACCAGCATGCTGCCGGCCTTGGCCGTAGCGGAGGCGGCGAGCTCGGCATTGGCGAAGGCGAAGGCATCGTTGCAGACCATGACCGACCAGTCGGCCGGCGACTTGGCCGTCAGCTCCGCCTGCAGGGGATAGTTGCGCCATTCCAGGAACGGCGCGTGGACCACGCTGCCGTCGCGGCCGACGAGGCCCGGCACCGAAATGCCGATGCCCTCCACCTTGTCCTGCAGAGCGGGGTTCTCGTTCAGCAGCCTCTCGATCAGGGAGAGGAGCCTTGCTGCTATATGCCCGGCGTCGCGGTAGCGCGGACCGGTCGGCTCGACGATCCGGCTGACGACGTTCATCTGCAGGTCCAGCAGGACCACGGTCAGGGAACGCGTGCCGACATCGGCGCCGACGAAATAGGCGCCCGACGGATTGAGCGACACGCCCACGCCGGGACGGCCCTTGCGCGATTCGGGGGACATTTCGGCGCTCTCGACGACAAGGCCGGCATCGAGCAGGACGCGCATGGCGTTGCCGATGGTCGCCCTCGTCAGGCCCAATTGCCGGGCCATGTCGGCGCGCGAGAGCTGCCGGCCGTTTTGCAGCAGTCTCAGGCAACGCCTGGCGTTGATATGGCGCAGTAGGCTTGTTGTGCTCAAGTCGATGTCTTCAGCCGGAGCCTGCGCCAATAGCATCCAGCGCTTTCAATCCAAAGCGTTTTTCGTCATCCGCGCTGGCGAACGAGGCGCCGTCACACCGGCAGGCTGGTCACACTGGTCGACAGATGCGGCTCGGCAGGCGCGGCTTTGGTGTCCGCCTTGGCGCTTGCCCTGTCCTTCATCATCGCGCAAAGCACGCGATCGACCGCCAGCCTGCCCGGCCCGCTCAACGCCAGGATGAACATGCCGCCGGCAATGGCGAGGTCCTTCTCGAAATGCAAAAGCTCGTTCTGGCTGGCGAAATTGGTGTGGAAGAGGCTGGCCGTCATGAGGCAGAACAGGCCGAGTCCGAGGGCGCCCAGCCGCGCCAGGATCCCAAGCGCCACCGACAGGCCAGCACCGAGCTGCAGCGCAATGGTGGCGACAAGCAGAGGCGTGCCGACGCCAAGCGCCGCCATCGCCTTCTGGGAGCCTTCGAAATGGGTCGCCAGTTCCAGTCCCTCATGCACGAAGATCAGGGACAGGAGCAGTCGGCCGGCAAGCAGGACGACATCCCTGGCGTGAAGTTTTTCGGCAAGTTCGATCGGTGTCATCGTCGGCTCCAATCTTTGGCATCTGCGAATGAGCGGAGGCGCCACGCGTCCGCGTGGACGCGCGCCTGCGCGCTCGGGGTTGAAGGGTCGGAGCCGGCGCGAGGGAGAGACGCCGGCTCCGGTTTTCGGGCGCTACCGCCGTGGCGCCCAAAAGTTGTCAGTCGTTGGAGGGCAAGGCCCATGCCCGCCCCCTCTCTGGCCGCTTCGCGGCCACCTCTCCCCGCTCTGTGGGGCGAGGAAGCGGGCGGCGCTACTTCGTCACCTTGGTGTCGATCGCCTGCTTGAGGTCCGAAAGCTCCTCGCAGCCGGACGGGCAGAGTTTTTGCAGCGAGGCGAGCTGTTCATTGGCCTTGGCCATGTCGCCGGTCTCGACATAGAGCTCGCCCAGATATTCATGCGCGGCCTTGTGGTCGGGCTTAAGCTCCAGCGCCTTGGTGTAGTAGGTCAGCGAGGTCTGGTAGTCGCCTGTCTTGCGCAGGGTGAAGCCGAGCAGATTGTAGACGTCGGCCTGCTGGGTGTCCTGCGCGAGGTCGCGCAGGTCGGCCAACGCGCCCTTGTAGTCCTTGGCGTCGATCTTGGCCTTCACCGCCGTCAGGTCCGGCGCGTCGGCGCCTTCGATGTCGTCCACCGCATAGGCCGGAACGGCGATGGCGATGGGAGCCGCGGTCAAGACCGCAATGGCGCCGAGCACCGCGAAAAGTGCATGTTTCATGGGAGTTGTCGCTTTCTGTTCACGATCCGATTCAGCTCAGATCTGGGTTGGGGTGAAGGCGTAGGCATTGCCGTCCTTGACGAAGCTGCCTGTGCCCGGGAACGGGAAGTGCGAACCGCAGATGCGGACATTGTCGGCGATCACCTGGTCGATGATCTTGTGCCGTGTGGCGATCGCCATCGGCCCGTCCTGGTCGTAGCTGCCCTGCCATTCGGGATGCGGGGCAAGCAGCGCCGGGACGTACATGGTGTCGGCCGAGACGAGGAACTGCTCGGAGCCGGCATCGACATGGTAGACGGAATGGCCGGGCGTGTGGCCGGGCGCCGCCATGAGGCGGATGCCGGGCACCACTTCCGCGCCGTCGTCGACGAGCTTCCAGTTCTTCCATTTCGGGAAGTTCTCGGCGATGCGCTTGCCCGCCGGCTTGCGGCCCTCGGGAAGTTTGGCGAGCCGGCTCGGATCGGTCCACCAATTGTATTCGGTGGCGTTGACGATGAGCTCGGCATTCGGGAACACCGGATTGTTGGTGCCCTTCTCCATCAGGCCCCAGACATGGTCTGGATGGAAATGCGAGATCATGATGGTGTCGATCGCCTTGTAGTCGATGCCGGCTGCTTTCATATTGGCCGGCAGATGCGTGGCGTTGGCCTGCCACTGGCCGACACCGGAGCCGGCGTCCATCATGATGGTGCGGCCGTTCATCTGGAGAACGACGACGGTGAGCGGGATCGGCATGAACTCGGTGGTCAGTCCCGCCTTGGCGAGCGCCGCCTTGGTGTCGTCGACCGACACGCCCTTGATGAAGGCAGGGTCGTGCGGCTTGCGCCAGATGCCGTCATAGACGGCGGTGACCTCGAGCGAGCCCACTTTGTATTTGTAGAAGCCGACGAGCGGCTCGACCGGGGTTTCGGCGTAAGCCGCCGGCGCGAATTCCAGCTTGCCGGCGATGCCGAAGGCGGCCGCCGCCGCGGCGGATCCGAGCACCATGCGTCGCGTCATATTGAACATCGGAAATCTCCTCTATTGGCTTCAAATTGCTTCAGGTTCAGGCGGTGTGAGAGAAATGGCGGAGGGCACGGTGCTGCCCTCCGCCGGCTGCGGAAACCGGAGCCGGCCGGTCCGACTGAAGGCCGGCCGGCGCCGGGGAGGTCGGGACTTCGGTTCCGAGCCCGGCGAGGCGTGCCTTCCCCACCCGGGATCAGGACCTTTGGTCCTGACTCCTAGCTCAGCGACCCCAGATGCCCTGGCCGGGCTCATCCGCAGAAATCTTGGCCGCCGGCTTCATGTCGTGGCGGTCCATGTCCAGCTTCACGATGGAAGCAGTGGTGGTGGCGTCGACGGTCGCAGCCTGCTGGCTGGCCGCGGAGAAGTGATCGCTGCCGGCAAAAGCGCTGCCAGTGGCAACGAGGATGGCGAGAGCGGTGAAGACGATCTTGTTCATATGCGTATTCCTTCCGGGTTGGTTGATGCGTGCCTTGGGAGGATGGCCTCGCTACAGCCAAGACCTGGAAGGCCCGGGCTTTATTCCCGGAACACGGAAGAATCTTTTTAGGGAGCGATACAAACCGCGACTCGTCCGGATGAAACGGGAAGCCTCGGCCAGTTAGCCGACGTTAAGCATCGCTCCAGTTTTTGGGCTGAAAATAACCTGCCAAGCTACCAGTGACGCAACTTGAAGCTGGGCCGGAAGTTTAAATTTAAGCACTTCCTGTTAGCTTCAACCGATGTATCTTTGCCCGCGAAAGGTATTCGTGTCGAATTGACCGGGACGGGTTTCAACATCGGCCGCATCAGACCGGCCGTTTTATCGTCCGCCAACTTACCGGCGGCAATCGCTGTTTTCGTGCTTGCGATCTGCGCTCTCTTCGTCGACCAGCAAAACAGAAGAGTCTCCGATCAACTCATGCGCGCCGAGGTGCTCGCCAAGGTCAACATCATCCGCGCCAAGCTCGAGGGCAACATAGACGGCAACCTGCAGCTGGTGCAGGGCCTTGCTTCAGCGGTGACGACCGAGCCGTATATAGGGCAACAGCGATTTGAGGCGCTCGCCGCGAACCTGTTCAAGGAGAAATCACAGCTGCGCAACATTGCCGGCGCGCCCGACCTTGTGATCTCGTTGATGTACCCGATGAAAGGCAACGAAAAAGCGCTGGGGCTAGACTATCGAAAAAATGAGGCACAGCGCATGGCGGCGCTGCGGGCGCGCGACCAGCGCGCCTTGGTCCTGGCGGGTCCGGTAGACCTCGTTCAGGGCGGCCGAGGCTTCATCGGCAGGATTCCGATTTTCGTGCCGACAGTGGGCGGCGGTGACCGATTCTGGGGCATCCTCTCGGCGGTCATCGATGTCGACAGGCTCTTTGCCGCAAGCGGCCTCACCGATCCAGACCTCGATATAGAGGTCGCCCTGACAGGCAAGGACGCGCTGGGCGGCGGCGGCCAGCGCTTCTTCGGCAGCGAGAACGTGGTCAATGGCGACCCTGTAACGGCCGAAGTGGAACTGCCGCTGGGGTCCTGGCAATTGTCGGCGATACCGAAACACGGCTGGCCGGCCACGCCGAAGAACGAGGCCACCTTGTGGGCAACGATGGCGCTGGCCGGCGCGCTGGTTGTGTTGCCCATACTGATAGCCGGCTGGTTGTTCGGCGAGCGACAGAAGAACTACGCGGAGCTGCGGCGGCTTTCGCAGCGGCTGGAGCTTGCCCTCGACGCCTCGGGCATCGGCGTGTGGGAACATGACCTCGCCACCTCGCAGCTCGTGTGGGACGACCGCGTCAACGAGATCTATGGCAAGCCGGCCGACGGCCGGCCGCGCGGCTATGACGACTGGGCGCTGACCATTCATCCAGACGACCTTGAGCGCGCAAGGAAGGACTTCGACATGGCGGCCGCAACCCACGGCCGCTATTCCTCGCAGTACCGTCTTCTCCTTCCTGACGGCACCGTCCGCCATGTGCGCACCCGGGCAGGCTTCCTGCAGGACGTCGACGACACGCCCAAGATGATCGGCGCCGAATGGGACGTGACCAGCGACGTCCTGCTCAATGAGAACCTGGTGCGTGAGCGGCAATTGTCGGAATCGAAGAATGCCGAGCTCGAGGCCGCCAAGGCGCGCGTCGAGCACGTTGCGCTGCATGATTCTCTAACGGGTCTGCCCAATCGCCGCTATCTCGATGAGATGCTGGCCGGGGCGCACGATGATCGCACCGCCTTGCTGCATCTCGACCTCGACCGCTTCAAGCAGATCAACGACACGCTTGGCCATGCGGCAGGCGACGCCATGCTCATGCATGCCTCGAAGGTCATCAAGGCCAACGTCCGGGTAGCCGACTTCGTGGCGCGCATCGGCGGGGACGAGTTCATCGTGGTGTGCTGCGGACGCAGGGACGAAGAACTCGCCGCCCTCGCGGACCGTATCATCGAAGAGATGCGCCAACCCGTCGACTATAAGGGCCATCAATGCCGGTTTGGGGTCAGCATCGGGATTGCGGCCAACAGCGGTATCGATGCCAAGCAATTGCTGGTCAATGCCGACCTCGCGCTCTACCGCGCCAAGAGCCGAGGGCGCAACCGCTATGAGTTCTTCAACGAAGAGCTGCAAAGCGAGATCGTGAAGACCAAGCAAACCGCCGATGAGATTCTCGGCGGCTTGGAGCGCAACGAGTTCATTGCCTATTACCAGCCGCAGTTCGACGCCAACACGCTCGAGATCGTCGGTGTCGAAGCGCTGTCGCGCTGGCGCCATCCACAGCGCGGCATCCTCGGCCCCGACGTGTTCCTCAAGGTGGCCGAGGAATTGAACGTGGTCTCGCTCATCGACCGCACGATCCTCGAACAAACGCTCGAGAATTTCCAGCGCTGGTCGCTCGACGGGCTCAACATCCCGCGCGTCTCGGTCAATGTCTCGGCACGAAGGCTGGAAGACAAGGATCTCATCAACGGCCTGCGCAAGCTGGCGATCAAGGCGGGAACCGTTTCATTCGAGCTCGTGGAATCCATCTTTCTCGATGAGCACGACGACCTTGTCGCCTGGAACATCGAGCACATCAAGGAACTCGGAATCGACATCGAGATCGATGATTTCGGCACGGGCTATGCGTCCGTCGTCAGCCTGCTCAAACTGCAGCCGCGCCGTCTCAAGATTGACCGGCAGCTCGTCACCCCGATAACCGGCTCGCCGGCGCAACGGCGGCTGGTGTCATCGATCATCGAGATCGGCAAATCGCTCGGCATCGGAGTCGTGGCGGAAGGCGTCGAGACGATGGAGCATGCGCGCATCCTGAAAGAACTTGGCTGCGACATCCTGCAGGGCTACGCCTTCGGGCGCCCGATGGACGCAAAATCCTTCAGGACCTTTGCGCAGTCGCGGGAGTGGCTGGCAGCGGGATAGCGATGCCGTGTCACCGAGCGATCGTTTGACTGAGTCGTTGCCGGCTGCGCGACCCGTTCGGCGAGCGGGCAAACGATAGGACAGCCTTGCCGAGAGGGAGACCCGCTGAAAACCGGTCATCAAACTGTCACACCAGGCGGCGATCGCCATGGTAGGTTTGCCGTGGCCGCCCCCCGCGACCCCGACCGCATCAAGAGCCGGCGAAGCCGCCATGAACATTGCCCTCCCCGCCGAAGGCACCGACCTTTCGCCCTACCTGCCGGACGAGCACGGGCTGTTCTTCATCTACCATTTCAAGGCCGACGGCTCCCGCACCAGGGACCCCGCCGAGGCGTACTGGACCTGGCGCAGCTACCAGATAACCGACATCCGCGCCCGCCAGGAGATCGGGAGCGATAAGGCCCTGCCGGCGGCGGTGCGCGACGCCTTCCTGTCCCCCAGCCATGGCTGCCAGATCGATTTCGAGGACGACTTCCTCTATGGCGACCTGCCCGACCTCAGGCACGACTTCGCCGAGGCGCGCGGGCTCACCCATTTCCGCTTCGCCTTGAACGACAGGATGCTGGTGGGCGCCCGCAAACAGCCGCTGGAATCGGTCGACAAGGTCCGCAAGCTGGTGGAAAGCGGATCGCGCAAATTCCGCACGCCGGCAGAGCTGATCGAGGCGGTGATGGGCCAGTCGCTCGACGGCATGGCGGCCGAACTCGACAAGATGGGCGACACGCTGGACGGCATCGAGGACCGCATCGTCGTCGACGCATGGCACAGCGAGCGGCAGGCGCTGGTCGACGCGCGCCGCCAGCTGGTGCTGATCCACCGCCAGATGGCGACCCTCACCAACCTGTTCCGCCACCTGGACCATGCGCATCGCAACGAACTGCCGGACGCGATCAACGACATGGCGGCGCGGCTTTCGCATCGGGCATATACGCTGCATCACGACGGCGAGCAGTTGCAGGCGCGCACGAGGCTGCTGCAGGACGAGCTGATGGCCAAGCTGACCGAGCGGTCGAACCAGTTGCTCTACATCCTCTCCGTCATGACGGCCGTGCTGTTGCCGATGACCATCATTTCCGGCCTGTTCGGCATGAATGTCGGCGGGTTGCCGCTGGTCGATACGCCCTTCGGCTTCTGGGTGGTGACGGCGATTTCGATCGTCATCGCCGGCATCATCTACATGGTCGTGCGGCGGCTCGGGCGGGTGTAGCGCGCCGATCCTATCTCGTCGCCGGCGCCGCCGGGCGAACCTCGCGGCCCCTGAACATCGACCAACTGTACATCGCCAGCGCCACCCAGATCAGCGCGAAGGCGATGGCCTGTGTGGTGCCGAACGGCTCATCGAAGATCAGCACGGCGATCAGGAACACCATGGTCGGCGCGATATATTGCATGATGCCGATGGTTGAGAGACGCAGCAGCCTGGCGCCGAAGGCAAAGAGCAGCAGCGGCACGGCGGTGATTGGACCGCAGCCGATCAGCAAGGCGGTGTTGGAACCGGCGCTGGAGATGAGATGGTCCTGACCGGTGGCGATCAGGTAGACGATGTAGCAGAGCGCCGGCACCGAGAGCAGCAGCACTTCGAGCAGGAAGCCCTGGCTCGGACCGATCGGCAGCGTCTTGCGGAAGAAGCCGTAGGCGGCGAAGGAAAAGGCGAGCGCCAGCGATACCCAGGGCAACTGGCCGGCCTCGACGGTCAGCACCGCCACCGCGATCGCGGCCAGCGCAACAGCCGCGATCTGCAGCCGGTCAAGCTTCTCGCCGAGCAGCACCGCGCCGACGACGACGTTGACCAGCGGGTTGATGTAATAGCCGAGCGCGGTCTCCACGGTGCGGTCGACCGCGATCGCCCAGACATAGATGCCCCAGTTGACCGAGATCAGCACCGCCGTCAGTGCCGCCATGGCAAGACTTTTGGGCGAGCGGATCGCCGCCTTGAAGTCGGCGGTGCGGCCGGCCCAGATCAACACGGCGGCGGCAATCGGCAGCGACCAGACGACGCGGTTGGCGATCACCTCGGCAAGCGGCAGATGCGCCACCGCCTTCATGTAGAAGGGCAGCAGCCCCCACAGAAAATAGGCGCCAAGCGCCAGAAGGAAGCCGCGGCGACCCTTGGCGTCTTGATCGAGATCGGCTGTTGCGGTGACCATGGCCTAACGCTATGGCCCAGCGGATGACCCAAGACCATCACAAAATTATGATGGATCAACGGACTTTTTGTGATGGTTCAAGCGAGCTGGGCGCCCTTTAGCTCACTCCGCCGCCACCAGTCCGGCCATCTCGCGGTTCTTCATCAGCTTGTAGACGATCGAATCCATCAGCGCCTGGAACGAGGCGTCGATGATGTTCTCCGACACGCCGACCGTCCACCAGCGGGCGCCGGTGGAATCATGCGATTCGACCAGCACGCGGGTGATGGCCTCGGTGCCGCCGTTGAGGATACGCACCTTGAAGTCGGCGAGCTCTAGGTCGACGATCTCGCCCTGGTATTTGCCGAGGTCCTTGCGCAGCGCGATGTCGAGCGCGTTGACGGGGCCGTGGCCCTCGGCCACCGACATCTTCTCCTCGCCGTCGACCTCGACCTTCACGATCGCCTCGGACACCGTCTTCAGATTGCCGTTGGCGTCGAAGCGGCGCTCGACCATGCAGCGGAAGGAAGTGACGTTGAAGAATTCCGGCAGGCCGTGCAGCATTTTTCGCGCAAGCAGCTCGAAAGAGGCATCGGCGCCTTCATAGGCATAGCCTTCGGCCTCGCGCTCCTTGACCACGGCGATCAGGGCATCCAGCCGATGATCGTCCTTCGGCACCTCGATGCCGCGCCGCTTGAGCTCGGCGAGGAAATTAGCCTTGCCGCCCTGGTCGGAAACCATGACGCGGCGGCGGTTGCCGACCGCTTCGGGCGGCACATGCTCATAGGTCGCCGGCTCCTTGGCCAAGGCGGAGGCATGGATGCCGGCCTTGGTGGCGAAGGCGGACGATCCGACATAGGGCGCCTGCGCTTCCGGCGCGCGGTTGAGCAATTCGTCGAAGGCGCGGGAGAGCCTGGATATTCCAGCCAGATCCTCGGCCGAGACGCCTGTTTCGAAACGGTCGGCGAAGGCCGGCTTCAGCGAAAGCGTCGGGATGATGGTGATGAGGTTGGCGTTGCCGCAGCGTTCGCCGATGCCGTTCAGCGTACCCTGGATCTGGCGCACGCCGGCCTCGACCGCGGCAAGGGAATTCGCCACCGCCTGGCCGGTGTCGTCATGGGCATGGATGCCGAGATGGCTGCCAGGGATACCGCCTGCGATCACCTTCTCGACGATGGCGCGCACTTCGGAAGGCTGCGTGCCGCCATTGGTGTCGCACAGCACCACCCAGCGCGCGCCGGCATCGTAAGCGGTCCTGGCGCAGGCCAGCGCGTAATCGGGATTGGCCTTGAAGCCGTCGAAGAAATGCTCGCAGTCGACCATCGCCTCCTTGGCCGAAGCGACCGCCGTCTCGACTGATGCCTTGATCGACTCCAGATTCTCCTCGTTGGTGCAGCCGAGCGCCACGCGCACATGGTAGTCCCAGCTCTTGGCGACGAAGCAGATGGCGTCGGATTTCGACTGCACAAGCGCGGCCAGCCCCGGGTCGTTGGAAGCCGAGACCCCTGCTCGCTTGGTCATGCCGAAGGCGACGAACTTCGCGCTTTCCGTCCGCTTCTTCTGGAAGAAGGCCGTATCGGTCGGGTTGGCGCCGGGATAGCCGCCCTCGACATAATCGATCCCGAACTCGTCGAGCAGTTTTGCGATCGCGATCTTGTCCTCGACCGAAAAGTCGATGCCCGGCGTCTGCTGGCCGTCGCGCAGCGTCGTGTCGAAGAGGAACAGTCTTTGTTTTTTCATGGCTGTAGCCTGAAAAGCCGCGATCCTTCGCGCCCCCCTCTGCCCTGCCGGGCATCTCCCCCACAAGGGGGGAGATCAGACCGCGCTTCCGCTTTCGCCAATCTCCAACGTTGCAGGAGAAGCGGCAGGGCCGAAGCTGCCAATCTCCCCCCTTTTTGGGGAGATGTCCGGCAGGACAGAGGGGGGCGCCGTAGAGCACGAACCTGCATGGTTATTTGCCCGCGAATTTATCAGTAGCCCGGATCAACCGGTCCAAAATCCCGGGTTCCGAATAGGCATGGCCGGCACCCTCGATGAGGTGGAAATCCGCCTTCGGCCAGGACTTGTGAAGCGCCCAGGCGTATTTCGCCGGGCACGGCATGTCATAGCGGCCGTGGACGATGGTGCCGGGAATGTCCTTGAGCTTCCAGGCATCGCGCAAAAGCTGCCCTTCCTCCAGCCAGCCGGCATGGACGAAATAGTGGTTCTCGATGCGCGCGAAGGCGACGGCGTAATCGTCCTGGCCGAACGGGTCACTGGTCTCGGGCTCGGGCAGCAGCGTGATCGTCTCGCCTTCCCAGATGCTCCAAGCGCGGGCCGCCTCTACCTGCGCCTTGCGGTCCGAGCCCACCAGCCGCTTGCGGTAGGCCGCCATCATGTCGCCGCGCTCTGCCTCGGGGATCGGCGCCAGGAAGCGCTCCCACTTGTCGGGGAACATCTCGGAGACGCCGAACTGATAGTACCATTCGAGCTCGGCGCGGGTCAGCGTGTAGATGCCCCGCACGACCAGCTCGCTGACGCGCTCAGGATGAGTCTCGGCATAGGCGAGCGCCAGCGTCGAGCCCCAGGAGCCGCCGAAGACAAGCCACTTGTCGAAGCCCGCCATCTCGCGCAGGCGCTCAATGTCGGCGACGAGGTGCCAGGTGGTGTTGGCTTCCAGCGAGGCGTTCGGCGTCGACTTGCCGCAGCCGCGCTGGTCGAACAGGATGACGTCGTAGAGCTTCGGGTCGAACAGCCGCCTGTGCTTTGGCGAGATGGTGCCGCCCGGGCCGCCATGCAGGAACACGGCTGGCTTGGCGCCCTTGGTGCCGCAGCGCTCCCAGTAGACGGTGTGGCCGTCGCCGACATCGAGCATGCCGGAATCGAACGGCTCGATCTCCGGATAGAGCGTGCGCAAGGAACTGCCCTGGATCGTCATAGTTTCAAGCCCTGCTGCGGCCAGTTGGCCGTCTCGTGGTCGGGATGCTGGAAGGAGATGATCTGCTCCTGCCGCCGATAGAAATCAGGATCGTCGAGGGTCGGCGCCTCGAAGATCTTCTCCACCCA
>RXJA01000335.1 GCA_003963455.1 Hyphomicrobiales bacterium
GATTTCACCGATCAGCACCGGCTTCGTGATGTGGTGGTTCGGCATCATCGTCGAATAGCCGCCGGTCAGGTTCGGCACCGAAACGCCGACCATGGCGTCGATGACCTTGTCCGGATCGGTGGTGCCGGCCTTCTCGACCGCCTTCACCCACATGTTGAACCCGATATAGTGCGCTTCCATCGGATCGTTGGTGGTGCGCTTGTTGTTCTTGATGAACTTGTGCCAGTCGGCGATGAACTTCTTGTTCTCGGGCGTGTTGACACTTTCGAAATAATTCCAGGCGGCGAGATGACCGACCAGCGGCTTGGTGTCGAGACCCGCCAGTTCTTCCTCGCCAACGGAGAAGGCCATGACCGGGATGTCCTCGGCCTTGATGCCCTGGTTGCCGAGTTCCTTGTAGAAGGGCACGTTGGCGTCGCCGTTGACGGTCGACACGACCGCCGTCTTCTTGCCGGCGGAGCCGAACTTCTTGATCGCCGAGACCTCGGTCTGCCAGTCGGAGAAGCCGAACGGCGTGTAGTTGACCATGATGTCCTCGGCCGGCACGCCCTTCGACTTGAGGTACGCTTCGAGGATCTTGTTGGTGGTGCGCGGATAGACGTAGTCGGTGCCTTCGAGCACCCAGCGCTTCACCGAGCCGCCATCGGCGCTCATCAGATAGTCGACGGCCGGAATGGCCTGCTGGTTCGGTGCCGCGCCGGTGTAGAAGACGTTGCGCTCGCTCTCCTCGCCCTCATACTGCACTGGGTAGAACAGGATGTTGTCCAGTTCCGAGAACACCGGCAGCACCGATTTGCGCGACACCGAGGTCCAGCAGCCGAACACGGCAGCGACCTTGTCCTTGGAGATCAGCTCGCGCGCCTTCTCCGCGAAGAGCGGCCAGTTGGACGCCGGATCGACGACCACGGCTTCCAGTTTCTTGCCGAGCAGCCCGCCCTTGGCGTTTTGCTCGTCGATCAGCATCAGCATGACGTCCTTCAGAGTCGTCTCCGAAATCGCCATGGTCCCCGACAGCGAATGGAGAATGCCGACCTTGATCGTGTCTTCAGCCGCCTTGGCGGAAGCCGACGCCAGCAGGCCGGCCGCGACGACGCCAGCGGACAGGATTCTTGTTATTCCCGCGAAGTTACCCCTCATATGACACACTCCCAAGCTAGTTGTTTTGCACCGCGATATAGACCGTGCAAACGACGTGCCAGACGGGAACGCTCGCCACGGAATTTCAAGAAAATGGTGGGATTACAGCCGGTTATCCGGTAGCCGGAAAACTTTCCGACCTGCTCCAGCGCAACGAGGCTGAGAAAAGTTTACGCAATGCTGCCTAGATTTTGCCCAAATGGTAAAAATGCCTTAAATTTCATCATCCAGGCAAAGGTAGGTTGATCGGCCCTGTTGCGGGGCCAAGGCAAAATGGGGCAAGGTCGGTGCGCAAAACGAGCGACGCCATGGCCCTGCGCACGATCCTGAGTTTCCTGCTCCTGCTGTCCGCCGCCGGCGGCGCCCGCGCCGATTTCAGCGACGGCAAGCTGCCGGACGGCGTCTATCACTGCGAGGTCTATCTGCTTGGCCTGTTTCTCAACCTCGGCGACATCACCATCAAGGGCAACGTCTACAGCGGTCCGGTGACCTTTGGCACATCGGACGCCTACAACTACCAGATGAACCCCAATGGCGAGATCACCTGGCTTGGTCCGCTCGGCGGCTACACCAGCGGCGGCAATTCGATCTCGATGACCCAGGCGACATTGGACGACCCAAGCGGTCCTTCCTTCGACATCATCATGAAGCAGCAGGACGGCGCCTTCACGGCCTCCACCTGCACCAAGCAGTAGCGCTGGAATTGTGCCTTCTACGACCGCGAGGCCAGAAATTCCCTCGTCTCGGCCAACAGGCGATGCTGGAAACTGGGATCATGCGCCAGGGCCGAGCCATGCATCGGCTTTCCCTTCTCGTCGAAATAGACACCGGTCTTATCGGAACTGTCGGTGAGCACCTGCGTGATGGTGCGTGCGGAACGCTTCGGGGTACTTCTGTACCGGCTGAACGGGGGTAGTCGCGTGATGACCTGGCTAAAGAGAAACACAAGCAAGGGGTTGTTGACCCCGCCGAGACCGGTTCCGGGGGTAATACCTGGCTCGACCGTGTTGAAACGCAGGCGCGGATTTTCTCTGGCGAACCCCATCGCGGCAGCCAGGATGCATTGCTTCGACGTGGCATATGCATCGATGCCCGGCATTTTGGAGCCGCCAGCCCTCCACTGACCTTCAGCGCTGGCCCCGACCGAAATGAACTGGCCTCCGCGCATCCCCATGACCTGGGCGGGCCGGCGATCCGGGTCTTCAATCGCCGAGCTTATGTAAACAAGGTTGGCTCCATCCGGCAAATGCGGCGTCAGCGCGTCGGTCAGGGCAAAAGGCCCGAGGTAGTTGGTCGCAAACGTCATGTCGAAGCCGTCGATGCTTTTGGTCGTCTGTGGCCGCATGACGCCGGCATTGTTGAGCACGCCGGCGACCGTATATGGGAGGGCCAATATCTGCTCCGCCGCGCGCCGGACACTGGCCAGATCGGCCATGTCGCACACGATCGAAACTGCCCTGCCCCCCTTGCGTCCGATGGCAGCCCTGACATCGTCGAGCTTTCCGGAATTGCGGCCGACCAGAACGACCGTGCCGTAAGCCGCCAAGTCCAGCGCTGTTGCATGGCCGATGCCGGAGGTCGGACCGGTGATGACATAGGCTGTATCCAAGATGCACCTTACTTGTCTGTCTAGTCAGTCATTTATCGAGCATGGCAATCAGGCGATGATCCGCCAGAGCGCGTCGAACCCGGCCTTGCAATGCCGCTCGGCGTTCGGCGGGTCATTCATAATGAAATCTATGGTCGCGTCGGCCGTTGCATTCATGAGCGCCGAGACGAAGGCCAGGCTGGCATCGCGCATGGGGCCACGGGCTTTGACGTGCTCCATGAGTTCCGCAATTCCTGCCATCGACTGATGCCCGGCATGGCGGCTCCGCTGCGTGATCTCGTCCGAGGTGCCGAGCAACACCAGCGTCCGGCGCTTTTCTCGATTGGCGGTCGCCCACGCCACCCAGCGCGACCAAACGTGCCGCATCTGCGCCTGCGGCTCCTCGTCCTTCCGCAAACCCTCCAGGGACGCTTTCGCCATCTCCTCCTTGAGCTCGACATAGAGCGCATTCAGAAGGTCGGCCTTGGTCTCGAAATAGACAAACAGCGAGCCGTTGGCCACCCCAGCCGCCTTGGCGATGGTCGCCGTAGCCGCGCTGAGCCCTTGGCTCGCGATCACCCGGGTCGCGGCGTCAAGAATAGCTTCGCGTTTGTCTTCACTTCTGGGCCGGGCCATCCAAAACTCCCATGACAGCGGCATTCATATATGACTGACTACTCAGTCATCAAGCCTTTTGCGACAATGTGACCTCCGGAACCCGCGCGATGGTCGCTACCCCGTCTCGGCCGATCCGGCATGCCCGCGAGCAACGCTTGTTCCCATCATGTCATCGGGATGTTGCCGAAGCGCCTTAGGCAGCGCGTGTCGTCAACATCCACCCCCGAGAGGCAGACACGATGGCCAACTTTCCGTCTCCACCCTCCCCTGTTATCCGCGACGTCATTGCCGCGCGCGTCTCGCGCCGCGAACTCCTCAAAAGCGGCCTCGCTTCCGGCGCGTTGATTGCCGGCGGCAGCTTCGTCGGCTCGCTGTTTGCCGGCGAAACACATGCGGCCGCCGCCCAGTCCACCCTCGGTTTTCCCGAGTTGAAGCGGGTCTACGGCAAGACCCATGCCGCCGCCGAGGGCTATGAGACCACGATCGTCGCCCGTTGGGGCGATCCCCTCGCGGCGGGCCTCGCGGAATTCGACGGCAACAAGGTTGCTGCCGACGAACAGGAAAAGCGTTTCGGCTACAATTGCGACTACATCGCCTTCATGCCGCTGCCCAAGGGTTCGGTGAACTCCGACCACGGCCTGCTTTGCGTCAACAACGAGTACATCTCGCCGAACGTGATGTTCCCGGGCATGACCGAGGACGACGCCGGCAAAACGATGAGCAGGGAGCAGGTCGATCTCGGCCTCGCGGCCATGGGCCATTCCATCGTCGAAGTCATGCTGAAGGACGGCAAGTGGCAGACCGTCGAGGACAGCCCGCTCAACCGCCGCATTACCGCCAACACCGAAATGACGGCCTCGGGACCGGCCGCCGGCCATACCCTGATGCGGACCTCGGCCGACGCGAGCGGCCGCAAGATTCTCGGCACCAGCTACAATTGCAGCGGCGGCGTTACGCCTTGGGGCACCGTGCTGACCTGCGAGGAAGGCGTTTCCGACCTGTTCGGCGGCGACCCGAAGAAGGCTCCGGCCGCCGAGATTCTCGCCCGCTACGGCTTCGACGGGTCCGACATCTACGGCCGCGGCCGCTTCCACGACCGCTTCGACATCGACAAGGAGCCGAACGAGCCGAACCGCTTCGACTGGGTGGTCGAGATCGATCCTTACGACCCGCAGTCGAAGCCGGTGAAGCGGACAGCGCTCGGCCGCATGTCGCACGAAGCCTCGACCGTTATGCGCAACAAGGACGGCCGTATCGTCGTGTATATGGGTGACGACGACTATTTCGAATACATGTACCGCTTCGTCTCGGCAAAGCCTTACGACCCGGCGAACCCCGCTTCGGCCAAGGATCTGCTAGACGACGGCGTGCTGTCGGTGGCGCGCTTCGACGCCGACGGCTCGATGACGTGGCTGCCGCTGGTCCACGGCCAGGGCAAGCTGACGGCAGACAACGGCTTCGCCGACCAGGCCGAGGTGCTGTTGAAGACCCGTCTTGCCGCCGACGCCGTCGGTGCGACGCCGATGGACCGGCCGGAAGATATCGAGACCAATCCGGTCACCGGCCGCGTCTATGCCGTCATGACCAAGAACAAGAAGCGCGACGAATCCAAGGTCAACCCGGCCAACACGCGGCCGGAGAACCTGTGGGGCCATATCGTCGAACTGATCCCGCCGGGCGGCCGCGGCGCCGACGCCGACCACGCCGCCGACAAATATGCCTGGGACCTGTTCGTGCTCTGCGGCAATCCCAACGATGCCAAGGTCGGCGCCACATTCCATCCCGGCACGTCCGAGAATGGCTGGTTCGTCTGCCCCGACAACATCACCTTCGATCCGGCCGGGCGGCTCTGGGTGGCGACCGACGGCGCCAACGACTTCGACCTTCCGGACGGCGTCTATGGCGTCGACACCGAGGGCGCGGCGCGTGGCCTGCCGAAGCTGCTCTTCACCTGCCCGCACGGCGCCGAGGCGACCGGGCCCTGCTTCACGCCGGATGGCACGACGCTGTTCCTGTCGGTCCAGCATCCGTCGGAGGATGCCGAAACGCTCGACAAGGCGCAGTCGCTGTGGCCCGACTTCAAGGATGGGCAGCCGCCGCGCCCGTCGGTCGTCGCCATCCGCCGCAAGGACGGCCAGCCGGTCGGCGCCTGAGCCCGCCTGACGCGCACATCACAAAAAAGGCGCGGAACCCTCGCGGGTCCCGCGCCAGCAGGCAGTCGGGAGGTCAAATGGTCTTGGCCGACATCTGCGCCGCGATGTAGTCGGCCTGGCGGATCGCCAGCGTCACGATGGTCAGCGTCGGGTTCTCCGCCGCGCCGCTGGTGAACTGGCTGCCGTCGGAGACGAACAGGTTCTTGATGTCGTGCGACTGGCCGTGCTTGTTGACCACGCCATCCTCGGGCTTCTCGCTCATCCGGTTGGTGCCGAGATTGTGGGTGGAGGGATAAGGCGGCGTCGGGAAAGTACGGGTCGCGCCGACGGCCGCGTAAAGGGTCTGCCCCTGCTTGTAGGCATGGTTGCGCATCGCCTCATCGTTGGGATGATCGTCGAAATGGACGTCGGCGATCGGCATGCCGTGTTCGTCCTTCTCGTCCTTATGCAGCGTGATGCGGTTCTCCTCGCGCGGCATGTCCTCGCCGACGATCCACAGGCCCGCCATATGGTCGTAATGGTCGAGCGCCGTGGTGAAGGA
>RXJA01000380.1 GCA_003963455.1 Hyphomicrobiales bacterium
CGTCCTCGAATGCTTCCGCCAGATCCGATTGGAGTTCCTGAAATTCCTTATCGACGTCCTCGGCCCGCTTGATCAGAGACTTGAAATTCATCACGACACATCCCTTACGCTCGACGACACACCTTTACGCTCGCCCCCGGGCGTACGTACTTAACGAATTCCTAATTTATCCCTTTACCTTCCGTCCGGGAAGCCTGTTAAAAACAAACGGAAATTAAGGTTATCGTCGGCCGCAAGTTTGGCGGATGTCCTGGCAAGTGATCCGCCCTCCGGGCGCACATATGTTAACTTGATCTCTCCATCCATACTGAAATTCGCTGCCGCAAAAGGGACAAGACAGCGAGCTGCTTGTCATCATTCACATGACCGATACGAAGACTTCGAGACCGAAGAGAGAAGCTTCGTTCCCGCGGATTTTCTCTAGGCGAGCCGCCGCTGATCGACCGCCGGAGAGGAGCGCTGCGCGGGCATCCGCTGCCGTGGCTCATGGAAGATTTGGGGGCGGGAGGCGCATCGGCGACCTCCCGCGTCGATGCATCAACTCTTGATGTCGATGCGCTTGACTTGCGACTGCGCCTTCTCGCTCTTCGGCAAGGTGACTGTCAGCACGCCATTCCTGAAGCGCGCCTCCACCTCGTCTTCCTTGACTTCGTAGCTGACCGGAATGCGGCGTTCGAAGCGGCCATAATAACGCTCCGAGAATTGCCTATCCTTGTCATCCGTCTCCGAGCGCTTCTCGCCTCGCAGCGTCAGAACGCCGTCGTCGAACAGGACTTCGATGTCTTTCTGTTCAAGGCCCGGCACCTCGGCCGTTACCTTGATCTCCTTCTCGCCGTTGGCGATCTCGACGCTCGGCCAACCAGAGCCGAGGGCGGAGACACCGCCGAGAGACGGCAACCGGCTGTCGAAGCCGCGGAAAACATCGTCGAACAGGCGGTTCACCTCACGATGCAGCGACAGGAACGGATCGCGTTCGCCGCCGTGGAACACACCTGGAGCCTGGTTGCCGTTGCTCCGGCCCCAGGGAATCAGATCACGGACGCTCATGGTTTCCTCCTTTCTGCTCATCGGTCCGGAAAGCCTTCCTGTCGCGCCGTGCAGTATGCCCGGCGCTTTGACGCGGATGCGCCGACAGGAAGGCCCTCAGGCTGCCTGCTTTTCGGCTTCGATCTTCTTCATCGCGCCTTTCGGCGTCGCCTTGTCGCCTGCGATCTCGATCCGGCGCGGTTTCATCTCTTCCGGAATTTCACGCTTCAGATCGATCGTCAGCAGGCCGTTGACCAGGCTGGCGCCGACGACTTTGACATGGTCGGCAAGCTCGAAACGGCGCTGGAATGCGCGGCCGGCGATGCCTCGATGCAAGTACTCGCCCTTATCCTCGCCGGCTTTCTGGCCCGAGACCATGAGCATGTTATGTTCCTGGGTGATGTCCAGTTCGTCCTGCGCGAAGCCTGCCACCGCCATACTGATGCGGTAGTCGTCCTCCGAGGTCTTGGCGATGTCGTAGGGTGGCCAATTGTCGACGGTTTCGATCCGGCTCGCCGTTTCGAGCGCGTCCAACATTCGATCGAAACCTATGCTCGACCGGAACAGCGGACTGAAGTCAAATGTGGTTCTCATAGCTACATCCTCCAATGAGCAACATAGATACGAGGGGCGCCAAGGAAGCAGCGCCCCTTGACCTTGCCGGTCTCTCATGCACCGGCAAAATCGATCTGGGAATTCGAGGCTGGGACGTCAAGGGCCCAACCCGAAGCCACCTTCAAAGTCGTGAAAAGCCATTCTCTTCGTCTGCATGCTGGCAGGTAATGATGGAAGGCGACCGCGCAACGCGATCGCCGTGGGCACTGATCTTCAATGGATCGCGATGATCCCGTCTACGGCCCGCCATTCGGATGGCCTGATCAGCCGATGGTGGGCGACCCGAACGGAATGCAAGGCGCCCGCCAGTTCGCGTTCCCAAAAGCCCAGGAAGCCCCTCAGCGCGGGGAAATCAGGGGCGAGATCATAGTCCTGCCAGACATATAGCTGGAGCAGGCTGGGATGGTCGGGCAGATGATAATGGATCTCGGCAGTGGTCAGGCCATAGCCATTCATCTGCAATCGGAATTCCCTGCTGACCGTGCTTGCCATCGCCTTCGGCCCTCACGCGCTCAGCCGGTCCAACACCTGCCGGTTTTCATCCGCAGGGCAAGGAGGCGGCGGGGCAGTTGCGTCGAGCCGGCGCAACGCATCCATGATGTCGTCGAAGCAGGCCGGCCGCTCGGCGGTCGGCGGCTGGCGCAGCGCCGGCATCGATTCCACGGCGCAGGCATCGGACGCCCAGTATGAAAGGATCGCCCGCTTTTCCCATATGTCGAGCGAGCCGTCCTCCAGCACCTCCCGCGGGTGCTGAAAATGGCTGGCCGGCGAAAGCAGCCGGTCGAGCGAAAGGTCTGACATTTCGGGAGCAAGGGAAGGAATGATCGGCGAGAGCGTCTGTCGGTCCATTTCTGTCCTCCGTCTCCAAAATCTCCTTGGTTCGGGTTCCAATTTCTCAGCGGTTCCGGCGCTGCCGGGCGCCAATAATCTTGTTCAGCTCATTCGCGAATTCAAGCCCTTCCTTTGTCGCGCGATCGGATTTATCGCATGTTTTCAGCACGCTAGCACT
This sequence comes from Hyphomicrobiales bacterium, assembly GCA_003963455.1. GTDB lineage: Bacteria > Pseudomonadota > Alphaproteobacteria > Rhizobiales > Rhizobiaceae > Mesorhizobium. The sequence goes on from RXJA01000380.1 coordinate 2,651, forward strand.
CCACGGTCGGGAGTGCCAAAAAATTTCCAGCACCTACTTGAAAGCAGCAGAAGGCAAAATTACCTCGACATGCGCGCGACGCCGAAAGGGTCGCGAGCCCCGCTCCGGTCCTCCCGGTCCGGAGCGGAGGGACCTCTCAAAATCTGTTTGTCCTGAAGGAGAACGATATGAAGTTCCGTCCATTGCATGACCGCGTGCTCGTCCGCCGCATCGAGGCCGAGGAGAAGACGGCCGGCGGCATCATCATCCCCGACACTGCCAAGGAAAAGCCGCAGGAAGGCGAAGTCATCGCCGTCGGCCCGGGTGCTCGCGACGAGAGCGGCAAGCTTGTGCCCCTCGACGTGCAGGTCGGCGACCGCATCCTGTTCGGCAAGTGGTCCGGCACCGAGATCAAGCTCAACGGCGAGGATCTGCTCATCATGAAGGAAAGCGACGTGATGGGCGTGATCGAGCAAGCCGCGACGCTGAAGAAAGCCGCCTGACAGGGGCTTCGATCGAACCGCAACCCAGTCAATGAAAACTGCCTAGAAGGAGTGATCCAATGGCTGCCAAGGAAGTCAAATTCCATTCCGATGCTCGCGAGCGCATGCTGCGCGGCGTCAACATCCTCGCCGACGCGGTGAAGGTGACGCTTGGTCCCAAAGGCCGGAACGTCGTCATCGACAAGTCGTTCGGCGCCCCCCGCATCACCAAGGACGGCGTCACCGTCGCCAAGGAGATCGAGCTCGAGGACAAGTTCGAGAACATGGGTGCCCAGATGGTCCGCGAAGTGGCTTCGAAGACCAATGACCTCGCGGGCGACGGCACCACCACAGCCACAGTGCTTGCGCAGGCGATCGTTCGCGAAGGCGCCAAGGCGGTCGCCTCGGGCATGAACCCGATGGATCTCAAACGGGGCATCGACAAAGCGGTCGATGCAGTCGTCGCCGAACTCAAGACGAACGCCCGCAAGATCACCAGAAACGACGAGATCGCACAGGTCGGCACCATCTCGGCCAATGGCGATGCCGAAATCGGCCGCTTCCTGGCCGAGGCCATGGAAAAGGTCGGCAATGAAGGCGTCATCACCGTCGAGGAAGCCAAGACCGCCGAGACTGAGCTGGAAGTCGTCGAAGGCATGCAGTTCGACCGCGGCTATCTCTCACCCTACTTCATCACCAATCAGGACAAGATGCGCGTCGAGCTCGACGATCCCTATGTGCTGATCCATGAAAAGAAGCTCGGCAACCTGCAGGCGCTGCTTCCCGTGCTCGAGGCCGTGGTCCAGTCGGGCAAGCCGCTGCTGATCATCGCCGAGGACGTGGAGGGCGAGGCTCTGGCCACGCTGGTGGTCAACAAGCTGCGCGGTGGGCTGAAGGTCGCCGCCGTCAAGGCTCCGGGCTTCGGCGACCGCCGCAAGGCCATGCTGGAGGACATCGCCATCCTCACCGGCGGCACGGCCATCAGCGAGGATCTCGGCATTAAGCTGGAGAACGTCACGCTGGAGATGCTCGGCCGCGCCAAGAAGGTCGCGATCGAGAAGGAGAACACCACCATCGTCGATGGCGCCGGCAAGAAGGAGGAGATCCAGGGCCGTGTCGCGCAGATCAAGGCCCAGATCGAGGAGACCACCTCCGACTATGATCGCGAGAAGCTGCAGGAGCGGCTGGCCAAGCTCGCCGGCGGCGTCGCGGTGATCCGCGTCGGCGGGGCGACGGAAGTCGAGGTCAAGGAGAAGAAGGACCGTGTCGACGACGCGCTGCACGCCACGCGCGCCGCGGTCGAGGAAGGCATCCTGCCCGGCGGTGGCGTCGCCCTGCTCAGGGCGGCCAGGGCGCTAGACGCCGTTGCGGTCGATAATCCCGACCAGAGATACGGCGTCGACATTGTGCGGCGCGCGATCGAGGCTCCGGCGCGCCAGATCGCCGAGAATGCCGGATCGGAAGGCTCGATCATCGTCGGCAAATTGCGCGAGAAGACCGACTTCGCCTTCGGCTGGAACGCCCAGACCGGCGAGTATGGCGATCTCTACAAGCAGGGCGTCATCGACCCCGCCAAGGTGGTGCGCACGGCGCTCCAGGATGCGGCTTCGGTCGCGGGACTGCTCGTCACCACCGAGGCGATGGTGGCCGAGAAGCCGAAGAAGGACGCCGCTCCGGCCATGCCGGCCGGCGCCGGAATGGACTTCTAAGACGCTGACCGAGAGCCCGCTCCCGACAACGGGAGCGGGCTTCTCATGACGATGGGAGGCCATCATGGACATGATGAGGGGCGACGGCTCGGTACCGGCGCCGACACATTCGGCAAGCGAATTCCTTGCCTATGAAGCCGAATGCCGAAGCGCGCTAAGGCCACTGCTGGCAGGCCTGCTTGACGCGGCCGAATCCGCCGGATGGAACCGGCGGACCGTCGCCTCGACGCTGATGTTCCTTGCCGCGCAGCAGGTGTCGGCCACCGAGGCATCACCGCGAAGTTGAATGAACCTGGCCCGCCGGCGGGTCCACAGACTGCATCGGCCGGCGGTCCACAACTGCATCGAGAGCGGATTTGAGGATTGCACAGGAAACCTGGTTGCCATGATTGCGGGACGCCTGCGGGAATGCCTGAGAAGGTTGCGATGGGATGCCGCCGACCTGGCGCAGGAACTGGATTGTCCCAGGGACCATGTGACGCGTTGGCTTGAAGGGCGCACGCCTGTGCCGCTCGCGGTCGCGGCCTGGATCGAGGCCTTGGTCAAGGCCCATAGGGCGCTGCCGCGGCCTTGCCTGAAGGAGCCGATTTCAGGGACCCACGCGAGTCCCACAGGCCCCGTGGTCGTCAAAGCTTTCACCGGCGACATCCGCCATCAGCAGCCGCAAGGAATCATCCTTCAATCCCCCTACCCGCGACGCAATGCGCTCGCCGGCGCCCATCGCTTCGCGGCGATGGCCGCGCACCCGAAAGGAGCTTCGGCCCCTGAACCAAGGCCACTTTGAAGAAGGCAAGATCGGCGAAAGACAAAGGCAGCACACTTGCCATCGCTCCTGGCTGGAATGCCTGCTATCGACCCTGAACTTCGGACGACGCGGGTTGCCATCGCCGGCGGCCCCGATATTCTGGTGCCGGACATATGTTTCGCCGGCGTCGTCAGGCGAGCGGGGCCTCAACCACAAGCGACGAAGAAATCGAAACCCGGCCCTTGCCGGCGTGGCGGACGAAATACCAACACGGGAATTTTGAATGACGACGGATACCAAGCAAACTGAAACCAGGACATTCGAGGCGGACGTCTCGCGGCTGCTGCACATGATGGTGCATTCGGTCTATTCGGACCGCGACGTCTTCCTGCGCGAGCTGATCTCCAACGCGGCCGACGCCTGCGAGAAGCTGCGCTTCGAGGCGGTG
>RXJA01000154.1 GCA_003963455.1 Hyphomicrobiales bacterium
GAATACCAGGCCAAGCAGGCGGCGCTGACCGCCGAGCACATCGCCAAGCAGGACATCGTCATCACCACGGCGCTGATCCCCGGCCGCCCTGCGCCGAAGCTGGTCTCCGCTGCCATGGTCGCCTCGATGAAGCCGGGCTCTGTGATCGTCGACCTCGCCGTCGAGCGCGGCGGCAATGTCGAGGGCGCGGTTCCGGGCAAGGTCGTGACGACGGAAAACGGCGTCAAGATCGTCGGCCATCTCAATGTGCCGGGCCGTGTCGCGGCCTCGGCCTCGCTGCTCTACGCCAAGAACCTCTACGCCTTCCTCGAGACGATGGTCGACAAGACGACTAAGACGCTCGCCATCAAGCGCGACGACGAACTGGTCAAGGCGACGATGCTGACGGATGGCGGCCGGGTCGTGCATCCGAACTTCGCCAAGGCGGCGGAAGAGCCGCGCACCGAGCCGGCGGCCATTCCGGCGACGACCATGGTTGCCGAAGCCGCCGACGCCAAGCCGGCGACAAGGAAGAAGGCCGCAGCCAAGCCTAAGGGGACCGCGTGATGGACGCCTTGCAGAAAGCTCTCGACCAGCTCGATCAGGCGAGCGCCGCCGTTCGGCTCGCGGTACAGGATCTCGCCAACAATGCGCCAGGCGCGGCGGATGCCGCCGGCGGCGCGGCGCATGCCTTGTCCGGCGGCGCCGTCGATCCCTTCGTCTTCCGTTTCGCCATCTTCGTGCTGGCGATCTTCGTCGGCTATTATGTCGTCTGGTCGGTGACGCCGGCGCTGCACACGCCGCTGATGGCCGTCACCAACGCGATCTCTTCCGTTATCGTCGTCGGCGCGCTGCTCGCGGTCGGCATCGCCGCCTCCGGCCTTGCCGCGGGCTTCGGCTTCGTCGCGCTTGTGCTGGTTTCAGTGAATATCTTCGGCGGCTTCCTGGTCACCCAGCGCATGCTCGCAATGTACAAGAAGAAGGAAAAGTGACGTGACCGTCAATCTCGCTTCCTTCCTCTATCTGGTCTCCGGCATCCTGTTCATCCTGGCGCTGCGCGGGCTGTCGCATCCGACCACCAGCCGGCAGGGCAATCTCTACGGCATGATCGGCATGGGCATCGCCATCGCCACCACGCTTGCGCTGGCGACCCCGTCGGCCGGACGCTTCGGCCTGATCGTGCTCGGCGTCGCCATCGGCGGCGGCATCGGCGCCGTCACCGCGCGCCGCATCGCCATGACCTCGATGCCGCAACTGGTCGCCGCCTTCCACTCATTGGTGGGCTTCGCCGCCGTCATGGTGGCCGCCGCCGCGATCTACGCGCCGGAAAGTTTTGGCATCGGCACGGCGGGCGACATCCACGCCCAGGCCCTTGTCGAAATGAGCCTGGGCGTCGCCATCGGCGCCATCACCTTCACCGGCTCGGTCATCGCCTTCCTGAAGCTCGACGGCCGCATGTCGGGCAAGCCGATCATGATCGGCGGCCGCCACCTGATCAACATCGCGCTCGGCATCGCCCTTGTGGTGCTGATCGTGCTTCTGGTCACCACCGAGTCCAAGCTCGTCTTCTGGCTGATCGTCGCCGCCTCGCTGGTGCTGGGCGTGCTCCTGATCATCCCGATCGGCGGCGCCGACATGCCGGTCGTGGTGTCGATGCTGAATTCCTATTCGGGCTGGGCCGCGGCGGCGCTCGGCTTCACGCTCGGCAATCTGGCGCTGATCATCACCGGCGCGCTGGTCGGCTCGTCCGGCGCGATCCTGTCCTACATCATGTGCAAGGGCATGAACCGCTCCTTCATCTCGGTCATTCTCGGCGGCTTCGGCGGCGAGACGGCGGCGGTTGCCAGCGACGGCATCGAGCGCACCGTCAAGCAAGGTTCGGCGGAAGACGCCGCCTATCTGATGATGAACGCGCAGAAGGTCATCATCGTGCCGGGCTACGGCATGGCCGTCGCCCAGGCGCAGCACGCGCTGCGCGAGATGGCCGACAAGCTCAAGGCCAACGGCGTCGAGGTGAAGTACGCGATCCACCCGGTCGCCGGCCGCATGCCCGGCCACATGAACGTCCTTTTGGCGGAGGCGAACGTCCCTTATGACGAAGTGTTCGAGCTGGAGGACATCAATTCCGAATTCGCGCAGGCCGACGTCGCCTATGTCATCGGCGCCAACGACGTCACCAACCCGTCCGCGCGCGACGACAAGTCCTCGCCCATCTACGGCATGCCGATCCTCGACGTCGACAAGGCGCGCACCTGCCTGTTCGTCAAGCGCTCGCTCGGCTCCGGCTATGCGGGCATCGACAACACGCTGTTCTACAAGGACGGCACCATGATGTTGCTCGGCGACGCCAAGAAGATGACCGAGGAAATCGTCAAGGCGATGGATCACTGACTGCTCGGGGTGGCGTCCGCCAAGCCCGAATTGCAGAGAGCCCGGCTTCAAGGCCGGGCTCTCTTGCTTTGGAGAATGCCGCCTCAGCGACTTGTCAAGAAGACCGCCTCTTCCTCATCGCGCTGCCTACCGCCAAGTGCGGCGGCGGCGCTGGCGATGAAAGCGCCGATGACAAGCGACAAGGCACCGAGCAATGCGAACGTGGCACTGGCCTTTCTGGCCGTGTCGGCTGCTTGCTTTGCCTTGACCTTGGCATCCTCCGCCTTTGCCAGCACGGTATCGACACGCGTCCTGGCATCGGCTTCCGACAAACCGGTTCGCGCGGCGACCAGCTGCGCCAGGTAGGTCTTGTCTTCGGCTGAGACCTCGCCTGCGGCGGCGCTGGCGATTAGGATACGTGAGGCCTGCGCTGTGGCCGCGGCGTCGTTTTCCGGATTGGCCGCTGCCAGCCTGCTTGCGTCAGCCGGCCGGAACAGCGAGTCCACCAGATAGGATGTCGCATTGCCCGCCGAAGCTCCGCTGGGGTTAGCGGATGCTCCCGCCGATGCACCCATGGCGGCGCCTGACATAACTGTCGAGGCGGCTTGCACGCCGGAGCCAAGCAGCGAAGTAAGCGCCGAACCCATCACCGCGACGACGAGCAGCGTTGCGAGCGCCCAGGCCAGGAAACCATGCGCGGTGTCACGGAAGAACACTTCATCGGTGTGGATGTTGACCCACTTGGTTCGCAACCGTCCGGCCAGATAGCCGCCTGCGCCGGCCGAAAGCCACTGCACGACCACCAGCCAGACTGCCGTCGAGGCTGCGAAAGTGGTGATCGAGGCACCTGAGCCGGACCACGGCGAGATCATTGTCAGGCCCAGCCCTGAACCGAGCAGCATCAGGATGAAGCTCAGTGTCGACGCGGCGAAGGCGCCGGCAATGATTGGACCCCAGCTGATCGCCGAGGCGGAGGATTCCGTCGAAATGGGGACGTCTACAGCGGAAAGGGTCGACTGCATGGCAGCGTCCTATCGCGCGAACAGCATGATGAGGATGATGATCGGGATCGGAATCCCAAGCAGCCAGAGCAAGATACCGCGTCCCATTGAGACCTCCTGAAAAAGATTGTGATCGATCTGTCACAATGTTCCAGGAGACCTTCTGTTCCAGTCAGGCGCCAATCGACCGCAGCCGGCGACCGGACGGAACTGAACGGGCCGATGCTCGCCCGTCAAATATCCAGATTGGCCACCGACAGCGCGTTGTCCTGGATGAACTCGCGCCGCGGTTCCACCTCGTCGCCCATCAGCCGCGAGAACAGCGAGTCCGCGTCGGTCGCGTCATTGACCTTGACCTGCAGCAGCGAGCGCACATTCGGGTCCAGCGTGGTTTCCCACAGCTGCTCGGCATTCATCTCGCCGAGGCCCTTGTAGCGCTGCATGGTCAACCCCTTGCGGCCCGAAGCGAACACCGCGTTGAGCAGCGCCAGCGGTCCGGAAAGAAGCTCCGAGCTCTCCTTACGCCGCAAGCTCGGTTGCTCTCCATAGACTTCCGCCAGGCGCGGCGCGTAGCGGTCGAGCTGGCGCGCATCGGCCGAGGCGATCAGTCCGGCATCGAGCTGAACCACATCCTTCACGCCGCGCACGGTGCGTTCGAAGACATAGCCGCCGGAGCCGTCATTGGAGGTCGATAGCCGGCCGGTCCAGCCCCGCTCGGTCTCCTCGGCGATCATGTCGAGCCGCTGGGCGACACGCTCGGCCATTGCGTTAGCGCGGCCGAGATCGGCGAGCACGTCTGCATTGAGCGCGCCGGCAATCGCCGCCTGCTCGACGACGCTGCGGTTGTAGCGGGTGTGCAACCCGTTGATCAGCTGGCGCACCGCCAGCGCATCGTCGACCGAGCCGCGCAGGTCCTGTCCTGTCCGCACCTCGCCGGAGGCCAGCACCAGCGAGGCCTCGTCGAGCCCGGACCCGATCAGATATTCCTCATATGCGCTTTCGTCCTTGAGATATTGCGAGCTCTTGCCGCGCGTCACCTTATAGAGCGGCGGCTGGGCGATGTAGAGGTGGCCGCGCTCGATCAGCTCCGGCATCTGCCGGAAGAAGAAGGTGAGCAGGAGCGTGCGGATATGGGCGCCGTCGACATCGGCGTCCGTCATCAGGATGATCTTGTGGTAGCGCAGCTTGTCGGCGTTGAACTCATCCTTGCCGATCGAGGTGCCGAGCGCGGTGATCAGCGTGCCGATCATGTCGGAGGAGAGCATGCGGTCGAAGCGCGCGCGCTCGACATTGAGGATCTTGCCGCGCAGCGGCAGAATCGCCTGGTTCTGACGCGAGCGCCCGCCCTTGGCAGAGCCGCCGGCGGAGTCGCCCTCGACGATGAAGATCTCGGACTTCGCCGGATCGCGCTCCTGGCAGTCGGCGAGCTTGCCGGGCAGCGAGGTGACGCCGAGCGAGCTCTTGCGCGTGATGTCGCGCGCCTTGCGCGCGGCCTCGCGCGCGGCCGCCGCCTGGATCACCTTCTCAACCACCACCTTGCCTTCGGCCGGATGCTCCTCCAGCCAGGTGCCGAGCGCCTCGTTGACCAGCCCTTCGACAACCGGCCTGACCTCCGAGGACACCAGCTTGTCCTTGGTCTGCGAGGAGAATTTTGGATCAGGAACCTTGACCGACAGCACAGCGGTCAGTCCCTCGCGGCAATCGTCGCCGGTGAGCGAGACCTTTTCCTTCTTGGTCTGGCCGGAGGACTCGCCATAGCCGGTGATCTGCCTCGTCAGCGCTCCGCGGAAGCCGGCCAGATGCGTGCCGCCGTCGCGCTGCGGGATGTTGTTGGTGAAGGCCAGCACATTCTCGTGGTAGCTGTCGTTCCACCACATCGCCACCTCGACGGTGATGCCGTCGCGCTCAGCGCGGATCGCGATCGGCTTCTCGATCAGCGGCTTCTTCACCCGGTCGAGATATTTGACGAACTCCTCGAGGCCACCGTCATAATGCAGCTCGTTGCGCACCAGGTCGGCATGGCGCGCGTCGGTCAGCACGATGCGCACGCCGGAATTGAGAAAGGCTAGCTCGCGCAGCCGGTGCTCAAGCGTGTTGTAGTCGAACTCGACCATGGTGAAGGTTTCGGCGGATGGGAAGAAGGTGATCTCGCTGCCGCTGCGGCCTTCATATGTGCCGGGCTGCTTGTCCTGCACGTAGCTGCCGGTCACCTTCAGCGGCGCGTCGGCATTGCCATGCGTGAAGCTCATCTCGAAGATCTCGCCGTTCCGGCGGATCTTGAGCTTGAGCCAGGCTGAAAGTGCGTTGACCACCGAGACGCCCACGCCGTGCAGGCCGCCGGAAACCTTGTAGGAATTCTGGTCGAATTTGCCGCCGGCGTGCAGCTGCGTCATGATGACTTCGGCCGCCGAAACGCCCTCGCTGGGGTGGATATCGGTGGGAATCCCGCGGCCATTGTCGATAACGGTGACCGAACCGTCGGGGTTGAGCGTCACCGAAACCAGGTCGGCGTGGCCGGCCAGCGCCTCGTCGATGGCGTTATCAACCACCTCATAGACCATGTGATGCAGGCCCGAGCCGTCATCGGTGTCGCCGATATACATGCCCGGCCGCTTGCGCACCGCGTCCAACCCCTTCAAAACCTTGATGGAATCGGCGCCGTACTC
>RXJA01000517.1 GCA_003963455.1 Hyphomicrobiales bacterium
AACTGTGGACCCGCTGATTAAGAGTCAGCTGCTCTACCAACTGAGCTACACACCCACACCGCCGGAAAACTCAGCGTCGGCGGCGCATATAGCCGCCGATTCCGGTGATGTCCAGCCCTGCCGGATCATTTCCCGACAAATCGCCGAATTGCCGCAGGACTCACACCAGAAGTGTGCCTTCCGCCACCTTGATCGCATGGCCGCCGATGCGCGCGGAGGCCAGTTTTCCGCCAGAGACATTGAGTTCGAGTCGGATGCGCGACGGGCGGCCCATTTCCAACCCCTGTTCGATCCATAGCTGCGAGGTACCGTCGGTGGGCGCATCGAAATGCATGATGGTGCCGGCAAAGGCGGCCGCCGCCGAACCGGTCGCCGGGTCCTCGTAGGATGGCGTGCCGGGCACGATCATGCGCACATGAAACGCGCTGTCGTGATGAACCGTCTCGCGGCAATAGACATAAGGGCTGGCGAAGGCCCATTCGCTCTTGCGGGGTGCCAATTCCGACCACGCCTGGTTGTCGAGCCTGATCTTGGCCGCCGCCTCGAGGTCCGCGACCGGGATGGTGACGTAAGGCACGCCGGCCGACCAGAAGGCGACGCGGTGATTCTCGAAGCCGATCTCGTGCGGGGCAAGGCCGAGCGCCGCGCCGACCGCGTCCGGATCGGCCTTGAGCTCCAGTGTTTCCGGCAGTTTCGCCAGATCGAACTCGGCGAAGGTCGAGCCGTCATGCTTGCTCACCGCGCAGCGCACCGGGCCGATGTTCTCTTCCAGCACGAAGATGCCCGTCTCCTCGCCGGCGAGCTCGGCCAGCGCGATCGCCGAACCGACCGTCGGATGCCCCGCGAAAGGCATTTCATAGTCGGGCGTGAAGATGCGGATACGGTTGCGGTGCTTTGGATTGTCGGGGGGCAGCACGAACACCGTCTCGGAAAGATTGAATTCGCGCGCGATCGACTGCATGCCGGCAGTGTCGAGCCCGTCGCTGTCCAGCACCACCGCGAGCGGATTTCCAGCCAGCCGCTCGGTGGTGAACACATCGTAAAGCAAGTAATTGCGCGCCATGGAGAAAACCTTTCGCCTCGCCCAAATTTCCGCTCTTAATCCAAGAATTTCCGCCTCAATCCCAACATGAGCGAAATTTAATTTGAAATTCGAACCTCAAGGCCTGATCTGAGAACGGATAGTGAGATCGATTTTGAGCATAGGGGTCCGGGGTGGATCAGATTGTCAATCCGCCAAACGCGGAATCCGATACTCCCATAGAGGCGGCGCTCGGGCTCGACCGCAAGGGCGTAAGCCGCAAACGTCGCCGCTTCTGGCTCTACGGTCTGCTCGCGATAGCGATCGTGGCGGCCGGCATTGCCGCCTATCGGTGGCATGCCGCGGCACCGCCCGGGATTGAATACACCACCGTACCCGCAGCGGCCGCCGACCTCACCGTCGAGGTATCCGCCACCGGCACGCTGCAGCCGCTCACCCAGGTCGACATCTCCAGCGAGCTTTCCGGCATCGTCCGCTCGGTCGCGGTCAACGAGAACCAGCAGGTGAAGAAAGGCGACGTGCTGGCGACGCTCGACACGGCCAAGCTCGAGGTCCAGATCGAGCGCGCCACCGCCTCCGCCAAGGCGGCGGCAGCAAGCGTCGAGGACGCCAAGGTGACGTTGCAGGAAAACGAGAACGCTATGGTCCGCGCAAGCGCGCTGACCAAGCGCGGCATGGCGACGGACCAGTCGCTCGAAGCAGCGACCGCGACGCGCGATCGCTCGAAGGCGGCGCTGGACAGCGCCGAAGCCAATCTCGCGATTGCCCAGGCAGATCTGAAGGCGCAACAGACCGATCTCGCGAAAAGCACCATCTATGCGCCGATCGACGGCATCGTGCTGACGCGCTCGGTCGATCCCGGACAGACGGTCGCCTCCTCGCTGCAGGCGCCGGTCCTGTTCGTCATCGCCGCCGACTTGCGCAACATGGAACTGCAGGCGGCGGTCGACGAGGCCGACATCGGCCAGGTCAAGCCTGGCCAGCATGCCCGCTTCACCGTCGACGCCTTCCCGGACCGGCCGTTCGACGCCGCGATCCGCGACATCTCCTATGCCTCGGTCACTACCGACGGCGTCGTCACTTACAATGCGCGGCTCGAAGTCGACAACGGCGAGCTTCTGCTCAGGCCCGGCATGACGGCGACGGTCTCGGTCGTCACCCGGCAGGCCAAGGGCGTGCTTACCGTCCCCTCCACCGCATTCCGCTATCGGCCGACGCAACAGGCGGCGCGCGGCTGGAGCTTCAGCGACCTGTTCACCGGCCGCATGGGCCGCCCCAGCCGGCAGCGCGAGCCGACCAAGGCGCCGACCGACGGCTCGCGCACACTTTATGTGCTGGAGAATGGCCAGCCGCGTGCCGTGAACGTCAGGATCGGTTCGACGGATGGCGAGTTGACCGAGGTCACGTCCGGTCTCGACGAGGGCGCGCAGGTCATCACCGGCGCTCAGCAGCGGAGCTGACGAAATGTCGGCTCCCCTGCTCATCACCTTCGACAAGGTATGGAAAAGCTATGGCGAGGGCGAGGCTCGCGTGGATGCGCTGGCCGGCGTCGATCTCGCCATCCGGCGTGGCGAATTCGTCGCCATCATGGGGCCTTCCGGCTCGGGCAAGTCGACTGCGATGAACATCATCGGCTGCCTCGACACGCCGACGGCCGGAACCTACAGCTTCATGGGTGTCGATGCCGGCCGGCTCGATCGCAACCGCCGCGCCCTTTTGCGCAACCTCTATGTCGGCTTCGTCTTCCAGGGCTACAATCTCCTGCCGCGCACCACAGCGGCCGAAAATGTCGAGCTGCCGCTGATCTATCGCGGCGTCGCCGCGCGCGAGCGCCGCGACCTCGCCATGCAGGCTCTGGCCCAGGTAGGTCTTGTCGGGCGAGAGCACCACACGCCGGCCGAGCTCTCGGGCGGCCAGCAGCAGCGCGTTGCGATCGCCCGCGCCATCGTCACCATGCCGACACTGCTTGTCGCCGATGAACCGACCGGCAACCTCGATACGGCGCGCACCCACGAGATCATGGAATTGCTGACCAGGCTCAACGCCGATCTCGGCCTCTCCATCGTCATGGTCACGCATGAAGCCGATGTCGCGGACTATGCCGGCCGGACCATCCGTTTCGTTGACGGCCATGTCGCCTCTGACACCTTGAAGGCGGAGGCAGCCGCTTGATCTGGGAAACCGTCCGCCTGTCGCTGCGCTCGATCCGGCGCAATGTGCTGCGCTCTTTTCTGACGCTGCTTGGCATCGTCATCGGCGTCGCCGCGGTCATCGCCATGCTCACCATCGGCTCCGGCACGACGGAGAAGGTCAAGGCCGATATCTCCAAGCTCGGCAGCAACTTGCTCGTCGTGCGCGCCGGCCGGCCGGCGGGGCCTGGCGGACCGGGAGGACTCGACCAGGCGGTGCGGCCGCTGGCCGAAAAGGATGCAACCGCGCTCGTCGCGCATCTCAGCGGCGCGCGCGCGATTTCACCTGCTTCGCAAAAGCAGGTTCGCGTCATCTTCGGCACCGAAAGCCTGACCTCGGGCGTGACCGGAACCGACAGGGCCTATCTCGACGCCCGCGACTGGAAGCTAGTGTCGGGGCGGCCGTTCAGCGATTCCGAAACGCGCGCCGGCACCGGTGTCTGCCTGATCGGCGAAACGGTGCGCCAGCAATTCTTCGGCGCTGGCGATCCGGAGGGTGAGGTCATCCGCGTCAACCGCACCTCCTGCAAGATCATCGGCCTGCTCGAGCCGAAGGGCTATACCGGCTTCGGCCAGGACCAGGACAATGTCGTGCTGATGCCGCTGCACGCCTATCAGCGGCGCATCGCCGGAAACCGCGACATCGACAACATCTACATCGCCGCGGACGACCGCACGCCGACCACCGAACTACAGCCGCGCGTCGAGGATATTTTGCGCGACACGCGCCGCGTCACGCCGGATCGCGATGACGATTTCTCGATTCGCGACATGACCCAGATCGCCGACGCCATGACCAGCGCCACCACCACCATGACCGGCATGCTGGGCGCCGTCGCCGGCGTCAGCCTTCTGGTCGGCGGCATCGGCATCATGAACATCATGCTGGTCTCGGTCACTGAGCGGACCCGCGAGATCGGCATCAGGCTCGCCATCGGCGCGCACGAAAAACACATCCTCATCCAGTTCCTGGTCGAGGCGACCGTGCTGTCGCTGCTTGGCGGCATCATCGGCATCCTGATCGGGCTTGCGCTGGCCGGCCTTGCCTCGATGGCGCTGACGATACCGTTCGCGCCGAACCCCGCCGTCATCCTGCTCGCCGTCGGCTTCTCGGCGCTGATCGGCATGGTGTTCGGCTTCTTCCCGGCGCTGCGCGGCGCGCGTCTGGACCCGATCGAGGCGCTGCGGCACGAGTGAATGCGTCAGGCGGCGTCAAACGCCATCCTGGGAAAAATGCCACTCGATCAGCGGCTTCATATGCCCCATGAGCCCCTCCGGCAGGTCGGCGGCATCGCGGATGATGACCGGCCCCTCGATCTCCGGCTCCGCCTCGGCATCGACGAAGGCACGGATGCGGCGCGCCAGCGCGTCGGCCGACTCGGCGACCCGGTAGCGGCGGAAGATCACGGTGCCGCTCGCCGTCGATAGCGCGAAATAGCGCTGATCGCGTTCGGCCGCCGACAGGTCGAGCCCTGTCTCCTCCCCGACCTCGCGGATCATGTTGAAGTCGACATCGACCTGCCCTTCACGGAAGTCGACCGGCTCGAAGGAACCGGCGGCGAAATAGACGCGGCCGGCGTTGACGGTGTGCGGGCCCATGCGGATCGCCACCAGCGCATTGTCGCCGGCGACCAGCATGGCATGCGCATAGGCGTGCTCGGCGCCGGAATTCTCGCGCCGCTTGCGCCACAGCATGAAGGTCGAGTAGTTCACCGCATGGCAGCGGCCGACGAGGCGGCTGTCTCTGTAGGCGAGCTCGGAAAGCAGCACCACCGTGCCGTCGAACAGCGCCGGATTGGCCGCCATCTCCTGCCGCCAGTTCTCGGCGATCGCCTGCGCGTTGCTCAGCGCGAAGGGATGCGGGCCAGGATCCAGGCGGACGTCGATCGCGTCCACGGGCAGGATGACGTTGCGGGGCAGATCGAAACTCAAGAGGGTTACGCCATGTCCAGGGTGATCGCGACGGGGCAGTGGTCCGACGCCTTCGGCCGGTCCCAGCCGGTGCGCGGGAAGCGCTCGACCTCCTGACCCGCCGGAAAGATGGTGCGCCAGGGCTGGCCGTTGCGGACGATGTCGGGCACCGCCGTCGCGTTCTTGGCCGCCAGGGCCTTCGACAGGAGAATATAGTCGAGCTGGCACAGATGCCGCTCCTGCGGGCCGCGGGTGTGGTAGAAGCTCCAGCGATCCATCTCCGGCCGCCGCTCGACGACGTTCTCGCAGAAGCCGCCGGCGGTCAGCACATTGATGCTGGACTGGGCTTCATCCACGACCTCGAAGCGATAGCCGTCGAAGCTGTCGCCCTCGATCTTCACGCGCTGCCGGTAATCGTTCATGTCACCGCAGATCGCCCAGCGCTTGCCGGCGGCGTGGTCCTTGCCGAAACGCTCCTCGATGATGCGGCGCACGGCCTGTGCCTCGGCAATGCGCAGCGGCATCGTCGCCTCGCGGCCGTCGAGCCCGTTGCGCGGCGAGCCCATCGACTTGAAATGCACGAGATAGAGCGTCAGCGGCAAGCCGCCGATGGTGAGGTCGACCTCCAGGCAGTCCCGGCGAAAGATACGATCGCCGGCCACCTGCCCGAGCGCCGCGATCTCCGGCGTGAAGAGGCCGAACTGCTCGAACGTGACATAGGCATGGCTCGTCATGCGCACGAACTCGATCGGCTGGCCCTGCATGGTCTCGTTGCGCATCATCACCGCGACATCGATGCCGCGGGAGTCGTTGCCGGCCGTGGTGTATTTCTGACGGTAGCCCTGCCCGATCATCTTGAAGAGATAGCCA
>RXJA01000138.1 GCA_003963455.1 Hyphomicrobiales bacterium
CAGCCGCTCCTCCAGCACATGGGTGTAGATCTGCGTGGTCGAGATGTCGGCATGGCCAAGGAGTTGTTGAACGGCTCTGAGATCGGCGCCGTTCTGCAGGAGATGGCTGGCAAAAGCATGGCGAAGCACATGCGGCGAGATTTTCGCCGCGGCTATCCCCGAGCGCGCGGCCAACCCCTTGAGATCGCGGGCGAAAACCTGCCGGGAAAGATGGCCGCTGTCGGAGGAGGCCGGAAACAGGAACGGGCTTTCGGCGAAGGCCGGTCGCTCGGCCCTTGCGGCAAGCCAGGCGCGCATGGCGGCGCGCGCCTTGGCCGAGAGCGGCACCATGCGTTCCTTGTCGCCCTTGCCGCGTACCATGAAGAAGCGGTCGTCGCGCAGCGCCACCGTGACGGGCAGGCCGACCAGCTCAGACACGCGCAGGCCCGTGGCATAGAGCACCTCGACCAGCGCGTGCAGGCGAAGGGCGGCCATCCGGTCGCCGTCCGGGCCGGATTCGCCAGCTTCCAGGGCCGCCCGGTCAAGCAGGCGCCCGGTCTCGGCCTCGCTCATCGTCTTCGGCAGCGGCCGGCCCTTGCGCGGGCTGTCCAGCGTGCCGGTCGGGTCGTCGCCGCGCAGGCCTTCGGCATAGAGGAATTTGAAGAACTGGCGGATCGCCGACAATTTGCGCGCCTGCGAGGTCGGCGCGAAGCCACGCGCGGCGATGTCGTCGAGATAGGCGCGGATATCGGCAGGTCCGGCGCCCAACAGGCCGCCACCGATGGCCTCGGAAGCGTCTTCCAAATCGCGGCGGTAGGAGGAAAGCGTATTCTCGGCCGCACCGCGCTCGGCGCTCATCATTTCCAGGAAGGCTTCGATGCGGGCCGCGCTGTTCATCTGGCCGGGATCAATTCTTCTTCGGATTGAGCTTCTCGGCAGGAATGCGGATGCTCATCTCCGCCTTTTTCGGCTCCACGAACATCGCCAGCGCGAACATCGCGCCATAGGCAATGCCTGCCAGAACCGCCAGCGTCACGACGAAGCGAAACAAAGTCGGCATTCAATTTTCGCCCGTCTTGTTGTTCTGCGTTCCCAAAGCCCTGTGCCCTTATGGGACGCCAATCCGGCCAATTCAAGGACGAAGGATTCCCGGTGAACAGAAGGTTTTGGCGGGAAGGCGTCCGGGCCGTTTGTCCGGCCGTGCTTGACGCAAACAGGCTTTTGATGTCGATACGGCGCAAAGAGGCCCTTATGAATGCTCTGCCAGCAAATCCGACGGACGAAGGCCATGCCGCGCTGATCGAACGGCTCGGCGGCCGCTCGATCGTCTTCGTCGGGCTGATGGGCGCCGGCAAGACGGCGATCGGCCGCAAGGTGGCGACGATGCTGTCGCTCCCCTTCATGGACAGCGACCAGGAAATCGAAAGCGTCTCGCGCATGACGGTGCCGGAGCTGTTCGAGCGCTATGGCGAGCCGGAATTCCGCGCGCTGGAGCAGCGTGTGATCCTGCGCCTGCTGGAGAATGGCCCACAGGTGCTGTCGACCGGCGGCGGCGCCTTCATGAATGCGCAGACGCGCGAGGCGATCGCGGCCTATGGCGTGTCGGTCTGGCTGAAGGCCGATCTCGACCTCCTGATGGAGCGGGTCTCGAAGAAACAGAACCGGCCGCTGTTGAAGAACCCCGATCCGCGCGGCGTGCTGGAGCGGCTGATGGGCGAGCGTTACCCGGTCTACGCCACCGCCGACCTGACCGTGCCGACGCGCGACGACCGCAAGGAGATCATTGCCGGCGAAGTGGTCGCGGCGCTCTGCGCCCATCTCGGCGTCGACACGATCGCGGCAGGCGCCGCAAGCGCCACAACTGACGAGGTGCAGCCGTGAGCGATGCCGAACCGGTGAAGGTCGAGGTCGGGCTCGGCGACCGCGCCTATGACATATTGATCGGTGCCGGATTGCTGGCGCGCTCCGGAGAGGAGGTCGCGCGCCGGCTTCCCGGCACCCGCGCGGCCATCGTCACCGACGAGCATGTCGCCGCCGCGCATCTCGACATGCTGAGGGCGGGATTGGCGAAAGGCGGCATCCAGTCCGCCGTCGTCACGCTGCCCGCTGGCGAAAAGACCAAGAGCTTCGCCCATCTCGAGGAAGTGGTCGACGGCGTGCTCGCGGCGAAGCTCGAACGTCGCGACGTGGTGATCGCGCTCGGCGGCGGCGTCATCGGCGACCTTGCCGGCTTTGCTTCCGGCATCGTGCGGCGCGGCATGAATTTCGTGCAGATCCCGACCTCGCTCTTGGCGCAGGTCGATTCTTCGGTCGGCGGCAAGACCGGCATCAACAGCCCGCGCGGCAAGAACCTTGTCGGTGTCTTCCACCAGCCCAGGCTGGTGCTCGCCGACACCCAGGTTCTCGACACGCTGCCGATCCGCGAGTTCCGCGCCGGCTATGCCGAACTCGCCAAATACGGGCTGATCGACCGCCCGGCCTTCTTCGCCTGGCTGGAACAGAACTGGCGTGACGTCTTCGCCGGCGGCCCGGCGCGCGTCGAGGCTATCGCCGAGGCCTGCCGCGCCAAGGCCGACGTCGTGGCCCGCGACGAGTTCGAGACCGGCGACCGCGCGCTGCTCAATCTGGGCCACACATTCGGCCATGCGCTGGAAGCGGCCACCCAGTATGACGGCGCCCGTCTCGTCCATGGCGAGGGTGTGGCCATCGGCATGGCGCTGGCGCATCGCTTCTCGGCGCGCCTCAACCTGGCGAGCCCGGACGATGCGGAACGCGTCGAGGCGCATCTTCGCGCCGTCGGCCTGCCATGGCGCATGGCCGATATTCCGGGCGAGCTGCCGGACGCCGAGGCGCTGCTCGGCTTTATCACGCAGGACAAGAAGGTGTCGCGCGGCGCGCTGACCTTCATTCTGACGCGCGGCATCGGCCAAGCCTTCATCGCCAAGGACGTGCCGCCCTCGGAGGTGCTCTCCTTCCTCAATTTGTGCCATCCCGAAGAGCTCAAAATGAGCCGTTCCGGATGACCGACGTCGGCTGGATCGTCGCCGCCGTCCTCGCCGTCATCCTGCTGTCGGCGCTCCTGTTCCGCGACCGATTGCTTGCCGCTTTCGGCTACGCGCTGCGGCCGGTCGAGCCGCCGCAGCGATCCGAGCGCAGCGGCAAGGATCAGGACGGCGACGATCCCCGTCGGGACGGCGAGGCTGCCCGCGAGGAGCGCAACCGGCTCGAGGGGCTCTTCGACCTCGAAGAACTCGAAGTGTCGGACATCATGGTCCACCGCACCAACATGCGCTCGGTCAATGCCGACAATGCGCCGGAGGCGGTGGTGCGCGAAATCCTGCAGAGCCCGCACACCCGCATGCCGTTGTGGAAGGGCTCGCTCGACAACATCGTCGGCGTGCTGCACGCGAAAGATCTGCTGCGGGCGCTCAACGAGGTCGGCAACGATTTCACCCAGATCGACGTGATGAAGATCGCGGCGAAGCCGTGGTTCGTGCCGGACACCACCACCTTGCAGGAACAGCTCAACGCCTTCCTGCGGCGAAAGACGCACTTCGCCATCGTCGTCGACGAGTATGGCGAGGTCGAAGGTCTGGTGACGCTGGAAGACATCATTGAGGAGATCGTCGGCGAGATCGCCGACGAGCACGATGTCGACATGCAGGGCGTCAAGAAGGAAGCGGACGGCTCCGTCGTCGTCGACGGCACGGTGCCGATCCGCGACTTGAACCGCGCCCTCGACTGGGACCTGCCCGACGAGGAGGCAACGACGATCGCCGGCCTCGTCATCCATGAAACGCAGTCCATCCCGGAGGAGAAGCAGGCCTTCACCTTCCACGGCAAGCGCTTCGTGGTGATGAAGCGCGAAAAGAACCGTATCGCCCGGATCAGGATAAGGCCTGCGACCGAGAGCTAGGGCAATTACCGATCCTTAACTGGACGCTCGCCGGACTCCCGTGCACTCTTGGCCCTCACAGCTATCTGGAGGGAGCGATGATCGATCGACGCAGCCTTATGCTCGCATCCCTGTCGGCGATGTTGCCTCTGGGCGCTCATGCCGCCTTGCGGCTGGGCGACCCGGCGCCGCGGAGCGTCGATTACGGGCCTGCCAAGCTCGACATCTATGCGCGCGACGGGGCGAAGGGCAGGCCCGTCGTGTTCTTCGTCCATGGCGGTGCCTGGCGCATCGGCAATCGCAACAACGTCGACGCCAAGCCGGGCTTCCTGCTAGCCAACGGCTTCGTGTTCGTCTCGATCGACTACCGCATGCTGCCGGAGGCCGACGTCGCCACCCAGGCAAGCGACGTGGAGAAGGCCTATGCCTATGTACGCGCCAACATCGCCAAATATGGCGGCGATCCGAACCGCATCGTTGTCATGGGCCACTCGGCCGGCTGCCATCTGGCGGCCCTGACCGGCCTGCGCGGCGGACTGCCCGGCGTCGCCGCGCTGGTTCTGGACGACACCGAAGCCTATGATCTCGAAGCGCTTGCGCAGGCTCAGGGCGGCAGGCTGAGGCCAATCTATGCGCAGGCTTTTCCAGACCCCGCGCAATGGCGCTCGCTGTCGCCGGCGACCTATATCGAGGGCCGCAAGCATCCGCCTGTCTTCGTCGCCTATTCGCGCGCCTCGGGTCGTGGCGAGGGCTCGAAGGCCTTCGTCGACCGCTTGCGGGCAACCGGGACCAAGGCGAAGCTGTTCGACGGCAGCGCCTACACGCACATGGCGATCAACCGGCGTTTCGGCGAGCAGGGCGATGCCTTGACCGACGCCGTGATGGCGTTCCTGAAGGCGAATGTCGGCTGACTACCAACGCGTCTTCTCGCCCGGTGCCGCCGGCTCGATCGCCAGCGCATGCACGCCGGCCTTCAGTTCGTCGGCAAGCAGTTCGTTGACGGCGCGATGGCGCTCGATGCGGCTCATGCCGGCAAAATCGGGCGAGACGATGCGGACGCGAAAATGCGTCTCGCCGGTACCGTCGAACGTCGCATGGTGGCCGGACTCCGCGTGATGGTGGCCGGCGTGAAGGTGGCTCTCATTGATGACGGTAAGCCTCTCGGGCGAGAATGCCGCTTTCAGCTTGTTTTCCATCGTCGACTGTATGGACATCCCGGTTTCCCTTCCCCACATGTGCGTCACAGCCGCAAATCTCGAGTTTTCGACCGCTTTAAGCCGTGATTCAGCGGTTAGGGCGATCATCGGCAAAATGTCAATTCTTGTTTCGCACGTGCGAACAGCCCATAAATGGGTGAAATGAAAGCGTATCCCAAATATTTCGAAAAAATTCGAATCCGGCCGGAGAAGGACGCGGAGCTGAAGTCGCGCGCGCCGGTCTGCCAGTGGGACGGCTGCAACGAGGCGGGCACGCATCGCGCGCCCGTCGGACGCCTCAAGGAGGGCGAGTATTTCCGCTTCTGCTTCGATCATGTGCGCGAATACAACAAGGGCTTCAACTATTTCTCCGGCGTGTCGGACAGCGAGATCGCCCGCTTCCAGAAGGAGGCGCTGACCGGCCACAGGCCGACATGGCGCATGGGCGCCAATGGCGGCGGGATGCGCTCGGCGCCGGATTTCGCGCAGCAGCGTTCGGGGCGGGCCGGCTACCACAACCGCATGCGCGATCCCTTCAATCTGTTCGGTGCGGGAGCGCGCGAGCCGCGCGAACGCAAGGCAAAGCCGCTTGAGGCCAAGGCGCTGGAAACGCTTGGCCTTGACACAAAGGCGACTGGTCAGGACATCAAGGCGCGCTATAAGGAACTCGTTAAGCGCCACCATCCGGATGCGAATGGCGGCGACAGAGGTTCGGAAGACCGGTTCCGCGATGTGCTGCAAGCCTATCGCGTGCTCAAGCAAGCTGGATTGTGCTGAGCGGCCCTACGGTCCCATGTCGTTTTCCAACTTTCATAAGGTTGGAAAAGGCTCTAAGACCGCCCCCGGACAAAATCGATTGCCGGCGAAACGCGGCGTTTCGCCCGTGGAG
>RXJA01000441.1 GCA_003963455.1 Hyphomicrobiales bacterium
GGGCAGGTGGCTCCGGCTTCACATGGGCGGAACAAAATAGAAAAAGCCGGAAAAATTCGGCGAGGAAAAAATGACAGAAGAGAACAAGAAGAAGCCGAATCCGATCGATATCCATGTTGGGAGTCGCATCCGGCTGCGTCGCAATATGCTTGGAATGAGCCAGGAAAAGCTGGGTGAAAACCTCGGCATCACGTTTCAGCAGATCCAGAAGTACGAAAAGGGCACGAACAGGGTTGGCGCCAGTCGTCTGCAGGCGATCGCCTCCATCCTGAGCGTTCCCGTCGCCTTCTTCTTCGAGGATGCCCCGGGCGAGGAGGCCGGCGGCGCCAACCGGGGATTTGCCGAAGACTCCTCGATGGCGTTCGCCATCGAATTCTGCGGCAGTCCGGAAGGGCTTCAGCTCAACCGGGCCTTCGTCAAGATCGGCGACGTCAAGGTGCGCCGCCGGATCATCGATCTGGTGAAGGCGCTCTCCGCCGACGACACCGATTGATTGTCTCATGCCCCCGGCGGCGCAGCGCCGCCGGTGGCATAGCCGGCCTTGCCTACATTCATGCCAGATCCGTCGCGCCGCTTGACGAGCGGCGCCCGGCACCGCTAACACGTGGCGCGCCAAAATCGGCAGCCTGCCGATCTTTTCAAGAGGGGACACCCGTGACGCGGCAGAATTATCTCTTCACCTCGGAATCCGTCTCCGAGGGTCATCCCGACAAAGTTTGTGACCGTATTTCCGACGAGATCGTCGATCTCGTCTATCGCGAGGCCAAGAAGACGGGCATGGATCCGTGGAAGGTTCGCGTCGCATGCGAAACGCTGGCCACGACGAACCGCGTCGTCATTGCCGGCGAGGTCCGCGTCCCCGATACACTTTTGAAGAAGGACAAGGCAGGCAACATCCTGATGGATGCGTCCGGTCATCCCGTGGTCAACCCGACCAAGTTCAAGTCGGTTGCCCGCAAGGCGATCCGCGAGATCGGCTACGAGCAGGCCGGCTTCCATTGGAAGACCGTCAAGATCGAGGTGCTGCTGCACGGCCAGTCGCCCGACATCGGCCAGGGCGTCGACAATGCCGCCGACCGTCAGGGCGAGGAAGGTGCCGGCGACCAGGGCATCATGTTCGGTTACGCTTGCCGCGAGACGCCGGACCTGATGCCGGCACCGATCTATTACAGCCACAAGATTCTCGAATTGCTCGCCGCCGCGCGCCATGAAGGCAAGGGCGATGCCGGCAAGCTCGGACCCGACGCCAAGAGCCAGGTCACCGTGCGCTATGTCGACGGCAAGGCGGCGGAAGTCACGCAGATCGTGCTCTCCACCCAGCATCTTGACGCGAGCTGGGACTCCAAGAAGGTTCGCGAGGTCGTCGAGCCCTACATCCGCGAGGCGCTTGGCGACCTGAAGATCGCCGAGGACTGCAACTGGTACATCAACCCGACCGGCAAGTTCGTCATTGGCGGGCCCGACGGCGATGCCGGTCTCACCGGCCGCAAGATCATCGTCGACACTTATGGCGGCGCGGCGCCGCACGGCGGCGGCGCCTTCTCGGGCAAGGATACCACCAAGGTCGATCGCTCGGCGGCCTATGCGGCGCGCTACCTTGCCAAGAATGTGGTGGCGGCCAAGCTTGCCGACCGCTGCACCATCCAGCTTTCCTACGCCATCGGCGTCGCCCAGCCGCTGTCGATCTATGTCGACCTGCACGGCACGGGCAAGGTGGACGAGTCGAAGCTCGAGGAGGCGCTGCGCAAGGTGATGGACCTGTCGCCGTCGGGCATCCGCCGGCATCTCGACCTCAACAAGCCGATCTACGCAAAAACCTCGTCCTACGGTCATTTCGGCCGCAAGGCCGGTCGCGACGGTTCCTTCTCATGGGAGAAGACCGATCTCGTCAAGGCGCTCAAGGACGCCGTCGCCGCCTGACGTCAACGGACGCAAAGCACAGACCGAGCCGGGCGACCGAAGGATTCTTCGGCCGACGGCACGGCAAGACTATACGCCCGCAGCAGGCAATCGCCCTTGAAAGCGGCCTGCGCGAATACCGGATCGACCTGACGGCGGAAGCGCCGGGGGATTTGAGGAGCCTGTTCAAGGCGGAGGTTTCGGCGCTCCAACTTGAGATCGGCTTCGGCGGTGGCGAGCATCTCCTGCATCGTGCCGCCGAATCGCCGGCAATCGGCTTCATCGGCGTCGAGCCTTTCGTCAACGGCATGGCCAAGATGATGACGGCGCTCGGCAAGGCGCCGCTCGGCAATCTGAGGGTCTATGACGACGACGCCACGCGCCTGCTCGACTGGCTGCCGCCGGCCTCGCTTGACGCCATCGACCTGCTTTATCCCGATCCGTGGCCGAAGAAGAAGCACTGGAAGCGGCGCTTCGTCGGCGCCGCCAATCTCGGCCGCTTTGCCCGCGTGCTGAAGGCAGGCGGCAGGTTCCGTTTCGCCTCCGACATCGACAGCTATGTGAACTGGACGCTGCTTGCCTGCCGGGATCACGGCGCTTTCGCATGGCAGGCCGAAGACGCTGCCGGCTGGCACCAGCCTTACGAGGGCTGGCCCGGCACACGCTACGAGGCCAAGGCCATCCGCGAGGGACGGCGGCCTGCCTATCTGACTTTCATCCGGAAATAGCCGTGCGGTTGTCTGTATTGCAATTGGCGCTACAGACCGCTACATTGCCGGCTAGGAGACAGTCATGGCCGCCCCGATAGAACGCAAGGAATACCCGATCTCGATGCGCCTGCCGGAAGCGGACGTGGCGATGATCGATCGCGCCGCCACTCTGCGCGGACGGTCCCGAACGGATTTCGTGCGCGATGCCGCCGTGCGCGCGGCTGAGGATGTGCTGATGGATAATCGTCTTGTCCGCATGAGCCCCGAAGGGTTCGCGGAATTCATGGAGGTCCTGTCAGCTCCGGCCGCTCCGATTCCCGACATGGTGGAACTGGCAAGGCGGCCCGCTCCATGGGAAGCCGGTTACAAGACGAAACGTTGACCAGTGGTCCTGTCGGCTCCCGAACCGCTTGCCGCGGTACACGATGTTTTAGGATTTTCCTGCGGAAAGCCTGCGCTTGATCACTGGCTGAAAACCCGCGCGCTCTCCAATCAGCAGAAGGGTTTTACGGCCGTTCTGGTTGTCCACGAAGACGGCCGGGTGGTCGGATATTATGGTCTGGCGCCGACGGCCATCGTGCCGTCGATTCTTCCTCGGTCGATCCGAACGGGGCAACCGCCCGATCCGGTGCCGTGCCTGCTCCTCGGCCAGCTTGCGACCGATATCGGTTGGGCCGGGCGCGGTATCGGCACGGGCCTCGTAAAGCACGCCCTCCAGCGCTGTGTTCAGGCGGCGGAACTGATCGGGGGGCGCGCGCTGATGGTCAATGCAGTCGATTCGGAAGCGGCGCAATTCTGGCAGCGGCGGGGATTTCTTCCGACGAGGGACGATCCGCTTGTGTTGTTTCGTTCGATCGCGGCAATCGCCGCCTCGCTCGTGGAGGCCCAAAGGTAAGGAGAGGCACCGCCATGCCTGGAGGCTTGAAACACCGGCGGCAATCGTCTATATGAGGCTCAAATTCTTGGTCGGTATGACGAAGAGTGGGTCCACCCGGTCCCGCTCTTTTTTGTTACCTGCCGGCCGGAAACGAAAAAAGCGACAGGGATCTGATGACTGCAGCGGCAAGCGAGGCCGACGACCGTATCATCCGCGAAAGCGGCATCGATGCGCGCATTGCGCTGATCGTGCAACCGGTGCTCAAGGCCATCGGCTTCCGTCTCGTGCGCGTGCAACTGACCGGCCAGAACGGGCTGACGCTGCAGATCATGGCCGAACGCGAGGACGGCACCATGACCGTCGAGGATTGCGAAGAGGTCAGCCGCGCGGTGTCGCCGGCGCTCGATGTCGATGATCCGATCGAAAAGGCGTATCATCTCGAAGTGTCGTCGCCGGGCATCGACCGGCCGCTGGTACGCAAGTCGGATTTCACCGCCTGGACCGGTCATCTGGTCAAGCTTGAAACCTCGGTGCTCGTGGCCGACCGCAAGCGCTTCAAGGGCAAGATCGCCGAGGCCGATGCCGATGGCATCCTTATCGAGCGCGACAAGGCGGCCTATGGCGAGGAGCCGACGGTGCGCGTGCCTTACGACGCGATCGCCGAAGCCCGGCTGGTGCTGACCGACGATCTCATCCGCGACGCCCTGTCGAAGGACAACCGGGCGCGCAAGGAAGCCAGGAAGCGCCGCGGCGAAGCGGAAGACGCCGCCGGCGAGGAAAACGAAACCGAACAGGAAAGTTGATTGAGTGGCCGGGCCGGGTGCCCGGCGCGAAATCGGGAGAAAGACAATGGTTGTAAGCGCCAACAGGCTTGAACTGCTGCAGATCGCCGACGCGGTCGCGCGTGAAAAGTCGATAGACAAGCAGATCGTCATCGCCGCCATGGCCGATGCGATCCAGAAGGCGGCGCGCTCCCGCTACGGCCAGGAGACCAACATCCGCGCCGACATCAACCCGAACACGGGCGAGATGAAGCTGCAGCGGCTGATGGAAGTGGTCGAGAAGGTCGAGGACTACGCGACGCAGATCGCGCTCTCCTCGGCGCGCGAGCGCAACCCCGACGCCCAGCTTGGCGACTTCATCGCCGAGCAGCTGCCGCCGATGGATTTCGGCCGCATCGCCGCGCAGTCGGCCAAGCAGGTCATCGTGCAGAAGGTGCGCGAGGCCGAGCGCGACCGCCAGTATGACGAATACAAGGACCGCATCGGCGAGATCGTCAACGGCACCGTCAAGCGCGTCGAATACGGCAACGTCATCGTCGATCTCGGCCGTGGCGAGGCGATCATCCGCCGCGACGAGCTGATCCCGCGCGAGAACTACAAGTATGGCGACCGCGTGCGCGCCTATGTCTACGACGTGCGTCGCGAGCAGCGTGGCCCGCAGATCTTCCTGTCGCGCACGCATCCGCAGTTCATGGCCAAGCTGTTCACCATGGAAGTGCCGGAAATCTACGACGGCATCATCGAGATCAAGTCGGTCGCCCGCGATCCGGGCTCGCGCGCCAAGATCGCCGTCATCTCGCGCGATTCCTCGATCGATCCGGTCGGCGCCTGCGTCGGCATGCGCGGCAGCCGCGTCCAGGCGGTGGTCGGCGAATTGCAGGGCGAGAAGATCGACATCATTCCGTGGTCGCCCTCGGCCGCTTCCTTCATCGTCAACGCGCTGCAGCCGGCGGAAGTCGCCAAGGTGGTGCTCGACGAGGATGCCGAACGCATCGAGGTGGTGGTGCCGGACGACCAGCTGTCGCTGGCCATCGGCCGTCGCGGCCAGAATGTGCGCCTCGCCTCGCAGCTCACCGGCTGGGACATCGACATCCTGACCGAGCAGGAAGAAAGCGAGCGTCGCCAGAAGGAATTCGTCGAGCGTTCGGCGCTGTTCATGGAGGCCCTCGACGTCGACGAGATGGTCGGCCAGGTGCTTGCCTCGGAAGGTTTCACCAGCGTCGAGGAAGTCGCCTATGTCGACTCGGGCGAAATCGCCTCGATCGACGGCTTCGACGAGGACACCGCTTCGGAAATCCAGACCCGCGCCCGCGAATATCTGGAGAAGATCGAAGCCGAGCACGACGAAAAGCGCAAGGCGCTGGGCGTCAAGGACGAGTTGCGCGAGATCCCCGGCGTTACCACCGCCATGATGGTGACGCTCGGCGAGGACGGCGTGAAGACGATCGAGGACTTCGCCGGCTATGCCGCCGACGACCTGATCGGCTGGAAGGAACGCAAGGACGGCGAGACCAAGGTCTATCCGGGCGTGCTCGCCAGCCACGGCGTGTCGCGCGCCGATGCCGAGCAGATGGTTCTGGCAGCCCGCCTCAAGGCTGGCTGGATCACCGAAGACGAGCTTGCAGCCGAACAAGTCGCGGCTGACGAAGCTGTTGGTGCGTGAGGTGAAACCGCATCGCACACAACC
>RXJA01000120.1 GCA_003963455.1 Hyphomicrobiales bacterium
AGCCCTACAACGACATCCGCATCTGCGGCATCTTCGACGACCGCAACGACAAGCGCTCGCCGCCGATCGTCGCCGGCTATCCGAAGCTCGGCACCATTTCCGAACTGATAGAATTCGCCCGCATCGCGCGCATCGACATGCTGATCGTTTCGCTGCCGCTGACCGCCGAATCGCGTGTCTTGCAGTTGCTCAAGAAACTCTGGGTGCTGCCCGTCGACATCCGGCTCTCGGCGCATTCGAACGCGCTCCAGTTCCGGCCGCGCGCCTATTCCTATATCGGCTCGGTGCCGATGCTCGACATATTCGACAAGCCGATCAACGACTGGGATTCGGTCGCCAAGCGCGCTTTCGACATCGTCTTCTCGCTGGTCGGCATCGTCCTGTTCTCGCCGGTGATGCTCGCCACCGCGATCGCCATCAAGCTCGACAGCAAGGGTCCGGTGCTGTTCAAGCAGAAGCGGCATGGTTTCAACAACGAGATCATCGAGGTCTACAAGTTCCGCTCGATGTATGCCGACCGATCGGACCCGACCGCCAAGCAGACGGTGACCAAGAACGATCCGCGCGTCACCCGCGTCGGCCGCTTCATCCGCAAGACCTCGATCGACGAATTGCCGCAGTTCTTCAATTCGCTGCTCGGCTCGCTGTCGCTGGTCGGCCCGCGCCCGCATGCGATCGCCGCGCAATCGCACAACCTGCTCTACAACGAGGTGGTCGACGGTTATTTCGCCCGCCACAAGGTCAAGCCCGGCGTCACCGGCTGGGCGCAGATCAACGGCTGGCGCGGCGAGATGGACACCAATGAAAAGATCCGCATGCGCACCGAGTACGACCTCTATTACATCGAGAACTGGTCGATGCTGTTCGACCTGCGCATACTGCTCCTGACGCCGATCCGCCTGCTCAACACGGAAAACGCCTATTGAGCGCCATCGCCCATGAACTGTCGGCGTCGGCGGTCAACCAGTTGCCGCCTCGGGCGGTCAACGCCAAGCTGATTTCGCTGATCGCGTCGGCCGCGATCGGCGTCGGCATCCTGCTCTCCGGCTTCGTCATCAGCGAGCCCGCGCCGTACGAAATCTACATGGCCGGGCTGATCGCGGTCTGGGCACTGTTCGGCCTTCGAATCTCACGCGCGATCGTGCCGTTGCTGGTGCTTCTGGTGGCGATGAACATCGGCGGCATGATCGCGATGACGCAGATGACGGACCTCGCCAACACGCCGCTCTATCTCGCCGTCTCGCTGTTCCTCGCCTTCAGCGCGGTGTTCTTCGCCTCGGTGACCTCGGTCCAGCCCAGCCTCTACCGGTTGATCTTCATCGCCTATGTGGTGTCGGCGGTGGCGACGTCCCTGCTCGGCATAGCCGGCTATTTCCATGCCTTTCCAGGCGCGGAAATGTTCACCAAATACGACCGCGCCGCCGGAGCCTTCCAGGACCCGAACGTGTTCGGGCCATTCCTGGTGCTGCCCGGCACCTACCTGCTCTATTTGCTCTTGACCGGCCCGGTATCACGTATGCCGTTGTTGGCCGTGCCGCTGCTCATCATCACCGCCGGCATCTTCTTTTCCTTCTCGCGCGGCGCCTGGGGCATGTTCGCGGTGTCGGCGGTGCTGCTCACCGCGTGCCTGTTCCTGCAGAGCGCCAGCGGCAAGTTCCGGCTGCGTGTGGTGGTGATGACGATCGCAGCCGTGGCGCTGCTGGTCATCGCTTTCCTGATCATCCTGCAGTTGCCAGGCGTGTCGGACATGTTCACCCAGCGCGCGCAGCTCGAGCAGAGCTACGATTCGGCGCGGCTTGGCCGCTTCGCCCGCTATACGATCGGTTTCCAGCTGGCGATGGAGCACCCGTTCGGCATCGGCCCGCTGGTGTTCGGCACGATCTACGGCGAGGACACGCACGACATCTGGCTGAAGTCGCTGATGGACTATGGCTGGCTGGGCTTCGTGTCGTTCCTGACGCTAACCCTTTGGACGATCGCAGCCGGTTTCCGTATCCTGCTGCGCGATCGGCCATGGCAGCCCTATCTGCTTTGCGCCTATGTCGCCTATCTCGGCAATATCGGCCTAGGCACCTTCATCGACATAGACCACTGGCGCCACCTCTACCTGCTGCTCGGCCTGGTCTGGGGCGCGATCGCACTGGAATACCGGCATCCGCGGGAATTGCGGCTGGCAAAGCCTGCATCCAGTCCCGCGATTTCACCTGCGCATTGAGCACCGAATTCGGTTGACCCGCACGGGGTTATCACGATACATCGCCACCCGGTCCGGAGTGTAGCGCAGCCGGGTAGCGCACTTGACTGGGGGTCAAGGGGTCGTCGGTTCGAATCCGGCCACTCCGACCATTTCATAGATGCCTCATCCCCCAATGTGGCC
The DNA here is from genome assembly GCA_003963455.1 of Hyphomicrobiales bacterium. GTDB lineage: Bacteria > Pseudomonadota > Alphaproteobacteria > Rhizobiales > Rhizobiaceae > Mesorhizobium. Next base: position 2,378 of record RXJA01000120.1, read on the forward strand.
ATCCAGCTTTTGGCAACGAAGCGTCTGGCTCTTCCCGAGTCGTCTGGAGCGACGGTCTTCAGCCGAACCCCCACACGGTCAGTAGGGCGAAATGACGCCGTTGCGTATAAGGATCTCCCGGGTCTGGCGATCCAGGGAGGTGCCCGTTACACCCGACATTATCCCTGCGATTGTATCGGCGTCACGGGTCAACTGCCGAGCAAAACTGGCACGAAAATTTCTGTCAATCGGATTGCTGCTGGTGGCCGCCGACCGCCTTGCCCAAGCTAAGTCAACTTCAACGATTTCTTGCCAAATCCGATCAGGAATGCTGTTCACGTCAACGCCTTTCCGCTTCGCGGATTTCTTCAAAAAGGCCCTGCCAGATTGGGCGTTCGAAGGAAGGCTTATTGAATTGATGGCAACGCCTGCGTAGCAACCAGCCACAAGCACGAATCCGCCGAGTAACCAGATCAACACGGCCATCGCCCTCGATCGCTAGCCATGCGGTTCATGCGCCGCCAGCATGCGGCGCGCGCTTTCCTCGTCGGTTATGAGCACGGTCGGCGCAATCAGGTTCATGGCGCCAAGCAGCGCCTCGGTCTTCTCCACACCACCGGAGGTCAGAATTCGGATCGGCGCCTTGCGCAGCCGATCGACATCCACCGACATCACATGGCTGTTGACTGGATGGTCGACCAGATCGCCGTTGCGGTCATAGAAATGGAACAGCAGGTCGCCGACGGCGCCACGCGCCAGCAGTGCTTCCCGGTCCGCTTCCTTGAGAAAGCCGCCGCGCGAGAAGGTGGTGGCCGAAGCGATGCCGCCGACGCTCAGCAGGACCGCGTCGAGGGCGTCGGCCATTGCAAAAATCTCCTGCAGGCCGCAGCGCTCGACCAGCGCGATCTTGGTTTCGACGCTGTCAACGACGGCCGGCGTCGGCATCAGATAGCCGTCGCCCTGGAATATCTGGGCGAATCGCCAGGCGAACTCGGCCGGGTTGACCCGCCGCGCCACGCCGACGCCGCCGAGCAGCGAGATCACGCTGAAGTCGGTCAGCGATTTGGCGCTGATGAAGGGCAAGGTGTGGAACAGCGTCACGCCCCAGCCGACGCCGACCCGCATGCCGGATTTCATCGCGTCCGACAGGAACATGCCGGTCTTGGCTGCGATCGCCGGAATCGGATCGGCGTTGGGGTCGGAGAGCGGCGCCACCAGCGCCTGCTGCAGGCCGAAGGTTTTTTCCAGCGCGCGCTCCAGGCGCACAATCTCCAGGAGCTCGCTCTCGATGGTAATCTTGACCTCGTTGCGCGCCCTCGCCTCGGCCAGCATGCGCACGATGGTGACGCGGCCGACGCCGAGCACGTCGGCGATCTCGTTCTGCGTCATCTGCTCGACGAAATACATCCAGGCAGCGCGGATCCTGAGCCGGTCGGTCCGGCTTTCGTTGACGATCTGCTCGGATGCCTCCGCCGCCCTGCCGTTTTCGGGTTCGCCCTGCCGTCGCCTGCCCAACTTCCCCTCCGCCATGCCGCCGTCGATTCTGCGTGCTGGTTAAATATCGTCTATTGATCTACCAATCGATACGAACAATCTAGAGAGGGCGACTGGCGCCCCAAAGCCCTAACCGGCTTCGGCATTTCGAGGCAATTGGCGATGCTGCGACAAATTTCCGAGGATGTCCGCGTCAACCTGAAGGACCGGCTGCGCGAACTGCGGGACGCCATCCGCCAGAGCCGCCACGACAGCGCCGGCGAGACCTCGCACGATATAGCCGGCAACCTGCCCCCCTTTCCGGGCCGCAGCCTGCTCGGGCATGCCGCGAGCGCCGTCGACGACGCGCTGACGATCGCCGAATCCTTCGTTCCGCATTACCGGCCGCTGAAGGTCGACGGCACGACCGTCAAAAGCCTGCGAGCCTATTTCCCGGACGGCGATGAAGACCGGCAGATCGGCGGCGAGCGCCAGTTCAGGCGCGACATGTATTATCTGACCCGCACGGTTCTCGCCGGCTACGGCATCGACAATCCGCGTGTTCACGAGGCGAGTTTTTCCGCCGTGCATGCCGCAATGCGCAAGCGCCACGCCGATCTTCTGGCCGGAGCGACGGCGGACGCGGCCCCCACCGATCAGGTCGCCGCGGCCTGCGCGGCTCTCCTCGTCGAATGCCTCAACCACCGTCCGGTTCAGCCCGGCGAGATCGTGACGGGCCCGGCGGCAACCGCCGACCGGTCTCTCGACATAAGATGTCTGGCACCTGTCGTGCTTGCCTGCGGACTGGCGACCAAGGCGGAAGGCGGCGCGCCGGAGCCCGACATTCTCGAGATCGCGGTGCTGGCTGCCGAGGTGCGCGAGGACCGCATCCGGCAGGCCTGCGCCCAGGCGAATGCGGCGCAGGAGCTGACGCCGGTTCTCGCCACCCTGCTTGCGCATCTGACGTAACCGCCGCGCGGAACCCGCTATCGCTCGGCCGCCATGGCCGCGATGGTCTTCTTGGCGCGCTGGATCGAGGCCGGGCTCATGCTGAGCTCGGTCAGGCCCATCCTGACGAAGGCCGGGATCAGATCCGGACGGCCGGCGGCCTCGCCGCACATGCCCACCATGATGCCGGCGGCGACACCCGCTTTGGCCGTCAGCTCGATCGCCGACATCACCGCAGGATTGGTCACGTCATTGAGCCTGGCGACCGTGGGATTGAGACGGTCGGCGGCCATGATGTACTGGGTCAGGTCATTGGTGCCGATCGAGAAGAAGGCCACTTCCTTCGCCAGAGCCGGCGCGATCAGCACGGCGGCCGGCGTCTCAATCATCACGCCGAGGTCGAAGCCGGCGTGCGGCACGCCTTCGGCCTTCAGTTCCGCCGCGCATTCCTCGACTAGCGCGCGGGTGCGCGTGACTTCGGAAATCTCGGAAACCATCGGCAGCATCACCTTGATGTTGCCGTGGACGGCGGCACGCAGCAGCGCCCGCAACTGACGCTTGAAGATGTCGGGCCGGTCGAGGCACATGCGGATGCCGCGCCAGCCGAGGAAGGGGTTCTCCTCGTCCGGGAACTCGATGCCGGCGATCGGCTTGTCGCCGCCGATGTCGAGCGTGCGCACGATGACCGAATGCGGCGCAAAAGCCTTGGCCAGCGCGCTGTAAGTCTCGGCCTGCATGTCTTCAGACGGCAGATGCATGTGGCGCATGAAGAGCAGCTCCGTGCGGAACAGCCCGACGCCCATGGCGCCGGCTTCCTGCGCCGCCTCGATCTCCTCGAGCGAACCAATATTGGCCGCGACCTCGATCACGGTGCCGTCGGCGCGCGTCGGGGTCACGCCCTTGAACACCTTGAGGCCCGCCCTTTCCTGTGCCGCCGCCTCGACGCGCCGGGTGAAATCGGCGCGCGTGGCCTCGTCCGGATCGACGATCACATGCCCGGCATTGCCATCGATCGCCACCTCCCTGGCGGCGCGCAATTCGTTGACCTTGTCACCGAGACCGAGCACCGCCGGGATGCCGTGCGAACGGGCGATGATGGCGATGTGCGAGGTGGCGCCGCCATGGCCGCAGACCACGCCGCCGATGC
>RXJA01000405.1 GCA_003963455.1 Hyphomicrobiales bacterium
GTTGTAGTTGTCGGACGACACCATGTAGGGGAAGTTGCCGTTCGGCGCATCGAGATGGAATTCGACCGTGTAGTCGTCGACCTTCTTGGTGTTGCCCTTTTGCAGGATGCCGGTGAACACCGACAGCGCGTTGGACGAGTTGGCCGGATCCGCGAGCCGGTCGATACTGGCCACCACGTCTTCGGCCTTCATCTCGCCGCCCGAGTGGAACTTGACGCCCTTGCGCAGCGTGAAGGTCCACACCGTGCCGTCGGCATTCGGTTTCCAGCTTTCCGCCAGCGCCGGCTTCAGCACCAGGTCCGGACCGTCGACGCAAAGGAACTCGGCGACCTGCTGCATGACCAAAAGGCCGCCGGCGTCGGCGATGGTGACGGGATCGATCGCCGCCGCCGGCACGCTGCTGCCGACGCGGATGGTGCCGCCGGCAGCACCCGCGGCGCGCGCGAGCGAGGGTGCCGCGCCGAAGCCGGCGGCCATGCCGATGCGGCCGAGAAGCGGCAGCGACAGGCCGAGCAGGCTGCCGTGGCGGACGAATTCGCGGCGGCTGACGCGGCCGTCGATCAGGCCGTCGATGAGGTGGTTTTCAAGTGGCGTGCGGCTGCGCCGGATGAGGTCGAGAAGGCGATAGTTCTTGCTCATGGGTCTAACCCTTTCCCCAGTTCTTTTGGTTGGCGAGTGTATTGCGGCTGACGAGTTCCGTGGAGTTCTCCTGTCCCGGCCGTCGTCGAAATCTCAATTGATCGAACTGTACCATGCAGCTTGGTCTGGTCCATCCGCTCCTTGAGGCGGGAAGGTCAGATTTTCTTGATGCATTGGCCTTCGGTCTTCGCGGTCCCGATCGAAATCATGGCCGCTCTCATGGGTTGATATGTCGTCTCCTTTCCTTCAGGGGCATCTTAGTTCAACGGCAGTCTGCGATAAGTTCCGGGCTTTTCCGGGTCGTGATATTTGTTGCACGGCCCATTCTCCACAAAGTCGCGATGGCAGGCGGCGAGGGCCTTGGCCGACAGCGTGACGCCGAGGCCGTGGCCTTCCGGGACAGGCACGACATTGGCCTTCGGCGCGAACGGACCTTCCTCGATGATGTCCATCGGCTGCATGCGAAACAGCGACTGGTTGGGCTCCCTGATCCAGCCGAGCGCGGCGCACAGATGCAGGTAGCAGGCGCTGCCGATGCCGGTATCGCCGCTGTAGCACCAATAATCGATGCCGGCATGCTCGCAGGCGCCGACGAAGCGCAGCATGCGGTTGATGCCGCCATGCGCCGTCGGGTTGCCGACGAAGGCGTCCGGCACCTTCATCTCCATGGCGCGCGCTATGTCGATGTTGTGCGTGGAGAACGGGATCGTTGTGTGACGCCGCAGCTCCCGCATCTCCTCGATGGTCGCCACCGGATCCTCCCAGTTGCGCACGCCAAGGTCTTCCAGCGGCCGCGCCAGCTGCCGCGCTGTGGCCAGCGAATAGGCCTGGTTGGAATCGATGCGGATCATCGCGTCGTCGCCGAGTTTTTTGCGGATCAGCTCGACCATCTTCATCGAAATTTTCGGGTCATGCGTCGAGAACTTGCCCTCGAAGAAGGTCGTGCCGTGGCGCTCGTGCAGTTCGACGCAGTAGTCGGCGACTTCTTCCGGCGTCTTCTCGCCCTTCACCCTGGCGCCATCGCCGCGCAGCGAGAAATAGTCGGTGAAGGGGATTTCCTTGCGCACCGCGCCGCCGAGCAACTGGTAAAGCGGCTGCTTCCAGGCCTTGCCGCGCAGGTCCCACAGCGCCATCTCGATGGCGCCGAAAGCCATGATGCGGGTGCGGTCGTTGATCGACTGCACGCCGCTCCAGAAGGGCAGGCAGACTTCCTCCGCCCCGGCGATGTCGAAGGCGTCCCGTCCGGCGAGCCTTGGCGCCAGCACGTCGTTGATGATGGCCGCCGCACCCGGCGTCGGCGCCTCGCCGAGACCGACAAGCCCGTCCTCGGTCTCGACCTCGACGATGGTCGGCGAGAACCCGTCGAGCTCGCCGAACACCCAGACATAGGGCGCTTCCAGTCTGTAGTTGATCGGTGTTGCCTTGACGCGCCTGATCTTCATGTCAGCCGATCTCGAAGAAGGGCTTGCCGAGCAGGTCGGGGTCGACATCGATGCCGAGGCCCGGGCCTTCGGGAATGCCCATATGGCTGCCGGTCACCGGCGGCGCGTTCCTGGCCGTGCGCACCGTCACCCACTCGTGGAAGGCAATCGCATGCAGCCGGCGCTCCGCCGGCGTCGACAGCGAAAGATGCGCCATGGCCGCGGTATCGATCTCGGCGCCGCCGGTGTCCTCCACCGTGATCATGAAGCCGAGATCGACGGCGACGTCGCGGATCAGCCTCGTCTGCGTCACGCCGCCCAGTCGCGAGATTTTCAGCGTCAGCCCGTCGGCGGCACCGCGGCGATGGATCTCCAGCATCTCGCCCAGCGAGGTGACGGATTCGTCCAGCACCATCGGCTTGTCGAGCATGCGGCGCACCGACATGTTCTCCTCGAGTGTCGTGCATGGCTGCTCGAACGTGTAGTCGATCGACCGTGTGGCGTCGGCGAACTGCCGCGCCTGGTAGGGTGTCCAGCCGGCATTGGCGTCGCAGAAGATCACCGTGCCTTTCGGCACCGCCGAGGCGACCGCCGTGACCCGCTCGATGTCGTCATGCACATTGCCGCCGACCTTGACCTGCAAGCGGCGGCAGCCTTCGGCGATGATCCTTTTTGCCAGCGCGGCCATCTCATCGAGCGTGCCGTGGGTGACGACCCGGTAGGTCTCGGCCATATCGCTCTCGCGGCCGCCGAGCATCGTCACCAGCGGTACGTCGGCGGCGCGGGCGGCCAGATCCCAGCACGCCATGTCGAGCGCCGACTTGATGTAAGGGTGACCCTTGAACACGGTGTCCATCAGCCGGCCGATGCCGGCAAACCCGCGCGGATCCTGGCCAACGAGATGCGGCGAGATCTCCGGCACGCCGGCTCTGGTGCCGGCCGGGAAGGCGGCCGAATAGAAATTGCCGAGCGGCGCCATCTCGCCCCAGCCGGTAACGCCGCTGTCGGAGGTGATGGCGACGATCACCGCGTCGAAGCAGTCGGCGACGCGTCCCTTGGACATGCGGTAGGGCCCGTCCACGAAGGGCTGTACGACATGATAGGCCTTGATGCTCTTGATCTTCACCGTGCTGTCGCCCGCCTGTCTGTCAGTTCTTCGACGCGCGCTTTTCGAGGCCGCGCGCGTAGGATAGAAGCTCTTCGAAATCGAGGTCGATATGCTCGCGCGCGTGGCGCTGGGCGGCGCGCATGTCGGCGCCTTTGAGTAGGGCGACGTAAGTCTCGTGCACGTCCTCGGCCGGCACCGGCTCGTTGCGCGCCCGCTGATGCAGGGCGAAATACATCTGCAGCCGGCTGGTCAGCCGCTGCCAGGTTTCCAGCAGCACCGAATTGTCGGCCCATTCGTAGATCAGCCCGTGCAACTGCAGCGCCGTCTCGATCTGGCGCGTGGTGTCCACCGCCCGCGTCGCTTGCTTCACCGCCTCGTGGCGACGGTCGAGCTCGCCGAAGAAGCGCTGGTCGCGCTGCGGCCAGGCAAGCTCGATGGCGAATTCATCGAGCACCTTATTCAAGGAATAGGCGTCGACGATATCCTTGGCTGTGACGTCGATGACGAATGTCCCGGCATAGGGAATGCTGGTCAATATGCCTTCCTGCACCAGCTCGCGCATGGCTTCGCGCAAGGGTGCTCGGCTCACCCGCATTTGTTCGGAAATCCTGAGCTCGTTGAGCTTCTGCCCTGGCTCCAGCTGGCCAGTGAGGATTGCGCGCCTTAGCAGGGCGACGATCTCCGCCCTGCGGGTCGTATCCGCGATCGGACCGAAATCCAGCTTTGCCATAGGTCGACTCCCGGGAGGAATTTCTGCAAGACAAGCAGATTGTCGACAATCTAACAAGCGCTGATTTCCACAAATCCGGATGCTGGGTCGGCGGCCTCAAGCTGCGCGACCGTAGAAGCCAATCCTCTCCTCGTCGGTGAACGTCACACCAGGCCGCTCGTAGTAGGAAAACACCGCGATCACGCGCTCGCGATTGCCTTCGACTGTGGTGACGCGGTGCGCGGTGTTCTTGCCGCGGAAGACGTTCAGCGTGCCGGCCTTGATGCGCAGGATTTTTGCTTCCGGATCGCGCCCTTCGAGCAACTTCGCGACGCCGTCATAGTTCGGATCGTCGTCCGAGCGCAGGTCGGTGCGGTACTCGAAGTCACCGCCGATCTCGGGGGCTTGCAGCAAAAGCGTCGTGGTGAATTCCGAGCGGTCGAAATGCCAGTTGAGCGCTTCGCCGGCGCGGTAGCCCATGACATTGGCGCGGGCAAGCGGGTCCTGCATGACATGCAATTGCGGCTTGTCCATCGTCGCGGCCAGGAACCGCACCAGCGGTCCATATTCGTAGATCGACAAAACGGTGCTGCCCGGGATCTGGTCGGCGCAGACCGTGTGGCTGATTGTCTCGACCTTGCGCAACGCCGGATGATCCGGCGAAAGCTCCGGGATAGACGGCTTGAAGTAGATGTTGTGCATGCGCTTGTGGACATGCGAGCGCGTGTCCATCACCGGCCGGATCTCGGCGACGGCCCGCTCGGCAACACCGGGGCGCAGGAACCCTTCCAGATTGAACATGCCGTTCGCCGCGAGCGCGGCCTTGGACTCGTCCACCAGCCGCTGCCAGTCGGCGCTGCCTTCGCGGTCGAGCGGGTAGCGGTCCAGGTCGAGAATGTTTTCGATCATAGCGTCCTCCAAAATCCTGCCGTCACTACACGGCAAGGAAATCTTTGTCGCAACGTGGAAAATTGTTAGGCTCCCCCTAGAAAAACTTTCGAGGAAAATGTGGAAAAGCTTCCCCCTTTGAACGCGATGAGAGCCTTCGAGGTAGCGGCCCGCGCCGGCAGCTTCACGCTTGCCGCCACTGAGCTCGGTGTGTCGTCGGCCGCGGTCAGCCAGCAGATCCGCAACCTGGAAGACTGGTTCGGCAAGCAGCTCTTCATGCGCAACGGCAATCGCATCGCACTGACCGATGCCGGCCACGCCATTTATCCTCAAACGGCGCATGCGCTGGGCGAGATCGCGGCGGTGGGCCGGCGCATGCTGGAAGGCGGTTTAAGGACGCGCCTGGTGGTGAGTGTGCCGTTCTCGCTGGCGGAGCTTTGGCTGGCGCCGCGATTGGCGGCGCTGCTTGAAGGCTTCCCGCAAATGGCGATCGATGTCCGGGTCGAGGACGATCCCGTCGACGTGGTCCGCCAGAACATCGACTTGCGCATCTCCTATGGCGATTATCACTACCCGGCCCTGAAGATGGTGCGGCTCGTTCATGACGAGGTGCTGCCGGTCGCATCGCCCGAGTTCTGGCAGCGCCACGACAACGGGGCCGCCGGCCTGGCGGACGTGCATGAGAGCCATTTCATCCACACCAATTGGGGGCCGAACTATGCCTCGCACCCGAGCTGGGCGGACTGGTTCGCCGCCGCCGGCGGCAGCCGCGCGCCGGACCCATCGCATGGCCGCCGCGTCGGCCTTTCCAGCCTGGCGATCGGCGCCGCGCGGCTGGGACTGGGGATAGCGTTCGGGCAGCGGGTCATGGCGAGCGCCGATCTCGATGCCGGACGGTTGATCGCGCTGTCGTCCGTCTCGGTCCGCCTCGGCCAGCCCTATTGCGCCTTCATGCTTCCGGCGAAGGCCGAGCGTGCCGATATCGCCGGCTTGGTCGCGCTGCTTGGAACCAAACCCTAGGAAAGGTGTGGATTGACCTTCTCTGGAGTTGCCTGAGCCCCTGTAACAAAACGGCGCCCTCGACATGAATGTCGAGGGCGCCGTCGGACCGGAAACTGATGGGGGTTATCAGCTGGCCGGTTTCGGTTGCGGCAAGGGAGAAACCGGCATTCCGGGT
>RXJA01000062.1 GCA_003963455.1 Hyphomicrobiales bacterium
CACGTCGCACCATTCCGCCAGGCGAGCGTTCTCGTCCCAGTCTTCATCGTAGAACACGGCCAAGCGCGTATCGTCCTGCCGCGGCCGCGCCGGAGCGATGTCCGCGCCTCCGAGCAGCTTCGACGATCGCGCCAAGAGGGCATCGATCTCGGCGAATTCCGCCGCGAGCGCGTCGTCCTCCACCTCCTCAGTCGCCTCGCCGGCTTCCGCGTCGGCCGCAACCGCGCCCTCCCCTTCCCGGTCGCCTTCGGCTATCGTCGTGCTGGCGGCGGCACGCCCGGTCAGCTCGCGCAGGCCCTCGCGGGAGAATGCCCTGTCCCGCCGCTGCGACAGGATCCGGCGGCGCTTGCGCAGCACCGCGTGCGCCCGGGTGAGTTCGTGGGTCGGCCTGCGCTGATCCATCTCGGCATCGTGGAAGACGAGGTCCTCGACATGCACGAGCTCGCCCTCGACCCAGAGCGCGGCGACGGCGTCGTGGAAGTGGGAGCGCTCGATCCAGCCGTCGCGCACCGGCGAATGCGCCAGGCGCTCGTCGAGGCGAGCCAAAAGCTCGGTGGCCCGTGTGGCGGGTCCCATGAGGCGCTCCAAGGGCAAGGGGCAGATTTCGTAAGCCATTGTTTTTTCTGTAGCCGATTTGTGATTGTCAAGCTAGATGGCATGTAGCTTGACTCGTCGGGTACTCTTCTGGCGCCTCTTCTAACTATCGATAATGACCTCTTATCGATAGTGATTGATTTGAGCGCCCAAATCAGCCAGAATTGTGCTCCAGATGGCCGTCGGCGACGACGAGGACGGCCGCGATCGACGCAAAAGCGCGGATTTCCTGCGCCGCCGGAGGTGCCCGAGAATGACTGAGGTTCCGGTACGCCTGCCCGACGCCGCCACGGTCAAAAAGGTGCTGGCCCGCCTCGATCCGACGTCGGCCGACGCCGATCTCGGCCCTGCCCTGAGCAAGGCTTTTTCGGGCTTCACCTTCACCGTTGAGATGGTCGACGATCCCTATTGGCGCAACCCTCACGACGTCGTCGCCGCGGACGGCACGCGCCTCGGCGACCATCGTGCCTGGGTGGAGCGCGCGCTGGCCGCCATCGGCGGCGACCTCATGGCGTACTGGACAAAATACCAGTCGGGAGAGTTCCGGTTCGCCGAATGGCGCGGCACCACCGTCTTCGCCTTTGCCCCGACCGGTCCGGGCGTCGCCGACTTCGTGCAACTGTCGCTTGGCCGAGAGATCGAGTTTCTGGCCGGCGCCGTGGTCGATCCCGACTATCGTCCCCGCAGCGCCGACCATCTGTTCGAGCCGACCTGGGTTTCGCGCGAGCCCGATAGCTCCGCGCCAGTGCTCTCCGGCCCGGTCTACCGCTTGCAGCGTCGCGGTGGTCTTGTCCATATGCGCAGCTTCCTCGCCGCCTGTCAGCGCCTCGAGCGCGAGCAGCGCGAAGCCCAGCGGCCTCAGATCGAGGCGCAGGTCATCCACGAGGTTGGGTTGGACTATAACCGGGAGATACCGTTTCTGGATCTCAATCCGGACTGGTTCGAGTTCGTGCCGCGCGAAAACCGCTTTTTTGCCGACTGGGAGCGGTCGAGCGCGGCGGCTGCGAAGGTTTTCGAGCACTGGGCCTTCGACATCAAGGATTTTGAGGAGCGCGGGCGGCGGCATCTCAGCTTTGTTCCGCGGCCGCTCAAGATGCCGACCGAAAGGTTGCTCGCCGATGACGGAGCTTCCGTGCATCGTCTGATGGAGCGCATCGAGGCGATCGACGCGGAGGTCGGCCTGCCCTTTGCCTGGTTTTTCCTGATGACGCACGGCCACTGGGTCGATCCGGATGTCGGCGAGGCGATCGCGCAGGGCCTGCGCGCGGGGCGCGTGCGGCTACCAGATCGGGACGCTGCCGTCCTCCTCGACTGGGCGGCCCGGCGATACTTGTTCTGAGGCGGTGTCATGGACGCCCAACTCCCGAAGCCCCTGCCCGATGCAAATCTTCGACGAGCCGAGGCGCTCGATGCGCTGGATTCGGTGCTGCCGTTCAATCGTCGCGACCAACTGGCCGAACTGCTCACCGACGACGATGTCGAGACGCTGCGCCATCTGGCGACGGAAGGCATGGGCGAGAACTCGTTGCGAGCGCTTGCTTCCGACCTCGGCTATCTCGAGGCATGGTGCCGCGCTGCGACCGGGTCGCCCCTGCCCTGGCCGGCGCCCGAGCCGCTGCTGCTGAAATTCGTGGCGCATCACCTGTGGGATCCTGCCAAACGCGAGACCGATACAGCCCACGGTATGCCCGACGACGTCACGGCGAGCTTGAGAGCCGCCGATCTGCTGCGCGTCGCCGGGCCGCATGCGCCGAACACGGTGCGCCGGCGGCTGTCGAGCTGGGCGACGTTGACCGGCTGGCGCGGATTGACAGGAAAATTCAACGCGCCGGGGCTCCGCAGCGCGCTAAAGCTGGCCGTGCGGGCCAGTCCACGCCCAAGAAAGCGCAAGAGCGCGAAGGCTGTGACCGCGGACGTTCTGGCTGTCCTGCTAAAGGCTTGCGGCGGCGATCGCCTCGTCGACGTCCGCGATCGCGCGCTCCTCCTCATGGCCTTCGCCTCAGGTGGCCGCCGGCGCAGCGAAGTATCGGCCCTGAGGGTCGAGCAACTGGTCGAACAGGACCCCGTCCCGGCCGACCCGAAAAACCCGGACAGTCCGCTTCTCCCTTGCCTCCGGATCAACCTCAGCCGCACCAAGACAACGGAGGCCGACGACGATGCCTCCGTGCTGTTGGTCGGCCGCCCGGTAACGGCCCTGCAGGAGTGGCTGGAACGGGCGATGATCGTCGACGGCGCGGTGTTCCGCGGGATCGATCGCTGGGGCCACCTCGAACGCAAGGCGCTGACGCCGCAGGCCGTCAACCTGATCCTGAAACGCCGCATCGGCCAGGCAGGCCTCGATCCAGTGCTGTTTTCCGCCCATGGTCTCCGCTCCGGCTATCTGACCGAGACTGCGCGCCGCGGTATCCCCCTTCCGGAAGCGATGCAGCAATCGCAGCACCGTTCCGTTCAGCAAGCTTCGCGCTACTACAACGACGCCGAACGGCAGCTGGGACGTGCGGCGCGGCTGATCGTGTAGAGCTTCCTGGCTGGCCCCCTACGAGCCGAAGAGCCGCCGATCCCAATAGACTGGCTGATGCAGGCCGCTCGCGATGGTGGAAAACTCGGGATGGGCCGGATTGATGAGCATGTTGTTGTCGAGCCGAGCAATGACGCTGGGCACGATAAGGATGGCGCTACGTCGCTCCAGGCACCATTTTTCCCCGAACGTTTTGCTCACTGTCGCCGGCATGGCATCCCAGCCCGGAAGCGACGGCGGTGAGAACACCTCGTAGCTCAGGCCACGCGGAATGGTGATCTCGATATAGTGCTGGTTCGGCGGCAATCGACCGCTGCCATGAACGAGCTTTTCGAGAAGAGCTGTCGAAAAGTGCTCGGCAGCGTAGATGACCGGGCTTCCAGGCGTGTTCCAGCGCCCGGGGGCGATGGTCGAGCCGATCGCATCGAAGATCGGATAGGCGCCTGCTGGGTCCCCGATGCGATAGGCCGTCAACGTCCGGTCAAGAATCTGCGCCGTCACGCAGCACTGCCGTATTTGAGGCCTTGCAGGATGTCGAACACCAACTCGGCGCCGATCTCGTTTTGGATAACGACGTCGACCGGAAGCCGGTCCTCAAGCATGGCGTGCGGCCGGAACAAGAAGTCGCGGGCTTCGCCCTCGCTGCCCCAGACATCCAGGGCAAGGCTCCACGCGCGTGCGAGGCGTGCGAGACGGGTCCCCTCTTCCGCCGACAGGACCTTTCGGCCCTTGCGCCGCTCATAGGTCGCCCGAGGCACCAGCCGGTACTTGAACTGGCTGTCGTTCGGAGCGACGAGATTCGCCACGCGATCGAGCGCGACGATCGGCAAGCCATCCTCGATCCGCGCGACCAGGCCGATGGGCGAGACTGGCACGGTCTTGCCGGGCAGGCCGAGAACGTCGGCAACGGACGTGAGCGCAAGCATCGGAACCTCCTTGTTCACTTGAGACAGAATATAGTCTCACATGACACATCGTTCAAGCGTCATCGGGCACCCTCGTCTCATACCTTCCATTGCCGACAGAACGAGGCAAGGATCCTCTCGATGTTCGGCGACGTAAGATCTATGTCGCGCTCGTCCGCCCAGCGCCGGAATGCTGAGGCGACCATATCCAGGTCTGGCGTGGGCTTTGGTGTGTGCTGACGCATGACATCGGCCCAAACGCTGTAGGCAATGCTCCCATCGGCTGGGAAGGCCCTGGTCGGTTTCCGCTGTTCAGCTGCTGGCCGGGCACCCGCGACCTCGATTCCCTGCCCTGCTGAGCCTCCAGCCGCCTGCGCCAAGCCGAAAAGCGACCGGCTGATATGCAGTTCACCATCGCGGCCGAGTTGCGAGAGCCGCCGCATATAGGCGCCGGGCTTCGCAACCAGTCCCATCTCGGACTTCTGGACGGTGACAGCGAGCGCCGCGATAGCGATATCCGGCCCCAGAACCGACTGCGCTTCCTGCCAGACTTGCGGATTGATCCCGGTCGCCACGGCAATCTCGCGGCCGCTGTCACGCAACGCGGACCAACTATCGAACGCGGCGGGCACGAAATCGGCCACGCGCGGACAGGCATCCCGTACCAAGGGAAGCGAGATCATCTGCACGTCGTCGTCCAGTACGCTCTGGCGGCGTTTGCGGTCTTGCTCTACCGTTGAAATCGCCTCAGGCTTTGGTTCAAAAGCCATGCCGCCGTAGGCGGCCTGACTAACAGATTCTCGGGCGTTAGCCCGAGGCCGTGATTGATTACCAGATTCAGGATTTTGGGGTTCGGCTGTAGTTTGTATGGGCCGAAATTTCGATAGCGCGGTATTGAAATTTCTATCCAGAATCGCAGTGTCAAAGGCCTCTTCCAACTCACCCTGCAGCGCCTCCAAAGCGGCTACCTGCTCCTCAATGACATCCAGAGCGGTCGCACGTTGTTCCCGGATGACGTCGAGGCGAGCTTGTGCGTGGTCCCACGCGCCCGCAAGTCCCTCCTCCTTTGCCGCGAAGATCATTGCCTGCACGTCCTTGCGCAGCACGGTGCGGCGGTAGGTCAGGTGCTTGGCCAGGCGTGCGTTGTGTTCTGCGCGCTCCACGAGCTCGCTCAGCTCGTCGAAGCGCACGGCCAAGGGAGAGAGATCGATCCCGTAACCTTCGACGATGCAGCCTTCTTCATCCCGGCGGCCACGGCGCTGATAGGTCGGCCCATCACTATAAGCGACAAGGCCCGCCCGGACCAAACCATTGAGATGATGTTTCATCGTCGAGACCTTGACGCCGAGGCGTCGCGCCAGGCGCTCGTTCGACGGCCACACCACCGGCGCCACGCCAGGGCGTGTCCAGTCTGCGGGCTTCGAAGAGGCGAAGAGTTGGTCGATTAGGGCAAGCTTGGCCGTCTTGAGGCCCATCGCCGCAGCCGCGAGCTTTGCGACGTTCAGTGCGGCCGTGCGCGTCACGCATTTCGTGCCAGGCTCACTGTAACGGCGTGCGTAGCCAGTTGCAGCGATCGTCTCCGCCGATACGCGCCGCAATCCCGTTGGAGAGGTCACCGGCATGACTGCGCCTCCCGCTGGGTTCCGCGGGTTGCACTAGTAACTAGACGTATCGCCTCTCCAGGCTCAGCTTTGATCCGGCCAAGCCTCATCGGCCGCCGCCCAGAGGGCGTCGTTGCAATATGGGTCTGCATTTCCCTTTACCTTTTGTTAGGCAAAAGAAATCCGCTCGCCGAAAGGGCGCTGAGTACAAAGACTCTTGACGGTGATTCCGGGAAATGCGATTCTCTAGTTACCACACTACGAGAAGGGCTTCCGGAACCTGTTTCGGGGGCCTTTTTCTTTTGCCGCGAGCGTTTCGGACGACGCTGTCACCCCACGGCAGTTATCTCATCGCTTTTCACCTCCGGATCCGTTCGCCTGAAACTCGTCGAAAAGAGCGTCGAGCTTGCCGGCAACAAACTGTGCGAACTCGGGAACGATCTTCTCCTCGAAAACGAGCGATGTCCGACCGTCCTTGGATTCGATGCGCGCCCCGCGCTTGCCGCCCGGGACTTTCCAGATGCCTGCACTCGGCCGAGCTTTCTGTTTCCCGCTCTCAAGAGCCTTGAGCACCGCATCGAACCTGGTGTCGCTGTCCATGCCCCGGAGTGACGGATCGTCCAGCACACGCTCTGCCGCAGCCAACGCCGCGGACTGCTCAAGCTTGCCTGCCAGGTCCAGCCAACGTGCCCTGCCCGACCTCGGCGCTGGTCCGATCTTCTTCACGATGTCGTCCGGCATACGACGTGCTACCGCGATGTATCGGCTGATGTCTGCCTTGTCCGTCGCAAGCGCCGCGATGATCGTATGGCGGTCGCAGCCATCATCTTCGAGATTTCGCGCGAAGAACGCCTTCTCGATGAACGACAGATCCTTACGGTCCAGGTTCTCTCGTCCCTGCGCGACGATGAGCTCGCTGTCCGAGAGGTTTCGAACGATTGCCTTGACCCCGAGGCCCAGCTTCTCAGCGGCACGAAGCCGCCTGCGCCCGTAGGCTATCTGGTAGCGTCCTGGAGTATCCGGGTTTGGCCGAACGAGCACCGGAACTTGCTGGCCGTTCTCGGCGATGCTTGCAACGAGCTGATCGAACGCGAGATCGACATCCGTCGGAATTCGGTCGGTGATGCGCGAGTGATCGATCTTTTTCGGGTCGATCGAGACGATTGCATCTCCTTCGGCGAGTTGCTTCTGGAGCTGAGCGGCCTGTTTTGCGTTTTCCGACATTTCCTGGAGCGATGCGCCCATGGCGGAGATGGCGCCGGTGCGCACTCTCTCGTTGCCCCGCGGCGCCGCAGTGCCCGAAGGTTCGGGCCGCTTCAGGAAGAGGTTGTTGATTGCGTCCTTGCGGCTCATGACACTCTCCACGCGGATGCAAGAGGGATCGACCGGCGCGCCTGTTGGGATCTCCCAACAGGCCTTGTATCAGGCGCCTCCAAAGCCCCGGATGTCACGTTGTTGGGAGCTCCCAACACGGCGTCGGCCTGTGCATCGTCGCGACGATTGCTGCTGCTTGCTGTCATCGCCGCCCCCATGCCTGCCTCACCAGCGCCTCGATCTCGGCATTGACGGCATCCAGCGATTCCATCGCGCGGTCGTAGGTCGAGCGTGTGAGGTTCTCCCGACCAATCTCATAGAGCGTCTGCTTGGTCAGTCCGGCGTCGGAGACAGCCGCTGATTTCACCATGGGATTCGTCATCACATGGTCGTCGAAAAGATTTCGGAGCAGGGCGGCTACCTTCGTCTGCGGCGCGTCTTGGGGCTCGAAACGTGTCAGCAGATAGCGGATGAAATCGAACTTCAGATCGCCTCCCGCATCCTTCACGACGCCGAGCAAATCGCGCGTCATCAGCAGGAACTGGCTCATCGATGAGACGTCCAGCATCTGCGGATGCACGGTGACGACCATGCTTGTCGACGCGCACAGTCCGCTCAGCGTCAGGAAGCCAAGCTGGGGAGGGCAATCGATAACGACCACATCATAGCGATCCGCCACCTCGTCGAGGGCGGCAGCGACCCGCGCGAAAAAGATTGCACCGCCCGCATTTGTTCCGGACGTGAGCGCCCTCGGCGTCGTGTGCTCAAACTCCATCAGTTCAAGATTTCCAGGAACCAGATCGAGACCGTCGAAATAGGTCGGACGAATGACCTCGCCGAGCGGGCGCTTGTCGTCATCGTAGCGAATCGCCGCATAGAGTGTCTGGTTCGCGCCAACATCAACCTCCGGCAGTACACCCAGCAGGGCCGAAAGAGACGCCTGTGGGTCAAGATCGATCGCCAGAACCCGATATCCCTGCAACGCCAGATACTGGGCGAGGTGCGCAGAGGTCGTCGTTTTCCCGGACCCGCCCTTAAAATTGGTTATCGCAAGCACCTGGAGGTGCTCATGCGAACGGCGATGGGGGACAAACTCGAGCGCATCGCGCCCTCGCGTCGATTGCGCGAGGTATCGGCGGATCTCGTTGATATCCGAAAGAGTGTAGAGACGACGCCCGTTGCTCGTCGTCTGGGGTTGCGGTCCTTCGCCAGCCAACGTCATTTTTCGGAGCGTCGAGTCCGACACACCGATGAGCTTGGCGGCCTCGCCCGAAGTAAACCTGCGCAGGACCTTCTGTGACGACGGAGGAAAGAGTGCCTCGCTCATCGCCTGCAGTTGAGAACTCAGCAGTTCCGCCTGCGCACCGATCGTCTCGTCCACGCTTGCAAGGACTGATCTATCGAGTCGAGTTGCCAGGCTCACGGTTCGTTTCTTTCATCACGGATTTTCGGGCGCAATCGCCCTTTTTCCGTGACGATACCAACAAACCATGCCGGCGCAAGAACTTAATGGTTAACAAGACCTTAACACGAACAGGCGGCAGCTCACGGACCGGAGGGGACTGGCAGTATTTATCTCCGTCTTTTCAATGCACTAGCGATCTTCCCACGGCGTCGGGGGTATTTCCCACGACTAACAGTTCTACTAGGGTTGCATCGGTCGCTCGTCGCATGCAGGTCGTGCGCAAAAGGGGAAATCAGCCGACTCGGAACCCCTCACCGTAGAATCACTCATAGTTTCACTAGTCGCTACCCTAGCCCAAATCAGGCCTCTTGCCCCCCGGTCTCAACGAAACCGGAGCGAAACGGATGCGGGCAATAGCCATCTCGACAGCGGGATACAGAGGCGCGGCCGACCTCATCGACTCGATGCACCAGCTGCGTGCGCGGATCTTCCGAGGACGGTTGGAATGGGACGTCGACGTTCGGCAGGGTAGGGAGGTAGACGAGTTCGATTCCTACCGACCGACATACATCCTCGCAGTAACGGCTTCTCGCCAGGTGGTCGGGTGCGCGCGGCTGCTGCCAGCGGCGGGGCCGACCATGATGTCGGTCCTGTTCCCCGATCTCGAGCAGACGGGCCTGCTGCGGCCTCATCCTGGGATGGTCGAAAGTTCCCGTTTCTGCGTCGATACCTCGCTGGAGGCGGGGAGGGCAGGGGGGTCACTCCACGACGTCACGCTCACCATGTTCGCGGCGATCATCGAATGGTCGATGGAACAGGGCTACACCGAAATCGTCACCGGCACCGATGTCCGCTTCGAGCGCATCCTGAAGCGCGCGGGTTGGCCGATGGCGCGCATAGGTGACCCGCGCCCGATCGGCAACACGATGGCCGTCGCCGGATTGCTTCCGACTGGCCGAGAATGGTTCGAACGGGTGCGGCCGGCGACCTACGCATCGCTTCTGCAGCGCACCAAAGCCGCCGCGTGATGGGCATCGCGGGAATGGTCCAGCTCCGTTCGCATCCACGCCTCGTCCGCAAGCTGCAGGACGCCCTCGGCGACGAGCTCTGCGTCGCGCTCGACGACGCCAGCGTGGTGGAGATCATGCTCAATCCGGACGGCAGGCTCTTCATCGAAAGGCTGGGTCACGGGATCGCGGCCGCCGGCGAAATGACGGCCGCGGCCGCCGAAATCGTCATCGGCAGCGTCGCTCACGCACTCCAATCGGAAGCCGACGACGAACAGCCCATCATCAGCGGCGAGCTGCCGATCGGCGGGCATCGGTTCGAAGGATTGCTTCCGCCGGTGGTCAGCCGGCCGACCTTCAGCATCCGCCGGCGCGCATCGCGACTGATCCCGCTCGACGACTATGTGAAGTCGCGGGTCATGACCAGGCAACAGGCGGACGTCATCCGCAACGCGATCGCATCGCGGCTCAACATCGTCATTTCCGGCGGAACCGGGTCGGGCAAGACCACACTGGCCAATGCCGTGATTTCCGAGATCGTCGACGCCGCGCCCGACGACCGCATCGTCATTCTTGAGGACACCGCCGAAATCCGCTGCGTCGCCGAGAACGCGGTCGCGCTTCATACGAGCGACACGATCGACATGGCGAGACTCTTGAAGAGCACCATGCGGCTGAGGCCCGACCGCATCATCGTCGGCGAGGTGCGCGACGGCGCGGCTCTCACGCTTCTGAAAGCCTGGAACACCGGCCATCCCGGTGGCGTGACAACGATCCACTCGAACAGCGCCATGTCGGCCCTGCGCCGGCTGGAACAGCTCACCGCCGAAGTCAGTCAGCAGCCGATGCGCGAGGTGATCGGCGAGGCCGTCGATCTCATCGTCTCGATCGAGCGCTGCGGGCGCGGCCGGCGCGTACGCGACGTCATCCACGTCGAGAGCTTCAACGGCTCCCGATACGAAACCGAAGCCTATTCCCAGATCGACGAGGACAGCCATGCGGCCTAGCTTTTCATCTTCAGTAGCGGCGGGCCTGGTCGCTCTCTGTTTCTGTGCAGCCCTCGCTACACCCGCTCTCGCGGGCGGCGGCGGCGGCCTGCCGTGGGAAGGTCCCCTCCAGCAGGTCCAGCAGTCGATCACCGGCCCGGTCGCCGGCTTCATCGCGCTGGCGGCCGTCGCGATCGCCGGCGGCATGCTGATCTTCGGCGGCGAGCTCAACGATTTTGCCCGAAGGCTCATGTACGTCGTGCTTGTCGCCGGCATCCTCCTCGGCGCCACGCAGATCGTAGGCCTGTTCGGGGCGAGCGGCGCCTCGATCGGCGATATCGCCGGCGAGGCGCCGCAGGCGAGGGCAGGGAGCAGGATCGATGGCTGAGCAAGGCGCCGCCCTTGTCCGCTCCCGCATCCATCGAGCGTTGTCGCGGCCGAACCTTCTGCTTGGTGCGGACCGGGAACTGGTTCTGCTTACCGGGCTCGCTGCGATCATCCTCATCTTCGTGGTGCTCACCTGGTATGCGGCGCTGTTCGGAATCGCGCTCTGGATCGTCGTCGTGGCGGCACTTCGGATGATGGCCAAGGCCGATCCGATGATGCGGCGGGTCTATGCCCGCCACATCGGCTACCGCGCTACCTACCGCCCCACCTCGACGCCGTGGCGCTGAGGACACTGTCATGGTCGCGCTGCGTTCATTCCGCAATTCCGGGCCGTCCTTCTCCGATCTCGTGCCCTATGCGGGAATCGTCGCCAACGGCGTGATCCTCTTGAAGGACGGATCGCTGATGGCGGGCTGGTATTTCGCAGGCCCGGATTCGGAGAGCTCGACCGACGCCGAGCGCAACGAGGTCTCGCGGCAGATCAACGCCATCCTGTCGCGACTGGGCTCCGGCTGGATGATCCAGGTGGAGGCGGTCCGAGTTGCAGCCTCCGACTACCCGGCGCGCCAGGACTGCCATTTCCCGGATGCGGTGACGCGCGCGATCGACGAGGAGCGCCGCGAAAGGTTCGAGAAGGAGAAGGGACATTTCGAAAGCAGGCATGCGCTGATCCTCACCTGGCGCCCGCCCGAACGGCGGCGGTCAGGCGTTGCGCGATATGTCTATTCCGACAGCGAAAGCCGGACCGCTCGTTATGGCGACACGGTGCTCGAAAACTTCCAGACCTCGATCCGCGAGGTCGAGCAGTATCTCGCCAATATCGTCTCGATCCGCCGCATGGTGACGCAGGAGGTCGAGGGGCAGGGGGCTTTGCGCGTCGCCCAATACGATGAGCTTTTTCAGTTCATCCGATTCTGCATCACTGGCGAAAACCATCCTGTTCGCCTGCCGGAGATCCCGCTCTATCTCGACTGGCTGGCGACGGCCGAGTTCAGCCACGGGCTCACGCCGATGGTCGAGAGCCGCTATCTCGCCGTGGTCGGAATCGACGGTTTTCCGGCCGAGAGCTGGCCCGGCATTCTTGGCGCGCTCGATCTCATGCCGCTGACCTACCGCTGGTCGAGCCGCTTCATGTTCCTCGACGATCAGGAAGCGCGAGCGCGCCTCGAGCGCACGCGAAAAAAGTGGCAGCAGAAGGTCAGGCCGTTCTTCGACCAGCTCTTCCAGACGCAGAGTCGCTCGGTCGACCAGGACGCGATGCTGATGGTGGCGGAGACCGAGGATGCGATCGCGCAGGCCTCGTCCCAACTCGTCGCCTACGGCTATTACACGCCGGTGATCGTCATCTTCGACGAGAGCCAGGAGCGGCTGCGTGACAAGGCGGAGGCGGTACGCCGGCTGATCCAGGCGGAAGGCTTCGGCGCCCGCATCGAGACGCTGAACGCGACCGAGGCGTTTCTCGGTTCCTTGCCCGGCAACTGGTACGCCAATATCCGCGAACCGCTCATCAACACCCGCAACCTGGCCGACCTGATCCCGCTCAATTCCGTGTGGTCGGGGTCGCCGACCGCCCCTTGCCCCTTCTATCTGCCTGGATCGCCGCCGCTGATGCAGGTGGCAAGCGGTTCGACGCCGTTCCGGTTGAACCTTCATGTCGACGACGTCGGCCACACCCTGATCTTCGGACCAACGGGCTCGGGCAAATCCACGCTGCTCGCGCTGATCGCCGCGCAGTTTCGCCGATACGCCGCCGCGCAGCTCTTCGTCTTCGACAAGGGTCGTTCGATGCAGCCGCTGACGCTGGCCGCCGGCGGCGACCACTACGAGGTCGGAGAAGGGCAGGACGTCGACAAGCCGGCACTGGCATTCTGTCCTCTCGCGGAACTCACCGCGGAAGGCGACCGGGCGTGGGCGACGGATTGGATCGAGATGCTCGTCGCCCTGCAGGGCGTCACGGTCACGCCGGACTATCGCAACGCAATTTCGCGCCAGGTCGCGCTGATGGCGGAATCGCGCGGCCGCTCGCTGTCGGATTTCGTCAGCGGCGTTCAGATGCGCGAGATCAAGGATGCGCTGCATCACTACACGGTCGACGGGCCGATGGGCCAGCTGCTCGATGCCGAGACCGACGGCCTGTCGCTCGGCTCGTTCCAGACCTTCGAGATCGAGCAGCTGATGAACCTCGGCGAGCGCAGCCTCGTCCCGGTCCTCACCTACCTGTTCCGCAGGATCGAGAAGCGCCTGACCGGGGCTCCCAGCCTGATCATTCTCGACGAAGCCTGGCTCATGCTTGGGCATCCGGTCTTCCGGGACAAGATCCGAGAGTGGCTAAAAGTGCTGCGCAAGGCGAATTGCGCGGTCGTGCTTGCCACCCAGTCGATTTCGGACGCCGATCGCTCCGGCATCATCGACGTGCTCAAAGAATCCTGCCCGACCAAGATCTGCCTGCCGAACGGCGCAGCCCGCGAGCCCGGCACGCGTGAGTTCTACGAGCGCATCGGCTTCAACGAGCGCCAGATCGAGATCGTGGCGACCGCGCTGCCCAAACGCGAATACTACGTCGCTTCTGCCGACGGCCGGCGCCTGTTCGACATGGCGCTCGGCCCCCTGGCGCTCGCCTTCGCCGGCGCCTCCGGCAAGGAAGACCTGAAACGGATTGCGGCTCTGCGGACAGAGCACGGCCGCGACTGGCCCATCCATTGGCTCAAGCAGAGAGGATTCAGTGATGCGGAAACACTCCTTCAGGCTGACTAGCATGATGCTCGGCGTGTCGATCGCGGCCGCCACCGTGACGCCGCAAACGGCTGTCGCCGGCGCTGCCACCGGCAATGCGACGGAATGGACCCAGCTCCTCAACAATGGCGAGCTTATCACGCTCGTTGGCAAGTCCACCGAGCAGATCAACAACCAGATCACCCAGATCGGCCAACTGGCCGAGCAGATCCAGAACCAGATCCGCATGTACGAGAACATGCTGCAGAACACAGCGCAGCTGCCGTTCCACACCTGGAGCCAGGTCGAGAACGATCTCAACCGACTGCGTAGCCTTGTCGCGCAAGGGCAGGGGATCGCCTTCTCCATGTCCAACGCCGACGACGTGCTGCGGCAGCGCTTCCAGAGCTACGCGGACTTCAAGACCGGCCTGGCCGACGGCGAGACTTTTGCCTCGCACTACGAGAGCTGGTCGACAACCAATCGCGACACGATTGGCGGCGCCCTCAAGGCAGCCGGGCTGACTGCGGAGCAGTTCACGTCCGAGGAATCGACCATGAGCCAGCTCAGGACCATGTCGGAATCGGCGGACGGTCAGATGAAAGCCCTGCAGGTCGCTCACGAGATCGCGGCCGAGCAGGTCGCCCAGGCCCAGAAGCTGCGCGCGCTGGTCGCCCAGCAGACCACGATGATGGGAACCTGGTATCAATCCGAACAAGCCGACAAGGATCTCGCGCAGTTGCGGCGCGAGCGGTTCTTCAATGCCGGTCTTCCGAACGCGCGCGGCGGCCAGACGCTGGAGCCGCGGTGGTGAACCGTCTGACCATCTTCCTCACCGTGACCGGCCTTCTTGTTGCCGGTGCCGCCGCGACCATCCTGATCTCGCTCAGCTCCGGCGACGGCGCAAATGCAACTGTTGAAAATCCGGCTCCGGCGTCACCAGACGCGGAGAGGCGCCGGCGCGCCGGGCAATTCTTCGGCGGCGATCCGGACCGCGACGTCCGCGGTGGCCAGGAGATGAAGCCGAGATGGTGATAATTAGACCTTCGCGCGCGGTCGAGCTTGGTCTTGTCTCCACCGCGCTCGTCCTGATCGCCAGCGTTCCGGCGCTTGCCCAGGACGGCAGTGTTCTAACAACGCTCGAGAACCAGGTGGTGACGGCCGCGCGCGGCTGGGAAACCACGGTTCTCAACGCCGCCCGTTCCTTGTTCTGGATCCTCGCGGCCATCGAGATCGGCATCGCCGCCGTGTGGCTCGCTATCAACGCCGCTTCGCTGGACAGCTGGTTCGCCGAGCTGGTCCGCCGGATTATGTTCATCGGCCTGTTTGCCTTCATCCTCGACCAGGGTCCGACCGTCTCAAAGGCCATTGTTGACAGCCTGTTCCAGATCGGCGCGTCGGGCGGCTCTGCGTCGCCGGCCGACATCTTCAATGCCGGCATTCGGGTAGCATCAAAAATGTCGGAACAGGCGCAGTTCGGCCTGTTCGAGGACAACGCGCTGGCGATGGCGGCGGTATTCGCGATGATCGTGGTGGTTGTCTCGTTCAGCCTGGTCGCCGCGATCTTCGTGGCGGTCATGGTCGAGATGTATGTCGGCCTGCTCGCCGGCATGATCATGCTCGGTCTCGGCGGGTCGAGCTACACCAAGGACTTCGCGGTCCGCTATCTGGTCTATGCCTTCTCCGTTGGCATGAAGCTGATGGCGCTGGTCATGATCGCTCGCATCGGCTCGGAGGTTCTGATCGGCCTTGCGGAGGCGCCGACGGCGACCACGGACCAGTTCATCACGACGCTGGCGATCGCAGGCATCTCCGTCGTCGTCTTCATCATCGCCATGTACGTGCCGCCCATCATCCAGGGCGTCGTCCAAGGCGCCTCGGTCTCTGGAGGCATGGAAGCGATCCGGCACGGCGGTCAGGCCGCGACATTCGCGGCCGGCGGAGCTTTCCTTGGCGCAAGCGCTGCTGGAACGGCGGCATCGTCCGCTCGCAGCGCGCATGCGGGCGGCTCCTCATTTGCCGGAGCGGCTCTGCGCGGCATGGCAACAGGTGTCGGCCAGGCGGGCTGGGCGGCCGGCTCCGCGGCGAAGGACAAGGCGATCGCAGCGCCGGGCGCCTACGCCAACTCGCTGCTCGGCCTCGCCAACGCGAAGCTCGACGAGGCCAAGCAGAAATCGCAGCGACGGCCGGCGCCGCCTCCGCTGCAGGATTCGTGAGCGCAGGATTGATCGATGGCCAGGAACACTCCACCGGACAACCCGTATCTCGCCGCGCGCCAGGAATGGACGGAACGCTATGGTTCCTATGTCAGGGCGGCTTCGTCGTGGCGCATCGTCGGCATCACCGGCATGTTGCTCGCCGTCATCAGCACGACCTACGCGCTCTACCAGAGCACGCAGGTCAAGCTCGTCCCCTACATCGTCGAGGTCGACAAGCTGGGCAGCGCGGTGAGCGCCGGCTTCCCGCAGCAGATCGAATATGCCGATCCAAGGGTGGTGCGTGCGACGCTTGGCGACTTTCTGTCCAATTTCAGAAGCGTGACGCCCGACGCCGTCGTCCAGAAAGGTTACATCGACCGCACCTATGCGCTGCTGCGGACATCGGACCCAGCGACGGAGAAGGTCAACAACTGGTTCCGGTCGAACTCGCCCTTCGAGAAGGCGAGGGCAGCGACGGTCGCGGTCGAGGTCAACAACATCGTGCCGCTGTCGAACCAGAGCTATCAGATCGACTGGGCCGAATACGAACGCGACCGGAAGGGCAAGGAGACGGCGGTCCGCCGCTTCCGCGCGGTCGCGACCGTGGTGCTCACCCCTCCGCAGGACGAGGCGGTCATCCGCCTCAATCCAATCGGCCTCTACATCCGCGATCTCGACTGGACCGCGCAGCTCTAGGAACCGCCCGCCATGACACGTCAGACATCTATGGCCGCGACGGCCCTCGCCCTTGGCATTGCCCTTGCCCCCGCACCGCTCTTCCTTCCGGAAGCCTGCGCCCAAGGCATGAGCGCCAACGAGGCCAAGGGCACCGCCATCTCGGGTCAATGGCGAGGAAGCCGCGGCCTCGTCACCAAGGGACCGGACGGCAAGGTGATCTTCCTTTATGGCGAGGTGCAGCCGTCGGTCGTGTGTTCGCCCCTGCAGGTCTGCGATATCGAGCTGCAGCCGGGCGAGATCGTGCGCGACGTTCTTCTCGGCGACACGGTGCGCTGGAAGGTCGAGCCGGCCACCTCCGGCGCCGTTGGCGGCCAGGCTATCCATCTGGTGGTCAAGCCTTCGGAGCCGGGGCTCATCACCTCCATGGTGGTGACGACGTCGCGCCGGACCTATCACATCCAGCTCAAATCGAGCCAGAGCCAGTATATGGCGCGCGTCGGTTTCGAATATCCCGAGGACGTGTCGGCCAAGTTGGCCGACGTCAATGCTCGGCTGGAAGCAAGCACCATTCCCGGTGCCGGCGTTCCGGCGGAACAGCTGAACTTCGGCTATTCGGTAAGCGGACGGGCCGGCTGGCGGCCGACGCGCGTCTACGGCGACGGAGAAAAGACCTACATCCAGTTTCCGCGCTCGCTCGCCGGCCAGGATGCGCCGGTTCTCTTCGTCGTTTCTGGCGGCCAGAACCGCATTGTGAACTACCGCATGAAGGGCGACATGATGATCGTCGACTACAATGTCGACCGCGCCGTTCTCGTTTCCGGTGTCGGCTGGAAGCAGGAGAAGATCACGATCAAGCGGGGAGGGTAGGGGATGCCCGGTCGCCGCTTCTTTCTGTCCTTTATCGGCCTTGCCCTGTTCGCTGGATCACTGGCCGGCTGTCAGTCGCTGGATGCCGGAGGCTTGATCGCCAGCTCGGCCCCGCCAGAGATATCAGGACCCGCCGCCAGTGCAATCGCAGGCGACATGGTGAGCCGGCTGGCCGAGCAGGTCGGGCCCGGCACGGCGACGATCCGGCTGAAGCGGGACGGCTCGCCGTTCGGCGAGGCGCTGGAAGCCTCGCTCAAGACCTGGGGCTACGCCGTCGTCACCGACCAGAAGCCGGGCGAGAAGAACCTTATCCTGCTCGCCTACGTCGTCGACAGCTATGACGGCCAAATCCTGGCGCGGCTCTCCACGACGACAGTCGAACTCGGCCGCGCCTACGACGTGACGTCGGCCGGCGCGACACCGGCAAGCCCGCTGTCCGTCATGCGGCGCGGGTAGGGGAGGGCACGATGGTACAGTCCCTGCAATTGGGTGGCTCGGCCAACAGCGCCCCGGCGCCGATGCGACGCGTAAATCGCTTGCCGATCATCCTGGCGATCGTCCTGGTCGTGCTGTTCCTCGGCGTGATCTTCTACGGTTTGAGCTCCCGAGGGTTGTATTTCCGGAATGAACCCGCGAACGGCGGACAGGGCGGTCCGCCCGCATCGAGCTTTGGCGATCAGCTGAAGCGCGGTGTTCCCGACGGCATCATCGGCGAGCCGGGGGAAACGCAGACGTTTCAGCCCACGCCTCCGGGGCCTGCGGCGGTCGACAACCCGTTCGCCCCGAAGCCAGAGAAGGCCGAAGTCGCTGCGCCCGCGCCCCAGCAGCTCGAGCCCGAGGAACTCTGGAGGGCTCGCCTCCAGCGCGAGGCCGACGAGCAGTATTTTCGCGAGAGGCAACGCCAACGCCTGGCCCGGCTCCAGGCCAACGACACCGCCTACGATTCGCCGATTGCCGTCAGTGTCGACAAGCTGAAGACCGGGGAGGGCGATCAGGCCGCCGCGCCGTCAACAGACCGTGGGGCAACAGTACCCGGCGGTTCAGCCGCCGACCTCTACTCGGCTGCTCTGAAGGCCGGTCTTGGCGGCCAAAACATCGATCCCAACGCGCAGGGCGCGAAGGAGGATTTCTTCAACGCGGATCTGAAGGAGGTCGGATATCTTCCAAACCAAGTCGTCCCGCGGCAGTCGCGTTACGAGCTGAAGCGCGGCTCCGTCATCCCGGCGACGCTGATCACCGGCATCAACTCCGACCTGCCAGGCCGCATCACCGCGCAGGTCAGCCAGAACGTCTATGACAGTGCGACCGGACACTATCTGCTGATCCCGCAGGGCACCAAG
The DNA here is from genome assembly GCA_003963455.1 of Hyphomicrobiales bacterium. Taxonomy (GTDB): domain Bacteria; phylum Pseudomonadota; class Alphaproteobacteria; order Rhizobiales; family Rhizobiaceae; genus Mesorhizobium. Next base: position 18,513 of record RXJA01000062.1, read on the forward strand.
CTCTTCGGCCGCTACGACAGCAAGATTTCCTTCGGCCAGTCCCGGGTCCTCGTCGTCTGGACGGATATCATCTTCCCGAATGGCTCCACGCTGCAGATCGGAGGAATGGCCGGAACGGATGCGCAAGGCTATGGGGGGTTCAACGACAAGGTCGACCGGCACTACCTGAGGACGTTCGGGTCAGCGGCTCTGCTGGCGGTCATCGGCGCCGGCATCGACATGGCAGTCCCGGAAAGCTCCACGCTCGCTACGCAGGACACCGCCTCCGATGCCGCTCGGAGGAACTTCGCCGAGACGTTCGGCCGCGTCGCGGAGCGGACGATCAGCAAGAACCTCGACGTTCAGCCGACGCTACGTGTCCGGCCGGGGTACAAGTTCAACATCCTGGTCGATCAGGACATCGTGTTCCCCGGGCAAGGCAAGTTCTGAATGTGAGAACTGGTGTCATACGCCCGCAAAGAGCCAATCGACGAAGACGCGAATAATCGGTGCATCCTGGGTCTGTTGTTGGGTACAAACGTAAAACGCGTCTTGAGCCGCAATCTGCAGGTCGAATAGGCGGACGACCTCACCAGAAGCGATTTGGTCAGCGATTGTCGCACTATCGCCCATTGCAACGCCTTGACCGAGGCGTGCTGCCTCCATCGCCAGATGAGCGTCAGCAAACCAATGCTGCCGACCCGGTTTGAGGTTCAGATGATCGGCGGCGGCCAACCATGCACGCCATTCCTGTCCATTGTCGCCATGCAGCATGACCTGATCGCTGAGGTCAGCGATCGAACGGATGGGTCTGACGTTCAGGATCGCCGGGCTGGCAATGGGGAAGAGTTCGAACTTGCGCCAGAGACGCGTCCAGAAGCCATGGCTCTCGTTGTTGCCATATGTGATTGCGATGTCGACGTCACCGACAGCGAGTGGACCGCTTCCCGTATTGGGGACCAAAACAAGGCTGATCTCCGGATAGCGGTCACTGAAGACGCCAATCTTCGGGATCAGCCATGAGGTCAAGAGCGCAGGGGAACAGGAAATCCGCAAAGTCCCTTGCGTCGACTGGTGTTTCGTAAGCGACGCTGCCGCCGTGATCTGGGCGAACGCCTCCGATACCGCCGGAAAGAAGAGGGCACCCCGCGCGGTGATTTTGAGGCGTCGACCATTTCTTTCGAAGAGAGGGACTCCAAGCGAATCCTCCAACGCCTTGATCTGATGGCTGACTGCGCCGTGTGTGACGTGAAGCTCGCGTGCCGCCGCTGAAATCGATCCGCATCTGACCGTTGCCTCGAATGCACGCAACGAAACCAATGGGGGGAGGCGGCCTGTCATTGAGGATTCTCTATGTGAATTTCATTCATATCAAATGTTATAAACGCATGAATTGAACTAGCAAGACGACTTGGAGGAAGATGGCCGATCTCAACTCCGACGGGTTTGAGACGTTTTGACGAATACTGCATGTGGTGTCGCGACGGGAGGCAACGTGGATCTTTCAACGCTCAAAGCCAAATTCGAGCAGGACAATAGCGGTGAGCCCTACGATCCGCGATTTCAACGAGTTGCAAGACGGATCTTCTCGAAGGGCACGCGTGTCGCCCCGTATTCAGGCATTCCAACCCTATTGGACGCTCCTCAGCGGTCGATCGATGCCGACACCCCGGATTTCGGAGACCTTCAGGTCGCATTGATTGGCGTTCCAATGGATCTCGGCGTCACGAACCGCAACGGCGCGCGCTTCGGACCCCGGGCACTCCGAACTATCGAGCGCATCGGCCCCTATAATCATGCACTCGATTGTGCTCCCACCCATGAACTGCGAGTAGCCGATATCGGCGATGTACCGTTCCGCAGCCGCTATAGGCTGGAACTCAGCCACGAGGACATCGAGAAGCGGATAAACCAGGTGGTCGACGCCGGAGTCATCCCGCTTTCGGTCGGCGGCGACCACTCCATCACACACCCCATCCTCAAGGCTGTCGGTAGAAAAAGCCCTGTCGGCATGATTCACATCGATGCGCATTGTGATACCGGCGGACCGTTTGATCAGTGCAAGTTCCACCACGGCGGACCGTTCCGCAACGCGGTGCTCGACGGCGTGCTGGAGCCGACCCGCACCATCCAGATAGGCGTTCGCGGCTCGTCGGAATATCTGTGGGAGTTCTCGTACGAGTCCGGCATGACTGTCATCCATGCCGAGGAGGTTTCCGGCGTCGGCATCCATGCCATTATCGAGAAGGCGAAGAAGATCGTCGGCGACGGACCGACCTACCTGTCCTTCGACATCGACAGTCTGGACCCCGCCTTCGCGCCCGGAACTGGCACGCCGGAGATCGGCGGCCTCACCACGCGCGAGGTGCTCGAGATTTTGCGTGGGCTGAAGGGACTGAACCTCGTTGGCGGCGACGTTGTGGAAGTGGCACCGCAGTACGACGCCACCACCAACACCGCTCAAGCCGGCGCACAAGTTTTGTTCGAGATTCTTAGTCTGATCGCATTCAGCCCGGCGCTTCGAGCGTCGACCGTGAACAGATAGCGGAACCAAGGAAGTCCGAAGGAACTGAATCCGGCAACGACCGGGATCGATGGAGAGGAGCGATGAAAAGAACGGATCAACTAGCATTGACTAGAAGGGCTGTGCTCGGCGTTGGCATTTCTGGCGCGAGCCTGCTCGCCATGCCGGCCGTGCTGCGAGCACAGGACAAATCGCTGAAGGTGGCCGTCTACGGCGGCTACTTCAAGGAGTCCTTCGACAAGCACATATTTCCGCAATTCACCGACTCCACAGGAATTGCGGTGGAGTCGATCGCGTCACCAGCTAGCGAGGCCTGGGTGGTACAGATCGAGCAGGCGGCGAAGGCAGGACAGGCGCCAGCGGATGTCTCGATGATGTCGCAGACAGCGACCCTAAAAGGGCAGTCGACCGAGCTTTGGACGCCACTCGATATCTCGAAGTTCAAGCACTACGGCGACTTTCTCGACCGCTTCGTCAGCAAGTATCCGGACGGCCGCGTGTCGGGCGTCGGAGCAGTGGCATGGTGGATCACACTGGTCTCGAACACCGATGTGTTCAAGGAGGCACCGACATCCTGGGCGGCGCTCTGGGACGACGACAAGAAGGACAAGCTCGGCCTGCTGGCACTCGCTACGAACTCCTTCCTGCTTGAAGTGACAGCAAAGACCTTCTTTGGCGGCACCGATGCTCTCAGCACGGACGAGGGATTGGAGAAGGCCTTTGCCAAGCTGGCAGAGGTAAAACCAAACGTACGCCTATGGTATCGAGATGAGGCGCAGTTCGAGCAGGCGCTGAAATCGGGCGAGATTCCAATGGGTCAATACTACCACGACGTGACGGGTCTCGCGATCGCCGATGGTTTCCATGTGCGATCGACCTTCCCGAAAGAAGGCGGTGTGCAGGACTCCGGAAACTGGGTGTTGTCGCGAGCATCCAAGAAAGTGGATGAGGCGCACATCTTCATTGACTTCATGAGCCAACCCTCGATTCAGGGGCTGATGTCGCGGAAAGTCGGCACCCAGCCAACACTGAAAAAGGATGTGTTGGACCTGACTCCAGAAGAATTTGCGGCCGTCTCGTCGGATATCGATCCGATCATCCCACGCTACGACATCTATAATGCAAAGGTCGATGAAATAAATCAAAGATGGACGGAGTTGATTGTCGGCTGAAATTCTCGTGTGCCTAGAGAAGCAGATAACCCACGCGTCGAGCCGAGTGGTCGAAAGGGCGCCAAAGACGTTTTGGCGTCTGACGACGACTAGACCTACGCGGTGACAAGATGGTGGGCGGTCTACGGCCGTGCGCAAACGAGAGCATTGGAGGCGATCACGTTCATGCCAGGGTTGGCGATTAACGCAATCAGCAAGCGCTTCGGCCATTTCACGGCGGTTGACGACGTGTCTTTGAGCGTTCCGCACGGAACGTTCGTATGCTTGCTCGGCCCGTCCGGCTGCGGCAAGACCACGCTTCTCAGGATGATCGCCGGCCTGGAGGAGCCGAGCGGGGGCGCCATCGTGCTCGACGGCGAGGATATCACCACGCTGCCGACCCACAGACGCAACATCGGCATGGTGTTCCAATCGCTGGCTCTGTTTCCCCATCTGACAGTCGGCGACAACATCGCCTATGCGCTGCGCATCCGCGGCGCGGCGAAGGAGGCCCAAAGGAAGCGAGTCGACGAACTGCTGTCCATGATCCACCTGGCCGGCTTCGTCGACCGGCCAGTGACGAAGCTCTCGGGTGGACAGCGTCAGCGCGTGGCGATCGCGCGGGCGCTGGCGCTGTCGCCAAAATTGTTCCTGCTCGACGAGCCACTATCGGCGCTCGACGCCAAGCTGCGCGAAGCGATGCAAGTGGAGCTTCGGCAATTGCAGCAACGCCTCGGTATCACCACCATCGTCGTCACCCACGATCAGCGCGAGGCAATGACTATGGCCGACCTGGTCGTCGTCATGGGAAAGGGCAGGATCGTGCAGGCGGCGGCGCCGATCGAGATCTACCGCAAGCCCGCCGACGCCTTCGTCGCCGATTTCATCGGCATCACCAATCTGCTGCCGGTCGAAACGGACACTGCCGGGCGCGTGACCGTGCTCGGCACGGCCGTTCCCGGACTGGCGCCTCTCCCCGGCCCGTCCAGGGCGACGATCTCTGTCCGGCCGGAGGACGTGCACTTGACCGCCCCGGGCAAGGGCACATTCGACGGCACAGTCAATTTCGTGCGCGATCTCGGCGGCACGATCGAGACTTTTGTGGAGGCCGGCGGCATGACTATCACGGCGGTGGCCACGCCTCGCGAGCGGCCGGACGTGCAAGTTGGGCAAACGGTCGGCGTGCTGCTGCCGGCCGAGTGCTGCGCGGTGGTGAAGCAGTGAGACGCGAGCCGCCAAGACGCGCGGCCGACTACGCGCCGCTGGCCTTCCCGGCGCTGATGCTCACTGTCTTCTTCGTCGTGCCGTTCTCGATCATGATCGCGGTGTCGTTCTTCAAGCGCGACCCGGCCGGCTTCTATAAGCCGGATTTCGTGTTCGACAACTACGCTCGCTTCCTTTCCGCCTTCTTCGGCGAAGTGCTCGGCTTCTCGCTGATGCTGGCGGTGACTGTGGCGGTCTGCTGCATCGTCATCGCCTTCCCCTTCACCTATCTTTTGACCAAACGACCGCGAAAGGTGCAGACGCTCTGGCTGGTCGGGCTTTTGTCAGTGCTGTCGCTGTCGGAGGTCATCATCGGCTTCGCTTGGTCGACGCTGCTGTCGCGAACAGCCGGCATCACCAACCTGTTGGTTGCGGGCGGCCTGATGGACGGTCCGGTGGCGCTGCTGCCGTCGTTCGGCGCGGTGCTGACCGGCATGGTCTATCAGGCGCTGCCCTATACGATCCTGGTGCTCTACCCCGCGCTGGTGCGGCTCGACCCGACGCTGACGGAAGCCGCGCGCACGCTCGGTGCCTCACCGGTGCGCGCCTTCCTCAACGTTGTTGTGCCGGCGCTGCGCAACACCATCGTGGCGACGCTGATCATGGTCTTCGTCTTCGCGCTCGGCTCCTACCTGTTGCCGCAGATCCTCGGCCGGCCGCAGCACTGGACGCTGTCGGTGCTCATCACCGACCAGGCGATTTACCAGTCGAACATGCCCTTCGCCGCGGCGATGGCGGTCTTCCTGGTGCTGATCTCGCTGTCGCTGGTAGGGCTCACGCTTCTCGTCGGGCGCCAGGAGAATGCCGCATGAACGCGCTGCGCCGCCTCTATTTCGTCGCTGTCGCGCTGTTCCTCGCCGCACCCCTGATCGTGGTCGCGGGCGTGTCGGTCAACGAGAAGAAGGACCTGACCTTCCCGCCGCTCGGCTTCTCGCTCGACTGGTATGCGCAGATTTTTATCGACTCGGAATGGCGCGCGGCGCTGTTCCACTCGCTAACGCTGGCAGCCTGCTCGGCTGCGCTGGCGGTCCTCATCGCGCTGCCGCTGGCCTGGTTCCTGTGGCGGCGCATCGCGCCCTGGGCGAACATCTTCCAGCTTCTGGGGGTCGCGCCGTTCATCTTGCCGCCGGTCATCACCGCGCTCGGCTTCCTGACCTTCTGGGCGACGCTCGGCCTGTTCGGCCAGTTCTTCACGGCCATCGTCAGCCACGCGGTCTTTTTCGTCACCTTGCCGCTGGTCACGCTGTCGTTGGGCTTCGCCTCCATCGACCGCTCGCTAGTCGAGGCCGCTGCCACCATGGGCGCAGACGACCGCACCGTGGCGCGCACGGTGGTGCTGCCGCTGATCCTGCCCTACCTGATCTCCGGCTACGCCTTCGCCTTCGTGCTGTCGCTCAACGAATACATCGTCGCCTACATGACGATCGGCTTCACCACCGAGACGCTGCCGATCAAGATCTTCAACGCCCTGCGCTACGGCTATACGCCGACTATGGCTGCGGTGTCCGTGTTCTTCGTCGCAGTTGCCGCGGTGGTGTTCGGCATTCTGGCGAGTTTCTTCGATCTACGTCGCTTCTTCGGCGGTGCCGCCGCTGAAGAGTGACCTGGCTGATATTGCAACTAGGAGGGGAAGTTGGAGGCAATTGGAAAGGCGGGGCTGATTTTGCTTTCCCTCGGCGGTCTATCCGGGATTCTGATGTATATCTCGCTTGAGAAGCCGAAGGGATGGGCCGGTATCAAAGAGTTCGCCCGACTTCGTCAGGGGCATGTCGACGCTTTGGTGATCGGGGGCATTCTTGTCGCCGCGGATTCCGCAAAGATTGTCGACGCCTACACCACACCAATTCTGATTGCTGCGAGCTTCTACACGGCAGTGTCTACGATGGCTCTTGGTTGGGTCCCCAAGCTCGTCGAAAAGCACGTCGCGATCAAGGCGGTCGATTTCACGTCTCTATCCGCGTTTGCCTTATGCTGGGTCTGGCTGACTGTTCGAAATCTCGCGGGTTGGTGAGGAGAAAGAGATGACACGCGTTTATATCGTTCAGAGAGCACCGCACTTGCTTGACCTCGACGCTGGCACGCAGACCGCGATCGAGGAGATTGGAAACGCAGCGGAGCGAGGTGCGAACCTCGTGGTGTTTCCTGAAACGTGGCTTGGCGGTTACCCTGCCTGGGTGTTTGGTATGGCCGGGTGGAACGATGAAGAAGCGAGGCGCTGGTTCGGAAAGCTCGCCGTACAGAGTGCGGTCGTCGGCGGACCTCATATTCGGGCGATTTGCGGTGCGGCGCGGGATCGCGAAGTCACGGTTGTTTTGGGCTTTAACGAGCGTGCTCGCCCAGCGTCGGCAACTCTTTTCAATAGTGCCATCACGATCGGAGCCGATGGTTCGATCCTGGGTGTACACCGAAAGCTCCTTCCCACACACACCGAACGTTTGGTGTGGACCTCCGGCGACGCAGCCGGACTCCACGTTCACGACACGGCAGCCGGCCGTGTTGGGAGTCTGGTCTGTTGGGAGCATTTTCACCCGATCATAAGGCAAGCTTTGCATGCCGAAGACGAGGAGATCCATGTGGCGCTTTGGCCTGACATGACATCGCCTCACGAGATCGCCTCGCGCCACTATGCCATCGAAGGGCGCTGTTTCGTAGTCAGCGCTGCAACCTATCTTCCAGAAGATGCAATTCCCGAAGACCTTCGAGCAGCCTATGCCGAAGGCGTGGGAGGAGATGCGAGTTTTCCCGGTGGGTCCAGCATTATCGGGCCTGATGGAGAGTACCGGATCGGCCCCGTCTACGGGAATGAACCAGTTGTCGCCGATATCAATCTGCACGAGGCAATTGAATTCAAGCACGACCTGGATGTTGTCGGGCACTACAATCGCTTCGACATCATTCATTGGAGCATCGACCGCCTACGATCTGTCTAGACGGCAGGGAGGGTCGATGACGCCGTGCTGTGCGGGCAGCGTCTTCGTGAAAGTCGGTGTCGGGAATCTTTCCGGTGACCGCCAAGCTCCCGGACCCAGTCGAGGTCCAATTGAACATCGGCATGGTCAGTGCTTTGCTCGGCGGACCATCGAATTACCGGCAACGCTCACTGCTGAAGAAAGCGGATCGAGCTTCCAGACCTGATCGAACCGCCGCGGCGGTAACAGAATGCCGGCGCCGGCGCGTTCTCCGATCGATATCTGCGCAGTTGCGTCCGATAGTTCGGTAGACGAAACGTCATGCAACCAGATCCGTTGCGTCTTCATCCTCACTGCGGTGGCGCAGCCAATTGATCTGGGCTTTGGGCCGCTCGTCCACAGTCAGTTGGAAGATGTCCGGCCGATTATAGTGACCAGCCGAATCGAATGCCAATTGTTCTTCCTTGATGCGGTTGAGATCGATATCCCCATAGATGATCTCCTCCTTTCCGGAAACAGGGCCGGTTATCCACTGACCGTCCGGTCCAATGATGCCAGAACCGCCTGGCAGGATCACCTCCTGGCCTCCACCGAAGTCACCCGCCGCGAGCAGGGCCTCCCGTCGCGCGAAGGTGGAGGGAATGTGTTCGAACGTCAGGAAGGACCCCACGCAAATCACGAAGCATCTTCCCTCGAAGGCGTAGTGCCGACTGGCCAGATGATGGATGTCCGGAACCTCCGGCCAAGTCGCCACATGAACTTGCTCACCCTTCGCATGCATCGCGAACCGCGTTAGCGGCATCCAATGCTCCCAGCAAACGAGTCCGCCAACGCGGCCGAGCGGGGTGTCGAACACCTTCAGGTCGCTTCCATCCCCGCAACCCCAGAGAATCCTCTCCGCGTGCGTCGGCATTAGCTTGCGATGCACGCCTAGTAGTTCGCCGGTCTGCGAAATGTACACCATCGAGTTGAACAGCGTGCCCCTCGAGTATCGGTCGTCCCGCTCGTTGATCCCGACGACGAGCATCGCGTTGTTCCCGCGAGCTGCTTCGCAGAGTTTCTCCATCTGCGGGCCTGTGAGCGTCAGCGAGTTCTCCATCAATTCACGATGGACTTCCTTCGACTCCTTGTGATCCCAACCAGCCGAACCGTAGATGTGCGCCGGATAGCCAGGCACCCATGCTTCGGGGAAGGCAATCAGGCGTGCGCCGTTCTCCGCCGCCTCGGTGACCAAATGAATGGTCTTCTCGATCGTCGCGTCGACATCAAACCACACGGGTGCTGCCTGAACCGCCGCCGCCCGATACTGCTGTTGCACCACTGTCATTGCGTATCTCCAATTCATTCGTGATGAGTCGAGGTGGCCGACGGAATGTGGGGCTACGCCGGCAGGCTGACCCCTTGCAACCGTTCTTGACCCCCAAGCCGTCCTATTGACGCGTGGGATCAAGCACCTCTGCCGCGCCTTCGGCGTGGAGGATCGGGGCGCTTGCGGGAGCCGAGATTTCGACCTCCCATCCTGCTTCGGGACGCAGCGCGGCAACGATCGGTCCGAGCGCAAACGCGACGATCACCGACACAACCACACCGAATGCGGCGATGGCGTTGTCGCCCACGAGGACCATGATATTCCACAGGACGATGATCAGCGTTGTGACGAGTCCAATCAGGGCGAGCGTTGGCGCGATCGTGGCGCGCCAGGCCCCGACTCCGAGAAATGGACGGCGCTGGAAGAAGACAATCGATGATGCGGCTGAAACGACGAGCAGCGCGATATATCCGAGCGATGCAAGCCCCACGAGCCAGGTGTAGAATTGTGACACGGGGTCGAGCTTGGCGAGGACGCCGAACGCTATGAAGGCGATGGCCGCAGCGCTGAGCGTCAGGCTGGCAACGTGCGGCGAAGCAAAGCGTTGGTGCACACCTGACCAGATCGCCGGGAGAAGATCACGATTGGCCAACGAAAACATATACCGCGCGACGACATTGTGGAACGTCAGCACGCAGGCGAAGATGCTCGTGACGAATAGGATCCGAACAAGATCGGCACCAACCTGGCCAAGATAATCGCCAGCGAGATTGGGCAGTACGGCGTCGGGCGCCGCGTGCGATGCCTCAACGATCGCCTTTTCTCCGCCGCCGCTAAGCATCGCCCAGCTGGTGAAGGAATAGAAGATCGCAATGAAAAGCACCGCGATATAGGTGGCACGCGGCAGTGTACGCTCCGGATCGCGTGCCTCGTCCCGAAACACAACCGTTGCCTCGAAGCCTATAAAACCAAGCACCGCAAAAAGGAAAGCGACCCCGGGTGCTCCGGAGAGGACTTCGGACATGCTCAGGAAGCCGCCGGAGAACCCGCGCCCATGGCCAGCCGTGAAGACAATCGCTGCATCGAGTACCAGAACGATCACGACTTCGGCCGCCAGCAGTACGGCGAGAATCTTCCCGGAAAATTCGATGTTTTGGTATCCGACGAAGCCCACCACAAGCAGGGAGAGAACGCTCCAGAGCCACCACGGCATGCTGGGTCCGCCGTATGAGGTCACGAGCGAGTTGATCGCGGGCCCAAGCAGTCCGTACATCCCAACGTAAAGGGTGAAGTAGGAAAGGAGCGCCGCGTATCCCGTGCCGATACCCGTTCGCCGCCCAATTCCCACAAAAGCGTATGAATAGAATGCACCCGCAGTCGGAACATATCGGCTCATCTCGGTGAACCCGACTGAGAAGAGGACGAGGATGACACCCGTCACCAGGAACATTGTGGGAAGGCCCGCTCCGTTGCCGAACGCGAAAGCGAGCGGAACAGGACCGCCGACAACTGTCAGAGGCGCAGCTCCCGCCACGACCATCAGAACGATACTTGTCAGCGTGAGCCGCCCCTCAAGTCTGGTGTGACCGCGGCGAACTTCGACTCTCTGCGCTCCAGTTGGCATGTCCGACCTCTCTTTCTAGCCCCTTGCAACGGAAGCACACTGTCGGTGCTCTTCCTCCCGTGCAAATTCTGCTGATCGATCAGCAGAATTTGCACACTAAGTTGCATTGGTTCGCAGAGTCAACTCCCTCGAATTCGGAACATATTGTCGGAGCAGGAACGGGATTCCGTGCCCGCGTCCGCTGGGTGTCTCGGATCTTCGAACTAGATATCGAGCAGATAACCCCGCGATCGACAAAGCGGGCTCACTCGGCGCGAATGAGCTGGCGGGATCAATTGCGCTGAACTACCGACCAGGCGCGGATGCCGTGTCGGGCCGCAGCACCGCTTTGCAAAGGCACTCCAGTGCCGGTTTGGGATCGAAGTTTCGGGGGTCGTACAGGTGTTGGAGGCTCAATCCAATCAGAGAAGAGGTGTATAGCCGTGCCAGGCCGACATAGTTCGTGTGTGAGCCGCCAGGTGCGGCAGCCTTGAGGAAGGAGGCGATCGTAAGATGGATATAGTCGTTTGCATCTCTGGCAAGCGCCGCCAAAGATGGGGTTTGCAGGATCAGGGGTAGCATCAGTATCACAAGCGCGAAAGGAGACTTTGGCCGAAAGTACCGGGTTGCCAGATCGTGAGCAGTGAAGCCGCCTCGCTTGTTCAGATGCTGCTCGATGCTGATGATCAAATCGCGTAGCGCTGCCGCGGCCACGGCGTCGAGGAACTTCTTCTTGTTTCCGAAGTGGTAGCCGACCGACGGGCGCGACTCCCCGGATTCCTTGGCACATGCCTCGAGCGAAACAGACCTGACCCCGCCCGTACGGATTAGATTCTGACCGGCCTCAATGAGCCGCCGAGCGGTTCCCGCGGACGGTAATTCGTCGAACAATGGGCGAACCGGTTTGGAATCGTCCCGACGATCGACCGCATCGCGTGGCGGAGCTGAACGAACGCCGGCGGCAACCTTCAAGATATGCGAGAGAAGTTCAAAGACCACATCTTGACTGTGTTCTCGGGCTGAAACCAGCGCATCAATCGGAATTCCCTCGCCCGCAGCCAGTGCGAGAGCTGCCCGTCCCGCGACGTCAGCATCGGCAAGCCCCGGAGCCGCGAAGAACGGGCGGTTGATCTCAAGTCGATAGGTTTCATAAATAAGTGCCACGTTCTCGCGAATGCCGGGATTTGGAACGACGTGGGCGACCAGGTCGACATAGGTTCTATAAAGCCCCGGCTTCCGCGCGATCTTGGCGTGGAACTCGACCAGAGCATCGATCCGAGCGCCTTGGCCGGTGGGCATCGCATTTAGACGAGCGACGAACTCCACGACGATGTCGCGCCACAGCGAATCGAGCAAAAGCGCTTCCAACTTCTCCATCGATGAGAAGTGGTAGAGAACGAGCGATGTGGATTCACCAGCCTCTCGGGCTATTGCCCTCAAGCTGAGCTTCTCAGCTCCGTCGCGCACGACTACGCGCTGCGCTGCTTGCAGAATACCAAGGGCACGCGGTGAGTAGTCCTCGCGGAGGTCAATGTTGAGAGTGGATTGTGCGCTCTGTCGGGTCGATGGAGTGTCCCTGTTTGGATCCTGGCGCCTTCGCCTCGGGCGCGGGGTGGACTTGTCGATACGGTCTTGCACTTTCATTTTCGATATTGTCCACCACCTTCCAATTGCTATGCCAAAGCGAGCACCCTGCGAAACTCGCGAAGATTTGCTGGTGCAAAAGCACAGATTGCCCCGTAGTCCACTGCGCAGGCTAAATCAAAGCGGCAAATGCGCCTTGGATCAACGGATTCGGCGATGCTGTGAGCTCCTCAGTTCTCTCTTGCCATTTCTGTATGTATGCGGCTTCTTTCCTCAAACTCTGACAGCACGCGAGTTATCCACGCCCGGAACCGGTCGATCCGCTCATCCGCCGCGTTCGGCGCCGTCACGAGATAGTACCCACCGACACGAATATCGGTTTCGAAGAGCTCGACGAGCTGTCTCTGGCTGATTTCGTCGGCGACCATCAGATTGCTGGTCAGCGCGACGCCCTGACCGGCAAGGGCCGCGTCAAATCCGAGATTTGCGTCCCACAGACGAGGACCCTTGAGCGGCCGATCGAGCTTCACTCCAGCTTGCATGAACCAGCTCGTCCATTGCGCATAGGATTCCTCGTGTATGAGCGGGAGCCGCGTGAGGTCTTCGATCGAGGACGGCACGCCGTTCCGGGCGAGCCATGCCGCACTGACGACAGGAAACATCCGCGGCTCAAGTAGCGGTATCGCCCGGTCGGGAAGGCGTTTGAAGTCGCCGAAGCCGATCATGATGTCGGCCTCGCCGCGGGAGAAATCCGGCATCTGGTCGATCGCACGAAGCAAGACCTCACCAGAAGATACGACTGCGCGAACCTCATCGAAGCGCGGAATCAGCCACCGCGTGGCGAGGCCAGGGAAGCACCATATCTGGAGCTCGTCGACGCCGGCTTTGGCGCGCAGTTGCGCCGAGATATTGGCAATCGACTGAAACGCCACGGAGGTGGCACCGTACAACGACTCGCCCTCCGGCGTGAGCGCTACACCGCGCGGACCCGCCGCCAAGAGCTTCCAGCCGATCCACGCTTCGAGACTGCGGACGTGCCGGCTGACTACTGTATGACTGATGCCGATGTCGTTGGCAGCCTTGCGCATGCTCCCCGTGCGGCCAGCGGCCTCGAAGGCGCGCAACATGGTGAGTGGCGGGAGTCGTCCTGCCAGGGGCCGGTCTGGGTCGTAGCGAATTCCGCTTGGCTTCTTCCGAAGCGTGGTGCTCGTCATCAGAGATCGCAATGTGGTGCATCGAATGCACCACTATGACATAGTCCATCTCATACCAGAAGCTGTAGCGGCGCCGTTATCGTGGGGATTGGTACCCCGATGGCAGAGCGAGCTTCATCATGACGAATACCGACCTACAGGCGCGCCGCACCGATGCGGTGCCGCGCGGCATCTCCACCGCTTATCCCAAATTCGTCGCCCGCGCCGAGGGCTCGGAGATCTGGGATGTGGAAGGCAACCGCTACATCGACTTCGCGGGCGGCATCGCCGTGCTCAATACCGGCCATCGCCATCCCAAGGTGATCGAGGCGGTCAAGAAGCAGCTGGACGCCTATACGCACACCGCTTTCCAGATCCTGCCCTACGAGCCCTATGTCGAGGTCTGCGAGCGTCTCGCGGCACTTGCGCCAATCAAAGACGCCAAGGCGATCCTGTTCTCGACCGGCGCGGAGGCGGTGGAGAACGCCGTCAAGATCGCCCGCGCCTCGACGGGCCGTGCAGGAGTGGTTGCGTTCACGGGCGGTTTTCATGGTCGCACAACGATGACGATGGCGCTTTCCGGCAAGGTGGCGCCCTACAAGACCAAGTTCGGCATCGCCCCGCCCGGTGTCTTCCATGTGCCGTTCCCTGTACCCCAGCATGGCACCAGCATCGCCGATACGCTGAAGGCACTGGACTACGTGTTTCGCGCCGACATTGGCCCGGACAACGTGGCGGCGATCATCATCGAGCCGGTGCAGGGCGAGGGTGGATTCCATCCCGCCCCGCCTGAACTTCTCGAGCGGCTACGCGGCATCTGCGACCAGCACGGAATTGTGCTCATCGCCGACGAAGTGCAGACCGGTTTTGCCCGCACTGGCAAGATGTTCGGGATCGAGCATTCCGGAATTGAGCCCGACCTCATCACAGTGGCCAAGTCGCTGGCCGGCGGCTTTCCGTTGTCGGGCGTCATCGGTCGCGCTGCCATCATGGAGGCGGCCGAGCCGGGAGGCCTCGGTGGGACCTATGCGGGCAACCCGATCGCCTGCGCTGCCGCCTTGGCGGTCTTCGACGTGATCGCCGAGGAACGGCTGATCGAACGCGCCAACGCCATCGGCGAGCGTATCAAGGGGCGGATCGGTGCGATCGCCAAGCGAAACGACATCGTGCCGATTGCCGCGATCCGCGGGCCGGGCGCGATGGTGGCATTCGATATCGTCACCGAAATCGGCGGCGACACGCCGGACGCGGCCGCTACCAAACGCGTGACGCAGGCGGCACTCGACAGCGGCCTCGTGCTGCTGTCGTGTGGTGTTCATGGCAATACGATCCGCATCCTCAACCCGCTGACCATCAGCGATGCCCTGCTTGAGGAAGGGCTGGACCGCCTCGAAGACGCTCTCAAGGCCGCGCTAACGGTGGGGGTCTGATATGCGGCGGTTGGACGATCCCACCCTGCTCAAGCAGCAGGCGTTCATCAACGGCGCCTTCGTTGGCGAACCGAGCGTGCCCGTGACCAATCCATCGACGGGTGAGTCGATCGTCTCGGTGCCCGACCTGGGAGCGGCTTACGCCGAAGCAGCCGTCGACGCAGCGGCCGCGGCGTTCCATCCCTGGGCTGCACTGACGGCAAAGCAGCGCAGCGCAATTGTGCGGCGCTGGTTCGACCTCATCGTCACCAACCGCAAGGATCTCGCCACCATCCTCACCAGCGAGCAGGGCAAGCCCTTTGCCGAGGCTCTCGGCGAGATCGATTACGCGGCGGCCTATGTCGAGTTCTACGCCGAGGAAGCCAAGCGCGTGGCCGGCGAAATCCTGCCCTCGCACCGGAGCGACGCGCGCATAACGGTTCTGCGCCAGCCGATCGGCGTCGTGGCCGCCATCACGCCCTGGAACTTCCCGGCGGCTATGATCACGCGCAAGATCGCACCGGCTCTCGCGGCCGGCTGCACTGTCGTGGTGAAGCCTGCCCCGGAAACGCCATTGACGGCACTGGCGCTGGCCGAGCTCGCGCAGCGCGCCGGCTTCCCGGCCGGCGCCATCAACGTCGTGACCGGTGACGCGGTTGCGATCGGCAAGGTGCTGACCAGCCACCCCAAGGTACGCTTTGTCGGCTTCACCGGATCGACACCGGTGGGCAAGCTGCTGATGGCGCAGGCGTCGACGACCGTGAAGAAGGTGGCGCTCGAGCTGGGCGGCAATGCGCCCTTCATCGTGTTCGATGACGCCGATCTCGATGCGGCCGTCGACGGCGCCATCGCCTCCAAATACCGAAACACCGGACAGACCTGCGTCTGCACCAACCGCTTCTATGTCCAGCGGGGAATCCACAATCGCTTCGTCGAGAGGCTGGCGCAGGGGGTGCGCACGCTTCCCGTCGGCGACGGCTTCGCCGATGGGGTGCTGCAGGGACCGCTGATCACCGAAAAGGCGGTCGCTAAGGTCGAAAGCCATGTGGCCGATGCTGTCGAAAAGGGGGCGTCACTGATCGTCGGCGGCAAACGTCACGCGCTCGGCGGCACCTTCTACGAGCCGACGCTGCTGACCGGCGCCACCGCAGGCATGAAGCTGGCGCGCGAGGAAACCTTCGGTCCGGTGGCGGCAGTCTTTGCCTTCGACAGCGAGGACGAGGTGATCGCAGCGGCCAACGACACCGAGAGCGGCCTCGCCGCCTACTTCTACACCCGTGACGTCGGACGGGTCTTCCGTGTCCTGGAGCGGCTCGAATACGGCATGGTGGGCGTCAACACCGGATTGATCTCGACCGAGCTCGCTCCCTTCGGCGGGGTCAAGGAGAGCGGCAACTCTCGTGAGGGTTCGCATCACGGAATTCATGAGTTCACGGAATTGAAATACGCCTGTATCGGCGGCTTGTGAGCCGGTTCCTGGGATCAATCCTGCAAATCGACGGCGAGGGGATCACGACCATTCTTGCGGGTGAGCTGTTCGGTGCGAACAGCCTCAACCGTCTCGTGGATCCGCTCGACCTGCTCGTCGACATCTTTGTCGGTGATGAAGCCCTCGGCAACCAGGGTCTCATGGGCCGCCTCGAGCCAGCAATCGAAATAGTGCAGGTCGATTTCCTCTGCGTTTAGGCACCCGGATTCCGGTTGGTTCGCCGCGATGTGGCCAACAAGCCGCTTCTGAAACGACGTCCAGGGAATGCGACCGTCCTTGACGAGTGAGACGATCAGCGAAAACACCCGCGCATGCCATGCGACGCGAAACAGCGGCTCACCTTCAGATCGCACCGGCAGGGTGCTCGCAGCGAGCGCAGCAACGTGTTCGGACAGTCTAGAGGCGGTCAAGGTACGCCTCCGCAAGATCTAGGAAAAGAAGGTCGGACGGACTTTCCGCATCATCACCCCAGAGAGCGGCGGCGGCAAATGCCACGGCGTAGCAATGCTGCGGCGACGGTCCTTGCCCGCGCGCGACCGTATCGGCGAACTGAAACACCCCATGATCGGCGACGATCTCGCCAACCCGTCCACGGACGTAACGCGGCACACGAGTATGGCCTGCTGGCGCGTCGGTGCGAACGCGAATCTTCTCACCGACGGTGAAACCAGGCGAGCGAGTTTCGGCAGGAAACTTGAGCTGCACGCCTTGTTTCATTGCTTGAACGAGGGCATCGGGACCGGTCGGCCGATGCCGAGCTAGGTCGACGTCGAATTCCTTCTTGCCGGTCCGCAGTTCGCTCGCATTGGCGAGGCCCGCGTCCTTGAGCAGTTCCGACGTCGCGATCGCCCACTTCTCGAAGTAATCCATGCGCAGATAGTCGATTGGCGCTATCTGCTCGATCTTGTAGCGGTGCATGTCGGCGCAGAAGGGTGTTGGACCGGCGAGGGCCTGGGCGAGACCGAAGGAACGTCGCTGCCAATCGTGTTTGAAGACGTAGTCGCCCTCGACGATCGGAATGGCACCGAAACCGTGCATGCCGCCCAGGTCGTGAATGCCGTGCATCGTTTGGCAACTCCTATAGCAAAGCCGTCCCGATCATTCCGTCGCGCGTGACGAGGCGGGCAAGGTCGGTCGCCGACAGTTTTTCCGTTCCGTTCGGCCGCTGCGGCAGGACCATGTAGCGAAGCTCCGCTGTGCTGTCCCAGACCTGCACCCGTGTCTTCGCTGGCAGGTCCACGCCGAATTCGCGCAGCACCGCGCGAGGCTCCCGCACCACGCGCGAGCGGTAGGCGCTGCCTTTGTACCAGGCTGGCGGCAGACCAAGCACGGCCCATGGGTAACAGGAGCACAGGGTGCAGACGATCACATTATGAATGCCATCGATATTCTCCACCACGCGCATGTGCTCGCCCTGGTAGCCCTTGAACCCCATCGAGTGGATGGCGGCTGTGCCGTCTTCGAGGAGCCATTTTTTGAATGCCGGATCGGTCCAGGCGCGCGCGACCACGGCCGCCCCGTTGCGAGGGCCGGTCTGACGCTCGTAGTACTCCACGACGCTGTCTAGAGCCGCAGGGTCGACGAGCCCCTTGGCAATCATCAGTTCCTCGAGCGCCCGGACCCGCAATGCCGCGCCCTCCTCGATCGGGTCGTGGTCATGCCCATGGTCATCGCTATGATGGTGACCGTGGTGGTCCTCCTCCGCCGCCATGCTCACTCCTCACATAATTTCAGCGCGCACGCGTTGAGCGTTCTGAGCCTCTCGCTCTACAAGCCGCGCATAGTCGACATGGACCGACAGCAGACGCGCAACGCGCTCGGCAAGGGCGAGCAGCTTTATGTCTGCATCCCTCCTGCCGACAAGCTGAACGCTGAAAGCGCGCCCGTCCGGCAATAGTGTAGCAGGTAACGAGACGACAGGATGCCCTGTTTGATTAAACAGCGCGGTATATCGGATAGTCGCCTCAAGTTTGGTGACGGTCCTTTGCCCAAGCTTGATTTCGCGCATGTTGCGCAGCGGGGCGTCCACCGGCATGACTGGAAGGATGATCGCATCGACCATTTCGAGCGCTCTGTCGACCGCGGCCGACGCGACGGCGCGCCGCTCTTCCGACAAGGCATAGTCGGAGGGGTTGGTCCTTCGGCCCGCTTCCACCGTTACCCGTGCGATCTCCGGATAGTCCGGCCACGCGTCGGGAAAGCGGCGCGTGTGATAGTCGGCCGCCTCTTTAGGCAGATTGATCATGTGGAAGGCAAGCACGTCCTCGGGAGCCGGCAGATCGAGCGCGCGGACGGTCGCTCCGTGCAAGCCCAGCGTATCGAGCGACGCCCTGACCGATTCCTGCACGTCAGGATCGGCATCGGCGAAGTAGGAAGAGCAGGTTCCTAACGAACACTGTCCGTCGTGATAGGTGAACGTGCCCAACGCAGGATCCAAGATCGATTGAACGAGCAGAAGGTCGGCGACAGATCGGGCGAGCGGTCCGACATGGTCGAGTGAAGGCGCGAGTGGCCGCACGCCCCTCGTGTCGACGCGGCCCCATGTGGATTTGAATCCAAGGATCGAACAACAGGCGGCGGGAATCCGAATGCTGCCGCCGGTGTCCGTTCCGATCGCCGCGAAGGCCAGTCCGGCCGCGACGGCTGCAGCGGAGCCGCCACTCGACCCGCCAACGGTCCGGCTCGGATCGAGTGGGTTAATCGTGCGCGGCGTGTCGGTGGAGAAGGCGCCAGGGTCGGTTTCGGTCACGCCGATGATCACCGCCCCGGCTCGCCGAAGCGCTGTCACCACGCCGGCGTCCCTCTCAGGCACATAATCGGCGAGATGATCGAGGCCCGCCCGGCACACGGCAGGCCGCGTATCGATGAGGTCCTTCACCGCAACAGGAATGCCGTCCAACGGTCCGAGCGCGACCCCAGCCTGGTGGCGTGCGTCGGAGGCAGCGGCTTCGGCGAGCGCGGTCTCCGTCAAGACCTGACTGTAAGCACCGAGGTGTCTGTCCAGCTTCCGGATGGCCGCCAGCACCACCTGACACAATTCGACTGCAGATAAGTTGCCGTTCGCAAGGTCCCTGGCGACCACCGCGATAGACTCGAAGCGAAGCTCGTCAGGACTTGCCGAACCTTGCGGCTGGCCGTCTTCCGTATCTGGTAAGCACCCAAGCACGGTCATCGTGCATTCGCCCGACGGACGACCGCGTTGAGCAGCACATTGACGCCCGGCACTGTGTATTCGGGTTCGATGTGTTCGCTCTCGTTGTGCGTGATGCCGCCGCGGCAGGGTGTGAAGATCATCACCGTCGGCGCAACGGTCGCCACGTGATAGGCGTCGTGCCCGGCTGCGCTCAGCATGTGTCGGTGTGGGACGTTCATTTCGGCGGCTACGGTGCGGACCAGATTGACCAAATCGGTGTCGAAAGAGAGCCCGCCGAAACACCACTCCTTTTTCACCGTGGCCTCGACATTGGCCTGCTTTGCAATGATGGGAAGAACGTCCAGCGCTCGCCGATACATTTGCTCGGCCTCGGCGGCTTCTGGATGGCGAACATCGACAGTGACCACCGTCCGGTCGGCGATGATCCCGTAACGGTTGGGCGAAATCTCGAGCCGTGCGCAGGTCGAACGGCCCTTTGGAGCGAACTCCCAGCCGATTTCGTTGACCTTCGCGATCAGCACCGCCGCTCCAACAAGTGCATCCTTGCGGTCGCGCATGAGCGTCGGGCCGGCATGGGCATTCTCGCCGTGAAACTCCACCTCGGCGCCGAGCGAGGTGAAACCGCCGGTGACGATGCCGACCTGGAGACCCTCTTCTTCCAGCACCGGTCCCTGCTCGATGTGCAGCTCGAAATAGGCGTCGATGTCGCCGGGGTCATGAGGTTCCGGCCCCGCGTAACCGATGCGCTCCAGTTCGGTGCCGAACGCGACGCCGTCCGGGTCGGTCTGGCTCAACACCCAAGCCCGATCGTGAATCCCTGCGAAGGCGCCGGCCCCGAGCATCGGCGGCTGGAAGCGCACGCCCTCCTCATTTGTCCATGACGCGACCTCGATCGGGCGTTTGGTCTCGATGCTGAGGTCGTTCAGCGTGCGAATGATTTCGAGTCCCGACAGCACGCCGAGAACGCCGTCATACTTGCCGCCTGCAATCTGCGTATCGAGGTGGCTGCCGATCACCACCGGCTTCGCGCCGGCGTCGCTCCCGGCCCGGCGTGCAAAGATGTTGCCGAACGGATCAACGCTGACGGTGCATCCGGCTTCCCGGCACCAGCCGACGAAGACGTCACGCATCTGCTTGTCTGCATCGCTTAGCGCGAGACGGCTGAGGCCGGTGGATTTGCCCGGGCCGATCTGTCCCGAGGCCATCAGCGTGTCCCAAAGACGCTCGCCATTGATCTCAAGAGCATTTTTCAACGCCGAAACTGCCACCGCACCTCTCCGCCTTCAGGTCGCCGTACCTCTGGCGAAGGCTTACAAAGGCTTGGCGTGTTGGAAAATCTCGATGTAACAATATTCGGATAGAGAAATCTCAAAGCGAGCGGTGGATGGCGGTACGTTCAATCAGCAATGTCGATCTGAAGCTGCTCAGCGTGTTCCGCACGGTTGCACGTTGCGGTGGCTTCTCGCTTGCGCAAACCGAGCTCAACGTCAGCCAGGCGACCATCAGCATCCACATCAAGAATCTGGAGACGCGTCTGGGGCTGACGCTGTGCCAGCGCGGGCGCAGCGGCTTCGCCCTGACCGAGGATGGGCAGAAGGTCTATGACGCCTCCAACGCCCTCTTCAGCCACATCGAGGACTTCAAGAGTCTGGTACTCGGCTATGAGCGGCTGGTCGGCGAATTGCAGCTCGCGATCATCGACAACACCGTCTTCCATCCGAGCTTCCAGTTCGGCCGCGTGATCCGGGATTTCGGCACGCTCAAGCACAGCGTCGACATCACCGTGCACGTGGCGCCGCCGAATCAGCTCGAGCAGATGGTCCTCAGCAGCCAGGTGCATATCGGCGTCGGGTTCTTTCCGCGCCGCTTGTCCCAACTCGAGTACCACCCCGCGTTCGAATCTGACATGGAGCTCTACTGCAGCGCGGGGCATCCGCTCTTCTCGGTACCGGACGAAGACCTAAGCCCGGACGTCATCGCCCAGCACCCGCATGCCCAGCGCGGATATGTCTCGTTCGATCAGTTGCCGGACAACGAGCGCGCCTTCATCTATACGGCACGGGCGCAGAATATCGAAGGTCTCGCCCATTTGATCCTGTCGGGGCAGTATCTCGCATTCCTGCCGGTTCACTATGCCCGCAACTGGCTAGGCACCGGGCAGATGCGGTCACTCCTTCCGTCCAGTTACGCGTACACATCCCTCTACGAGATCATTCGGCGCAAGTCCGCGGCGCGCACGCCGGCCGAGAAGAAGTTCTTCGAACTGTTGCAGGCGCAGGAGGAGGCTGCGTGAGCACATGACATAGAGCTTTCTCAAACTAAAAATTGTTACTTTCCGATTTTTCAAGTTGAGGCCCTCTGCCAAGGTCACAGGGGAGGCTGACCGAAGGGCGGTCCGAAAGCGGGAGACCGACAAGCGCATCGCGTCGCGATGTCCGACGGAACGTCTTCTGTTCAACGAGAAAGGGGAATGGTTCTGATGGAAGAGAAACTTGGAACTTCGTCGCGCCGCGGTTTCCTTAAGGCTGGCCTGGCGGGAATGGGGTCGGCGGCCGTGCTGGGTGCGCTCAATCAGGGCGCAGCCGCGCAATCCTCCGATCCGGTCGTGATCGGAGCTCCGTTGCAGCTCACCGGCGGCGGCGCAGCAGACGGCATCGAATTCAAGCAGGGCCTGGAGCTCGCGGCCGAAGAGATCAACGCCCTCGGCGGCATTCTGGGTCAGGAAGTCAAGATCGTCACCGCCGACACCGAGTCCAGCGGCGACGATGTGATCACCAGCGCCGGCCAGCGCCTGATTGACCGCGACGGCGCTTCAGCGCTCATCGCCGGCTACAATTTCGGATCGCAGACCGCGCTGCAGAACGTCGCCGCCGATGCGTCCGTGGTCTACTTGCACGCCGACACAGCGCGCGCTCACACTGAACTCGTGACCAAGGATCCCGAGCGCTATTGGCAGTCCTTCATGTATTCGCCTTCCGAACTGTTCTACGGCACCGCTTTCCTCGACTTCATCAAGCGGCTCGAGGACACCGGCCAGCTCAAGGCGCAGAACAAGAAGATCGCAATCGTCACCGGCCCGCTTGCCTACTCGATCAACATCGCCAACTCCGTCAAGGACGGCGCCGCCAAGTTCGGCTACGAGATCTCGCTGTACGAAACCGTTCAGGCTCCCACGACAGACTGGGGTCCGACGCTGGCCAAGATCCGAGCCGACCAGCCGGGCTTTATCGTCGTCACGCATTTCTTTCCGCAGGACCAGGCTCAGTTCATGATCCAGTTCCTGGCCAATCCGACGAACAGCCTCGTCTATCTGCAATACGGCGCATCGCTGGCAGCGTTCCGGGACCTGGCCGGCGACGCTTCGGTCGGGGTTCTGTATGCCACCAATATCGGCGTGCTGTCGGGCGAGGTCAGCGACGACTTCACCAAGAAGTACCTCGCCAAGTATGGCGAAAAGGCCTCGCCCAACGGCGGGGCGCAGACTTATGAAGCGCTGCACCTGTTCGCGCAGGCCGCAGCGATCGCCGGCGGTGTCGGCAAGGCCTATGACGGAGAGGAACAGAACCGGAAGGTCGCCGCGCGCCTCAAGGCCAGCATCTTCCGCGGGCCAACCGGGGTCATCCGCTTCAACCAGACCTCCCAGCAGGCGTTCTCGTATCCCGTCGAGACGAACGATCCCTCGCTCGGGATGGCGCACATCTTCAGTCAGATCAAGAAGAAGGAAGAGAACGGCTACATCATCTCTCCCACTCCCTATGAGACGGCGCAGTTCGAGCTGCCGAAATGGATGAAAGCGTGAGGTGAGCTTGTGACAGGTCCCGCTGTTCCCATTCTCGAATGTCGGGGCGTCTCAAAGCACTATGGTGCGTTGGCGGCGGTCGACGGTATCGACCTCAAGATTGCCGCCAACGAAACCGTCGGCATCGGAGGCCCGAACGGAGCCGGAAAGACCACTTTTTTCGATCTTATCTCGGGTTTGACAGCGGTTAGCGGCGGCGAGGTGGTTTTTGATGGCCGGCCTATCACCGGGCGCCAGCCTCATCGCCTCTTTCACGAGGGGCTTGCGCGCACCTTCCAGGTGACGAGCGGCTTCGGCAGCTTGACGGTTCTGCAGAACATGCTCGTGTCGGTGGTGAACGGCTCGGGCCGCGAGCGCCCGGGGCTTCTGCTGACCCGGCGTCACCGCGATCGGGCGATGGCGTTTCTCGCCGAGTTTGGCCTCGCCGATCTCGCCAACGATCTCGTTTCGAACATCCCGGTCATCGCCCGCAAGAAGCTGATGGTCGCCTCGGCTGTCGTCCATGAACCCAAGGTTCTTCTGCTCGACGAGCCAGTCGGAGGTCTGATGCCGCGCGAGATCGACGAGTTCATCGCGCTCATGAACCAGCTTCGCGCACAGGGCATCTGCATCGTCTTTATCGAGCATGTCATGCGCTTTCTCACCGCGGTGGCGGGGCGCGCGCTCATCATCCACCAGGGCAAGCTGATCTATGACGGCGATCCACACGGGATCGCCCGTGACGAGACGGTGCGCTCGGTCTATCTCGGCTCCGCCGGGCTTGCGAGTCACTAACCATGGACGCGCTGCTTTCGGTTCAGGGCTTGTCCTCGGGCTATCGCCACCTCAAGGTTCTCTACGACATCGAGCTGGAGATCGCCGCCGGTTCCGTCACCGCGATCATCGGTCCCAACGGTCACGGCAAATCGACCCTGCTTAAGGCCTTGTCCGGCCTGCTGCCGACCTGGACCGGCACCGCGATCTTCGACGGCGCCCCGCTTCCTGCGCCGGCGCCGGAACGGGCACGGGCAGGTTTGATCCTGGTCCCGCAAGGCGATCAGCTCTTCATGAACATGACGGTTGAGGAGAACCTGCTGATGGGCGCCTTCCCGCGCTCGGACAAGGCCGGAATCCGCAGAAGCCTCGACGAGGTCTATGCGCTCTTTCCGCGTCTCCACGAGCGCCGTGGCCAGCGCGCCAATTCTCTGTCCGGCGGCGAGCGCCGCATGGCCGGCATCGGCCGTGGCATGATGGCAGCCGGCAGGCTCATCATGATCGACGAGCCCTCGCTCGGACTGGCTCCACTCATCATCGAGCAGATTTACGACGCTCTCGCACAACTTGCGAAAGACGGGCCGGCCATTCTGGTGGTTGAAGAGAATCCGAGCCGCGTCGCTGGGGTTGCCTCACGGTTCTACCTCATGGATGGCGGCACTTTTTGCTGGAGCGGCTCCTCGGACGAGCTCGAGCGTTCTGCCGACGTCCTGAAAACCTATCTGGGAGGCTAGGCGGATGGACGCTCTGCTGCAGATCATCATAACCGGCCTGACCCTCGGTTCCATGTATGCGCTGGCGGCTGTCGGCCTTGCGCTTACTTACGGCACCATGGGCATGTTCAACATGGCGCATGGCGTGTTCATGACCATCGGCGCCTATGCGGCCTATTCGGCATCGATCACCTTCGACGTGCCATTACCGCTGGCCATTCTCGCCGGGATCGGCGCCGGGGCGATCAGCGGCGTGCTGCTCCATATGCTGATCGTCCGGTTCATGCTGAACACCGAGGACTTCCAGACGACGATCATGGTCGCCACCGCCGGTGTCTCAATTGCGCTGCAGGACCTCATCCTGAAACGCTACGGCGCCTATCCGTTCAAGCAGCCTGCGCAGATCGAAGGATCGTTCCGGATGTTCGGCACGGCGGTCAGCTATCAATCCATCGTTATCCTGGTGATCGCCGCGTCGCTGATCGGCGGCCTTGCGTGGCTTCTCACCTACACCAAGTTCGGCATGGCCATCCGCGCTACCGCGATGAACCAGGATGCCGCGAAGCTCATGGGTGTGCGGACCGAGCGAACCTATCTTCAAGTTATCGTCATCGCCGGCGTGCTCGCAGCCGCAGCCGGGATCCTGATCTCCTCGCTTGCCGGCCTCTCGCCCGCGATGGGCTCCAACCCGCTGATCCGCGCTTTCATCATCTGCGTCGTCGCAGGACTCGGCAGCGTCACCGGCGCGGGAGTCGCCGCAATCGCGCTCGGCATCTTCGAAGCGGCTATCAGCTACTATGTGGGCGCCCGATACGGCCTGCCCGTCATGCTTGGCCTCGTTGTCGCTGTCCTTATCCTCCGGCCCGCGGGCCTCTTCGGGCGCCAGGAGGTCATCAGGTCATGAGCCGTCTGAGCGAGATCCAGAAGCACCTGTTCGGAGCCGGCCTCTTCGTCGCCGCAATGGCATTGGTTCCGCTCTTCGTCAGCGAGCGCTACATCCTGGGCGAGGTGATCGTCTTTATGCTGTGGGCGTCCGTGGCCACCCAGTGGAACGTGCTGACCGGTCACGCCGGCGTTTTCTCGCTCGGCCAGATGCTGTTCTTCGGCATCGGCGCCTACGCCGTCGGCATGGCGGCCAACTATTTCGACATCTCTCCCTGGGTGTCCATGCCTGTGGGCGCCGTGCTCGCGGCGGTCGCCGCCTTCTTTATCGGAATCGCCTGCCTGCGCCTCGGTTCGGCCTATGTCGCGCTGCTGACCTTCGCGATCGTGTTCATGGTCAGCACGCTCATCATCACCGACGCGAACTGCTTCACCCTCAAGGGCGGCTTCTGCCAGCCGCTGTTCGGCGGTGGCAACGGCTTCTCCGGCTTCGAGGACTTCGGGTTCCGCAAGCTTCTCAAGGGCAACTGGATCTTCGGCAACTATTTCGTTGTGCTGGCGTCATTGTCTATCTCCCTGGTCGCGTCGATCGTCGTGATCCACGGCCGCCTCGGCCTGGCTTTCCGCGCTCTCCACGACAGCGCACTCTATGCGGCCAGCCGCGGCCTCAACCGGACCCGGTTCCGCGTCACGGCATTTGTGATAACGGCCTTCTTCACTGGTCTCGCTGGCGCCGTACATGCCACGCATTTCCGTTTCGCCGGCCCAAGTCTCTTTGAAATGCCGACCCTGGTCTTCATCCTCGCAATGGTGATCGTGGGCGGCCTTCGCTCGACCTGGGGTCCGATCTTCGGCGCCATGGCCATGATGCTGTTGGTCGAGGTGGCGAAGGGCATGGGTGACGTGCGCAACACGGTCGTCGGCGTCGTGCTCGTGCTCTTCGTGCTGCTACTTCCCAAGGGCATTGCCGGCGGCACGGTCGGTGCGATCCGGGCACTGCACCAAAAGCTGCGCGGGCCGAAGGAGAAGCAATCGCAAGCGCATCCCACGGTCGTTCAGACGGAGTCGGCGCATTGACGGGAACGACGAGGCCGAGCGGCAAAGCCGGCTCTGACCCGGTCAAGCGGCTGGAACCCGCCATTCCGGCGCATTTGCGCGTGCCGCGCACCCAACCCCTCCACGCTCCGCCCGGCTTCACGCCCGTCCACGCGTCCTACTCGGCGCGTTTCCTGCAGGAGATGGAACGCGTCGTCATCGGCTACTATGGCGTTCAGTCTCCCGCGGACGACGCCGGCGCCGAGGCAGCGTTCGAGCGCGTCAAGGTGGCGCTCGGTGCGGCAGACGGTCCGACATTCTGGGATGTCGCCTTCCAGATGGACGTTCACGGTTACGCCAATCGTCTGGTGGCGGCCTACTGGACCGACGGAGAGGCATACAGGCGCTGGGACGAACGGCTCGGTGACGACTGGTGGTATCGTTCGCTTGACGCTGAAGGCAAGATCGGCGCCTACCGCGAGATATTGCAGCCATCGGTCTGGGACGCGGAGACAACCTTCTCGCATCCTCACGCGGATGGCCTCGCCAAGGTCGCCGACGCGATGAGCGGCGAGACCGACACGCACGAATACTGGGGATCGGCGCGCGATCGCATTGCCCGCGCGCAGACCGACGCGCTGGAGCCGAGAGGATGGCCGAGCGTCCACGGCCTCTCCACCGGTCAGGCGACGATGGGCCGCCTCATCACCGTCACGCCACACGACAATCTGTGCCTGCTTCGATCGGGTCAGGACTGGTCGGACACCGAAGGCCCCGAGCGTGCGTTCTATCTTACCCATGTCAAGCCTCTTCTCGACGCAGGCATGGACGAGTTGGTCAAGGAGGGCCGCACCTTCGGCTGCTACTTCAACCGTTACCTCACGATTGAAGACGGCAGCCGGAACGAGCGAAGCTATAGCATGAGCGCATGGCACTCCCTGGCTGCGCTCGAAGCATGGGTCAAAGCCGATACCCATCTGAAGATTTGGGGCGCCGGGATCAAGCATTACAAGCGCGCAGGCAATGCCTCTCGTTTGCGCCTCTATCACGAGTTGGCAGTCCTCAAAGCAGAGGACCAATCCTTCTCCTATTTCAACTGTCACGAACATACCGGAATGCTCGCTGCGTCGAATTCAGACGTTTCTCCGAGCCAAGGATCTGTCGCTGAAGCGTGAGCCGGAGGGTTCGCGGACGTCCATATCGAGCCAGAACGGACCCTACCGACCCGCGATGAAGAGATTTTGGCAGCAGGACACATGCAACATGAATCTCCGTCCGGGCTCAGCTATCTGGAGGGACCGAGAATGCAAACGTGGTTCCAGAAACTGATCGACGTTTCGTCGGTCGCTTCGACCGAGGCTTCGCTGAAGGAGGCGCTGCCCGGACTGGTTCGTGAGCTCGGCTTCGACTGCTACGCCTACCTCAACGTCCAGCCCGTTCGTTCCTTTGCGGTGTCCAACTATCCGGCCGAGTGGCAGTCACGCTATTTCGCTCGCGACTACACGCGCGTCGACCCCGTCGTTTCGATGGCGCGGGCGAAGATGCAGGCCTTCACCTGGTCCGCCGGGAGCTTGAGGCAGGTCCGCTCCAAAGCCGTGAGAGCCTTCTACACTGAAGCCGGCGATTTCGGAATCCGGTCGGGCATCAGCGTGCCGATCAGAACCGCTTTCGGGCATATGTCGATGCTGACGCTGGCATCGAACAGCCCGTCCTTGTCGCTCGAGACCGACATCGACCAGATCGCCGCCGTCACCTCCGTCGCGCTGCTGCATGCAAGCCTCGACCATCATGGCGCCGAACCGAGTGCTGCCCGCTCCATCGAACTGACCGCGAAGCAGGCGCTGTGTCTCAGATGGTCGGCGGAGGGCAAGTCGATGAAGGCGATCGCGACGATCGAGGCGATGTCCTACGCAACCGTCAACTTCCACCTGAACAACGCCCGCAAGGCGCTCGATGCCGCCAGCCTGGC
This sequence comes from Hyphomicrobiales bacterium, assembly GCA_003963455.1. Lineage (GTDB taxonomy): Bacteria > Pseudomonadota > Alphaproteobacteria > Rhizobiales > Rhizobiaceae > Mesorhizobium. Next base: position 47,231 of record RXJA01000062.1, read on the forward strand.
ACAGGCAACCGCCCTCGCCACAAAGCTCAAGCTGATCTAGCTTGTCGCCCGACTTTCTCGCCGGGGACATCCGGAATATAGCCGAGCACATCCAGCAAAGTGGACAAAAGCGTCTGGTGCGTGTGCATGTGGATCATCGCACTCACCCAGGCGAGACGCTGCGAGCCGACAGTGTCTTCGACAGCAATGGATTGCTCAACATACGGCGTGTGAAGCGCTTCCGCCTCGTCGCGCAGATGTCGGTGCCTCCTGATGGCCTCGACCGTAATGTGTTCCAGATCCTTTTTCGGCAGGTTTTCGGCAAGCCCGATCACCGGTCTCAGCAACCGGTCGTGCCCATGCAAAGCACTTCGCTTTCCAGCTCTCATAGTATCTACCCCGGACGGTGTCCGCGGTGCGCCCCCGCCAACATGCATCCCTTGACCCCAAGCCGGGGGGTAGAAAACCGTGTCCACACGGTCCTGTGACCTTTAGCACCGAGGCGCCTGGACATGCGTCACAGGCCCCCGGCCAATGGCCAGAGGATCTCGGTGCCGTCACGGCCGACACCAACCGATGGACAGGAGGTTTCTACACCCCAGGACAGCGCGTACTGCCCCGATGCCTCTATAACGAGGAACGGCCCCCTTCACCAGATCAAAGCTTTAGCTGAAATTCGGCGGTTTGAAACGGGGTTCGCGTCGACCACGCCGCTATCCCGTCGGCGCCCATCAACGGCCGGTCGCAGCAACACGCCGCCGATCGGATGGATGTGATGGATCTGGTCAGGGAGCACGTCCGCCAATCGCCGAGAGATCAATGCGGATGCCGGCGCTGTTGGGGTTGCCGTCGACCTCGAGATCATCCCCCGGCGCCACCGGGCCGATATCCGCAGGACCTTCCCCCTCGGATTCCGAAGACCTGGCGGCCGGCGCGGCGAGTTCGACATCACTCGGATCGGTCTCGAAGAATACGGGCCTTCCGTCGAAATACCCGGTCTTCCAGGCATAGATCGCATCATCGAACGCCTCGTCGACCGCGTTTCCGTACCATTTCGTGACGACGCGGTAGACCTTGCCGAACAGGGCCGTTCCCATGCGGATGTTTTCGCAGGGGTCGACCAGGTCCGGCTTCAGCTCCGATGGATCGGCAATCCCGAGACCGGCCGGATACTGGGTGATCCCGACGCGGACCACGGCCTTGCCGACATACTGGCGCATGAGGGCCATGGCGTCGTCAGACGAAGCCGGTTTCGGCACGAGCACAACACGATCGCCGGAGCGCACGGTGACGGCCAGCGGATCGGTTGAGCCCGCCTCTGCTATGAAACGCTCGACTATCGCCGGCTTCAGGTCGGGATCCGCGCATTTCTGGAGAAGGGCAGCGTCGATCATCCGGGACGTCCTGCTCAGATGTTGAAGGCCGCGACGAGCGGAATGGCGAACAGCCGCGCCCAGGCTTCTGCGCTGGCCCGCTGGATGGCGACGATCGAGGTGCCCTTTGTCCACCAGCCATTGCCGACAGCGACGATGATCGACGGCGACTGCAGAGCGGACTGCAGGACCGGCCAGACGACGAGCTGTTCGTAGCAGATCAGTGGAGCGAGCCTTTCGCCTTCGAGCTCGGCCACCGGGTTGGCGAAGAAGTGCGCGCGGGCGCCACCGCGCTCGCCGAACCAGCCCTTCCATGGCTGCCACATGGAGACGGGGACCGGCATGCGCTCGCGGTAGAGAACTGTCGCGGCCTCGGCCGACACTGCGATCAGAACGTTGTCGTAGCCGGCCTCGTCGACAATCGCCGCACCTGCGATCACGGTGATCGCCGCATCACCCAGCTCGCTGCGCCAGAGCCGCTCGACCGTCTGCGTCCAGAAGCCGAACGCGCTTTCGGGAAGAACGACGACGCGGGCGCCCTCGCCCGCTTTCCGCTTCACCGCCTCGAGCAATTCCTGCTGACGGTTCAACGTGGCGTCGCGGCCGAGGCTTTGCCCCAGTGCGAGATCGACGCCCACCCATCCTGCCGGCCGGGATGGCGACGTCCACGTCGCGGCCGACCAGAACCAGAAACCCATCAGCACAACCGCCACTGCCGGCCACCATTTCGTCGTCATGGAGAGGAGGCCGGCCACGGCGGCCGCCAGGCCCCACCATCCCCAGCCCGGAAACAGGACACCGGCCGCGGTGACCGGATGCGCCCATCCGACGATGCCAAAGGGAGGCAGAGCCATCAGCACGGCGGCCGCAGAAAAGCGCACCGCCCTACCCCTTCCCGGATGCTTGCTCCACAGGGCCGCATGCACGCCGACGAAGGAGAACGATGCGGCGAACCACAACAGCAGCCCGGGCCAGAGGTCGGAAGCATAGAAGTTCGCAACGCCCTGCGGCAGGCCACGAGAGGCTGCCAGGAAGTAGGCGGCCGACACGGCCGCGGCGACCGGACGCGACGGCGAAAACGCCCATAGCGCCGGGAATACGAAGGCGAGCGGAAGCGCAAGGACGTGTCCGCTCCAGCCCACGGCGCCGACGACGGCCCCCATCACCACGAGCATGCCGGCACGGCCCCAATCAGGGATCGAAGGTAAGGACCGGGTGCGCGAGTCCGAGGAGCCCGCTTGCAGGGATCGGCCCGAAATATCGCGAGTCATAGGAGCCGTAGAAATCGGAGTGGAGGTAGAGGTAGCCGGACGGAACGGCCCCTCCGCTCCAGGGAGAAAGCGCCCTGCCCTCGGCGTCGCTGCGATGAACTTCTGAATGGGCGAGCACACGCCTTTCGATCGACACATGCCCGCCTATGTCGACCGATTGTCCTGCCGTCGCCACTACCGTTTTTATGAGCGGACTGAACCCGCCGGGGCACAGGCCACGGCGGATATAGCCGCGCTCGAACGCTGTCGCGAAGGCCGGCGTGAGCGGAGGGCAGATGAAGACGAGATCGCCGACGGAAACGGTCCGCTCCAGAGCCTCGATGCGCCATAGACCCAGCGGATAGCTCGGCGTGAAATTGATGCGGTAGCCGCCGATCCATCCCGCCGCCGCGACGGCGGCAATGGCCGCGAACGCGCTGCCGGACAACACCATCACCGGGCGACGGCTCATTGCTTCAGGACCGAGTTTTGCCGCTGCGCCAGGCGCAGGTCCTCGGACTGCTTCAGCGCCTCCGTCGTACGCTCATGGGCTGAGAGCTGCTGGGCGGTGCGCATGACCGGCCAGGCCTCGGCGAGTTTCTGTTTCTCGGCTTCCGGCAGACCTTCGGCCGCCTTGTCGAACAGCTTTCCGGTCGCCTCTCGCGCGCCGTTCACCAGCAGCGTGCGCTCCCCGAAGCGCTCTGCCACTGCCTTGCCGAACCCGTCGATCTCCGCCTTGATCTCGCGGTTGCTGACCGCATAGCCAAGCGCGGCTGGCAGGTCGTTGCGGTCGATGGCGTCGCGGACCCGTTCGAGAACGCGATAGGCATCAGGGGAGAGCGCGGGAATGTCGATCGACACGCGACGCCGCAGCGCCTGCTCCTCGGCCGCGATCTTATCTCCTGCCGATTGGCGCAGTTTCAGGTAGCGTTCGATGTCGCGCTTTAGCGCCGGGACATTGACCTCGGCGACACGCCGCTCCTCGCGCTGTGTCTTGCCAGCGAGAATCCCGGTGCCGCCCTTCAAGGCTCCGATCGATGCGGGCTCGCTGACGAGCTGGTCGAGTGTCTTCTTCGCGGCGTCGCGATCGGCCAGCACCGCATCGAAGTTCATCGCGCGAAAAGCCGTCTCCGGTTCCGCGAACACATAGCGGAACCGTGTCGAGACTTCTTCCCACTGCTTCTTCACAGCGGGGTCGGCATGAAGCTTTTCCTCGACAACATCGGGCAGGGATTTGGCGAAGTTCTTGATGCCGGCGACCATTGGCTTTGCCTCCTTGATGATCCTGGATTGTCTGGTGTCGTGCAGACCGAGACGGGCGCCGACGGCCCTCAGCCGCTGCGAGATTTCGGCGAGGCGCTCGGCCTGGCGCAGCGTCCAGTCGAGCCGGTCGCGGACCAGCGTGCGGGCCACCTGGACGATATGCAGGCCGCGGTTTTCGGCAAAGCGCAGCGCCTGGCGGTAGAGCGTGCCGCGCTCGTAGTCGAGCGTGGTTTCCTTGGCCCTCTTCCGCGACAGGATGTGCTCGAGCCCGCCCGCCTTTTTGAAGGAGCGCTCGCCGTAATAGAGCGTGACATCCTCGCGGTGGCGGGTCATCGCCACATAGGTCAGGTGGCGATCGAGCGAGAGCGACGCCAGAACCTTGACCCGGTCGACGGTCGCGCCCTGCGACTTGTGGATGGTCGTCGCATAGCCGTGATCGACGTTTCGGTAGAGGCGTTGCTCGACCGCGATATGGCGACGATCATTCCCCTCGCCGATCTCGGCGACGATCCGGCCGGGAGCAGCTTCGACAACCCGCGCCAGCATGCCGTTCTTCACGCCGAGCGCACTGTCGTTCTTCAGGAAGACTATTCTGTCGCCGACGTCGAAGGCGCGCATCCCGTCATCGGTCCGGAAGGCATGGCCCTCGCCGACGACGCCGCGCTCGACCATCTTTTCGCGGGCAAGGCGATTGAGCTCACGGACGTCGCGCCGCAGATGCGCCAGGATCAGGGTCGACTTCGCCGGATCGTACTCGAAGTCCCAGGCGGCGATCAGGCTGGTGATTGCCTGCGCCTTCAGCTTTTCGCCGATGATCCTGCCGCGACCGTTGTAGGCACCGATGGCCTTCGCGACGTGGCCGCGCGCCAGGTCGAGCGATGCCTGGCGCATCCATTCCTCACGCTGGCGGTAAATCCGCTCGAGTTCGGCATAGCCAATACGCTCGACGATGGCGCGGAAGGGCGCTCCGGCCTCGATCGGCTGCAGCTGCTCGGGATCGCCGATCAGCACCAGCTTGGCGCCCATGCGCACGGCCGTTTCGACAAAGAACGCCATCTGTTTCGAGGCGACCATACCGGCCTCGTCGATCACCATGATCGTCCTGTCGGTGAGCACGTCCCGCCCGTCTTTCCAGCGCAGCTCCCAGGAGGCGAGCGTCCGGCTTTCGATGCCCGCCTCCTTCTGCAGTCCCTCCGCCGCCTTGCCGGCAAGCGTGCCGCCGATGACCCGATAGCCGGCCAGCTCCCACGCCTCGCGCGCGGCCTTCATCATGGTGGTCTTGCCGGCGCCGGCACGGCCGACGACGGCGGCGATCCGGCCGGCCTTCGTCACATTCTCGATCGCCGTTCTCTGTTCGTCGGACAGCCGCTCGTGCCGATCGAAGACGCTCTCCAGCACCTTTTCCCGGACGCCATGCGTAGCCTTCTCCGACAGCCAGATCGCGCGGTTCGCCATCTCGGCCTCTGTCCGGATCATCTCGCGCGTCGTGTAGCGCGCGGGGATATGGCGGCCGGTCTCGAAGTCGACGGTCGGACGCTGCAGGCGCAGCAGCTCCGGGCTCTGGAGAATGCGCGCCATCAGATGCTGGAAGGTCGCGGCATCGTCGACATAGCGATGCAGCACCTTGGCGATGTCGCGCTCGTCGAAGACGCTCATCTCGGTCGTCAGCAGGTCGAGCACAATCTCCGGACGCTGGAGAGTGCGTGCCGCATTGGCCGACTTCCGCGCCTCGGCGATCTCGATGCGCTCCAGCGACGGCGACCATCCCTGACCCTCAGCCTTGCGCTGAATGGCTCGCGCACCGGCGCCGACATGCGCGGTCGGCACCAGGTCGATGCCGCGCTCGGCGTAGGAGCGGCCGTCGACGCGGATCTCCAGCCCGGCGAGCGCCAGATGCTGGTTCTGGAGATCCAACCAGCCGGTGCGCTGCTGCAGGAACTCGCCCTTCTCGCCCGCCCAGAGACGGTACTGGATCTTGCCGTCCTTGCCGCGGAGCGGTTGTCCGTCCTCGCCGATCACCGCGATCTTCTTTGCGCCGAATCCCTGCTCGGACAGCGGCCTCAGCGTCGTCATCAGATGCACATGCGGATTGCCTGGCTCGTCGTGATAGACCCAGTCGGCCACCTGCCCACGCGCAAGAACCTGCTCGACAACGAACTGGCGCATCAGCGCGATGTTCTGTTCCTTGGAGAGCTCCACCGGCAGGGCGACGATGAACTCCTTGGCGAGCTGGGCGTCCGAACGCTTCTCGAAGGCCTCGACGGCGTTCCAGAAGGCCTCCGCGGCGCCCGCGACCGAGCGGTCTGCGATCAGCGCCCTCGCCCATTGCGGCGCGTCGGCCGGCAGCAGGAACTCCTCATGGCCGAGATTGCGCTTGTTGGAGTAGTCGACGGTGCGCCCCTCGCTGTCATGGGTCATTTTCGCGCAATGGCGATAGGCCGCCGATAGCAGCGCGCTGCGGCCGTCGGCGCGGCTGATGATCTGGATCGAGAAGTGCGTGATCGCCACGGCGAGGACGGCTCCAGGTGGAACATGGACAGGCCGTTCGTCGGGAGTGGCACGGCCCCCGGTGGGGCCGGCGCTAGGCACGTCGCGTCAGCGACGTATTACTGCGCCCTTGAACCGCTCCTTCAGAACGGCCGGGATGATCTCAAACCTGATCGGCCTCGCCGACTAGCATTTCTATTAGTCGCTCCACGCATGCATTCGGGAGATTCTGGTCTCCGGAAATCGACGCATCGAAGCGGAAAGGCGCGACCGGAAATGAAGAAACCATCCTCGAAGATCAGGGAAGAGATCGCGAAGCTGCAGGACCAGCTCCGGCAAGCCGAAACGCGCGAGGCCGAGCGGATCGGACGGATCGCGCTCAGAGCCGGACTAGGCGAGATCGAGATCGAGGAGATCACAATGCTCGCGTCCTTCGAGGAACTCGCGGGACGATTTCGCGGCGGCAAGGGACAGGCTGCCGGAAGGAAGAATGCCGCGGGCGCAACGGGTGGCAGCGCCAAGGCCGCGCCGATCACGGCTGGGACGGCTCAGGGCGAAGCTGGCGAGAGCTGAGCGCATGAACCAGCTTGCGATATCGGAAGCCCGGAAGAAGGACACGCGCGAGAAGATCGCGCTCGGCGGACTGGTCCTGAGAGCCGGGTTCCAGGCCGGGCAGCATGAGCTGCTGCTCGGCCTGCTGGTCGACGGGAAGCGGCGGCTCGAGCGTGACGAAGACGAGCGCGCGCGCCTCGTCGCGATCGGAGCGGAGGCGCTCGACCATGGCCGCGACTAGGATCCTGCTCGCGACATTGCCCGCCGGTCTGATGATCGCCTGCGCGATCGGCATGGCCGACATCGAGCAGTGGCTGGCCGACTTCGGCCAGAGCGACAGCGCCCGGGTGATGCTCGGGCGTGCCGGGCTCGCCTTGCCCTATATGACGGCGGGTGCGGTCGGCCTGATCTTCCTGTTCGCCGCGGCAGGTGCTGCGAACATCAAGGCCGCGGGATGGAGCGTCGCGGCAGGAAGCTTGGCGATCTTCCTGCTCGCCGGCGCGCGCGAGCTGGCGAGGCTGTCAGGGCTCGCCAATCGCGTGCCGGCGGGGCAGTCGATGCTCGCCTATGCTGACGCTGCCACGCTGATGGGTGGATGCGTGGCACTGTTCGCAGGCGTCTTCGCGCTGCGCGTCGGATTGCGTGGCAACGCCGCCTTCGCCATGCCGGCGCCGCGGCGCATGCGCGGCAAGCGCGCGGTGCATGGCGACGCCGACTGGATGAAGATGCAGGAGGCGGCAAAGCTGTTTCCCGAGGCGGGCGGAATCGTGATCGGGGAGCGCTACCGGGTCGACCGCGACAGCGTGGCGTCGAGCGCGTTCCGCGCCAATCAGCGCGACACATGGGGAGCCGGCGGACGCTCTCCCCTGCTCTGCTTCGACGGGAGCTTTGGCTCCTCGCACGGCATCGTCTTTGCCGGATCGGGCGGCTTCAAGACCACGTCGGTGACGATCCCGACGGCGCTCAAATGGGGTGGCAGCCTCGTCGTGCTCGACCCGTCGAGCGAGGTCGCGCCGATGGTCGCCGATCACCGGCGCAAGGCGGGCCGCACGGTGATCGTTCTCGATCCCGGCGATCCCGCCACCGGCTTCAATGCGCTCGACTGGATCGGCCGCTTCAGAGGCACGAAGGAGGAGGATATCGTTGCGGTTGCGACCTGGGTGATGACCGACAGCGCGCGGCAGACCTCGATCCGCGACGACTTCTTCCGCGCCTCGGCCATGCAGCTCATCACCGCGCTCATCGCCGATGTCTGCCTGTCCGGCAACACGGAGAAGAAAGACCAGACGCTTCGCCAGGTACGCGCCAATCTGTCGGAACCGGAACCGAAGCTGCGCGCGCGCCTGACGCGCATCTACGAGCAGTCAGAATCCGATTTCGTGAAGGAGAACGTCGCCGTCTTCGTCAACATGACGCCGGAGACCTTCTCCGGCGTCTATGCCAATGCGGTAAAGGAAACCCACTGGCTGTCCTATCCGAACTACGCAGCGCTCGTGTCCGGCGGTGCGTTCTCCACCGACGATCTGGCGGACGGCAAGACGGACATCTTCATCGCGCTCGACCTCAAGGTACTGGAGGCGCATCCGGGACTGGCGCGCGTGGTGATCGGCTCGTTCCTCAACGCGATCTACAACCGCGCGGGCGAGGTCGAAGGACGCACTCTGTTCCTGCTCGACGAGGTTGCGCGCCTCGGTTATCTGCGCATTCTCGAAACCGCGCGTGACGCCGGCCGCAAATACGGCATCACGCTGGCGCTGATCTTCCAGTCGCTCGGCCAGATGCGCGAGGGCTATGGCGGCCGCGACGCGTCGTCGAAGTGGTTCGAGAGCGCGTCGTGGATCAGCTTCTCGGCGATCAACGATCCCGACACCGCCGAATACATCTCCAAGCGCTGCGGCGACACGACGGTCGAGGTCGACCAGCTGAGCCGGTCGAGTCAGATGTCGGGATCGTCGCGGACGCGCTCAAAGCAGTTGACGCGTCGGCCGTTGATCCTTCCCCACGAGATCATGCTGATGCGGTCGGACGAGCAGATCGTGTTCACGGCCGGCAACGCGCCGCTGCGCTGCGGACGCGCCATCTGGTTCCGGCGCGACGACATGAAGACCTGCGTCGGCGAGAACAGGTTCCACAAGGCAGCCGGGACATGAGGTTCGTGCGATCAGCCATTGGGGCAGCGCAATGAGCCGCCGCATCCGCATCGGCGGGATCGATGTCGTCATCGACGGCGAGCCGCCGGCGAAGCTGCTGGCCGACGCTTTCGCCCGACGCGAGCATCCGCTTTGCCTGTGCTGCCCGGAAGGCGTGCCGATGTATATCGCCCGCTTCGGGGAACGGCACATCCTGAAGCGGATGCCGGAGACGGGACCGCGCCACGATGTCGATTGCGATTCCTACGAGCCGCCCTCCGGCCTCTCGGGTCTGGCGGCGGTCGAGGGCGACGCAATCGTCGAGAATGTCGAGGACGGAACGACGGCGCTGAAGCTCGGCTTCAGCCTGTCGAAACTCGCCGGCCGCGCAGCGCCGGTGGCCGGCGAGGGTGCGGAGTCGGGCGAAGCGAAAACCGCCGGCACGCGGTTGTCGCTGAAGGCGATGCTGCATTTCCTGTGGGGCCGCGCAGGCTTCAATCGCTGGCGTCCGGCGATGGCGGGGCGGCGCAACTGGGCCGTGCTGCGCAAGTTCCTGCTCGATGCCGCGGCAAGCTCGACGGCGAAGGGAAAGCCGCTGGCGCACTCTCTTTATATACCGGAGATGTTCGACGCGAAGCGCGAGGAGGCGATCGTACGGCGGCGGGCGGAGTTGCTGAGCCGGGCGATCCAGTCGAACGGCAACCGCCGTTCGCTGGCGATCCTGATCGGCGAGGTGAAGGAGATCGCGCCGTCGCGGATCGGCGCGCGGCTGGTGGTGAAGCACGCGCCGCGCTTTCCCTTCATGCTGGCCGACGATGTCGCGCGCCGCATGAAGAAGACCTTCGCGAACGAGCTGGCGCTCTGGGACGCCAATATGGAATGGCACCTGGTGGCTGCCGCCACCTTCGGCATCAGCCCAGCCGGCGTCGCGTCGGTGGAGACGATCGCCCTCATGGCGGTGAACGAGAACTGGATTCCGGTCGAGACCGGCTACGAGGCGATGCTGATCGAGAGGCTGACCAGGAGCGGCGCGGGCTTCGTGAAGTCGCTGCGCTACAACATTCCGGCCGGCCAGCCGATGGCGAGCCTCGTGCTGGCGCGCGAGGGCGGGCAGTCGATGGCGATGTATCTCGTCCCCGACCAGGCCGATTCGGCGTGGCGCCAGACGCTCGAGGAGCTGATCGGCGAAAGCGGCATGCCGTTCTGGGTGTGGGATATCGCGAGCGGGCCGATGCCCGACCTGCCGTCCTGAGCGGCGGCCGCAGGCCGCTCACGGGAGAGGGATAGGGGTTTGGGGAAAGGGTGGAGGGAACCGTCCCCTTTCCCCATGGGAGGGTGTTTGAGGGAGGGGCTTGCCCTTCCCTCATGGGGTGAGTTTGAGAGGGGCGGCTTGCCCCCTTTCATCAGCGCTGCCGGCCGGTCGATCCGGCTGGCAGGGCTCCCAGCGCCAGGAGAGAAGCGGCAGGCGGCCGAAGCCGCCTGCCGCTCTCGGCTTCAGTGCGCAGAACCTGTCGGGAGCACGACTGGCGCCACGCCCTTGAGCGTCACTTCGAAGCCCGTGACGCGGCTCCCGAACACGACCGGCCCATCGAGCACCTCGAATGTAGGCGAGAGCACGGGGAACCGGATCGTCAGCATCCCCGCGATGTCCTCGATCGGACGGCGTGGCGACACCGTTTCGCCGGCAGCGTCGTTGCCGACGATGAGCAGATTGCCCGCGAGCGGGCTAGGGTAGTCCTTCAGGACCGTGAAGCAGGTCAGCTCATCGGTCAGGCCATTGTCGTCCACGACGATGGAATGCGACCTGTCGATGCGCACCATGTCGATCATCCTGCATCCGATGTGGCGCCGGATCTCGTCGAGGCTGTTTCCGGCATCGAACGTGACGGCGCGGATCGTGCGCTTCTCGACGTCGACGAGATAGGCGGTAAGGGTCTTGGTCATGCTGATCTCCTTTCATTGCGATGACGGAGATCGGCCGCGGGCAAGTCGCGCATCGGGTCAGGGATCGCTTGAGCGACCGCCGGAGGCGGCAAGCGGGGGAGCCGATTTTCTGACGACGCCCCCTTCGGGTGGCGGCTGAAAATTGGGGGAACCGCGATGTCCTTGAGGCGATGGGCGCGGCCCGTAGGATGGGCCGTCAGAGTGAATGCAACCACGGCCCCGACCAGGGGCCGTTTCCGTTTCCGGCGGCCAGCCGGCGGGGTGCACGAGGGGAAGCCCCTTGCAGCGTGGCGGAGGCCGGTCGATCCGGCCTTTTCCAGCCAGGCTCCTTCCTCGGGATCACCTCGTATGTGGAAATGAAGGAGGCGCGGACGCCTCCTTCATGCGATCAGCGCTACGCGATCGTGAAGATCACGCAGATTTCGCGCTCGATCCGCTCGATGATCTCCTTCAGCCCTTCAAGCTCGTCGCTCGACACGGGCTCGGCGGCGTCCATGATCGGGATTGGCACGCCGAACCAGTTGAGGCCGAAGAAGAACTTGACGAAGTCCAGATCGAACTCGACGTCTTGGCCAAGCCGGTGCGCCTCGATAAGCCGCATTTCGTATTTCATGATTTCGTCCAGTCCCGCTGCCATCTCCTTGAGCTTGACCAGCAGTGCGTCGTGGACGCGGCGCGCATGGTCGGTCGTGCAAGCCCTGCGGTTTTCCCGAACCTCAATCTCGAAGCAGGCCGCCTTGGTGCGCAGTCGAATGGTGGAAAATGCAAACATCGCTGTCTCCTTTCGTTGCTGACGAAAGGTGTCCACGCTGTAGCCCAGAGGTGTCAGGGATCGCTTGAGCGACCGCCGGAGGCGGCGAACGGGAGCGCCGATCCTGTCGACGGGCGCCTGAACGGCCGCCGACAGGATCGGGGCAACCGCGATGTCCTTGACACCGGATGGGCTGGCGTAGAATCGGATGTCAGAAGAAGTATCCCGCGGCCCCGACCAGGGGCCGCGTCCGCCTGCCGAGCGCAGCCGGCCCTGCGCCCTCCCCGCGCCTCGCCGGTCGCCGATCCGCGCCGGCGGCCGAGCGCCGCGAGAGGTTCGTCACCCGCATGGGCCGAAACCGCGCAGCGGGTTCGGTGAGCGCCCGCAGGGCGCGAGTAGAGCCGTGTCCCGAAGGGACCTCGCCCAAGCCTTCGCTGCGGACGACATGCCGATCACGCCTACCGCAGGAGATCTTCGCGAAACCGCCCCGGGCGGCCATCATCGGCTTTCAGCTATTCGCTTGCGCCCTCCCTCGGCGCGCGGCTGCGGAGCCAGAGATAGAGGACGCCAAAGGGCGCGATAAAAACCGCAAAGCCCCACAAGAGCACGTTGACGACGAATTTCAGGAAAAGCATCAGCGCCGCGTTCACGACGATCAGGTTGTCGCCGAAGGCGAGATTGCGCAACTCGTCCCAGGTCAGCTTGGCGAACGGGAACAGCAGCGTGCAAAGAATGAGATAGGCATACATGGCGACCGGAGAGCCGCCGGCGTCCTTCGCTGCGACACTCGAAAAGAACGCAATCATGAGGCCAAGCAGGACAAGGCCGATGGCATAGGATCGGACAAGATAGGCGGGTCCGAGGCTGCCAAGGATGCGGCGGAGAAAGGTCATGGGCGGCAAAGTCCTTGCGTGCATCAGGAAAGAACCTGACGGATTTCGCTCCCCATGCGGATTGGTTCCATAATATCCGAGCGACGACAAGCCCGATGATGCGGGTTGTCGCCTGTAAACCCGGTCAACGAGACGGAGGTGTCCGGGGGCCGACCGGGGGCTGCGTCCGGCGATCCATCACCCCCATGAATCGGTTGGGCCGGATCGATTCAGCGATGTCGTTGGACGCCGCTTCCGAAGGAAGTGAGACTCCGGCCATGGATCACGACGAGACAGGGCCGGTTCATCTACGCCGCATCGATCCCTCGCGGAACATGCGGCGCTTCTATGTGTTGGCGATCCAGCCGACCCTGTTCGGGGGCGCCTCCGTCATCCGCAACTGGGGCAGGATCGGCTCGAACGGCCGGTCGATGATGGAGACGTTCGACAGCGACGGGGATGCAGCCAGCGCCTCCATGCGCCTCGAACGCGCCAAGCGCCGCAGGGGATATCGCGACAGCGGGCTTGCCTGACCTAGGCTCGACGCGACGAAACGCCCGGAATCCATCGCTTTTCAGTGGATGCGCAGCAGGGCAGCGGCGCCGCCTCTATCACCGGGACCTGTTCGTTGCCATACGGGAAGAATAGACCCGCGAAACAGGAGACATTCTTTTCATGACGACAGCAACGGAGATCGCCGACAAGATCGCGGCAACACAGAAGCTGACCAAGGCGCAGGCCAAGGCCATCGTCGACAGCGTCTTCAAGGAGATCGCCGCCGCGGCGGCGAGCGGCGCCGAGACGAACATCCCCGGTTTCGGAAAGTTCAAGGTGAAGGCGACGCCGGCGCGCGAGGGCCGCAATCCGGCCACCGGGGGAACGATCAAGATCGCGGCGTCGAAGAAGCTGGCCTTCGCGCCGGCGAAGGCCGTGAAGGACGCGCTCAACGGCTGAGGCCGCCGAGCGCGTCCGATGCGCGACGCCGCCCTAGAAAGGCGGCTCGCTGCTGACGAGGCCTTGCTGCTCGGCCCAGATCGCCTCGCGTTCGGCCAGCGCCATCGCCAGCTCCTCCTCGATCCAGCGGCGCTCGTCGGGATAGACGGCGTTCCGCAGTTCCGCGCGCAGCTCTTCAATGTGTTGATCGATCGACATCGTCGTCTCCTTGATATTGGTGAAGGACGGCGCCGGCGGTCATGGCGGGCCGGAGGGGTCAAGGATCGCGGAGCGACCGCCGGAGGCGGCGAGTGGGGGAGCCGATTTTCTGACGACGCCCCTTGGGGCGGCGGCTGAAAATTGGGGGCACCGCTCGTCCTTGAGGCCTTCGGACCGCCATGGCACGATGGGACGACCTGAGCAGACCCCCGTTTCCGGTTGTGCGTCAAAAAAGCCGGAACCGGGCTCGATGCCCGGTTCCGGCTTTTCGACATGCGGCAAGAGCCCCGCCAGATGGCGGGGCTCTTCCGGTCTGATTTCAGGAGTCGCGCTTCGGGCGATTCCAGATGAGGGCGTAGTCTCCCTCCTTCTCGCCGGGCCAGAGCGCCGCGGTGATCGGGGCGTTGAAGCTCGGGTCGTCCATCTTGACCGAGACGTATTCCTCGCCGTCGTTGGAGACCGCCTTCCAGGCCGCGCCGACCTCGACGCCGTTGCCGGCCGTGATGCGGAAGTCCGGGGCGTCGCGGGAGACGCGCTCGATCGGGTTCAGGCGGGCCTTGAAGCTGACGCTGAGGGTGCGGACGAAGCCGACGATGCTGTTGTTGCCGTTGGTGGTGAATTCGCCGATGACTGCCATGATCGTGTTCCTTTTCGGTTTCATCGGGCCGCGCCCATCGCGACCTCGATGGGGGTGAAAAGACCGGGGGCGATCGACCCCGCACCCGAAGGGCCGGAACGAAGTGGAGGGCGGCCGGAAACGGCTATTTTGCCTCGCGATGCAAAGGCGGCGCAGCCGCCGGCGGAAAATAGCCGGGGCCGGCCGTTGCGGGAAGGCGATCGAGACGCAGTCGTCCTGCGGTCACACCCACTTCATCGAGGTCTGCGTGGGAGCGCCGTGACCCAGACCGTATGGAACGCGGCGTGGCCGCTGTGTATCGGTGGCTTCAGAGCAGCAGGCAACGGCCGCGGCATCGCAGGCGCCGTCATCCTCCGCCGATGGCAGCGACGCCTGTCGAACCATCCGATGCCATCGCGTTTCACCGATGGCTCAACCGCAACACGCCCTCCGCGACGGCCGGGGGCGACGCCGCCGGCATGGCCTTACCAGCGGATGGCGAGGGCTGCGCCTCAGCCAAGTGGGCCGTTCCGATACCCGGCCGAATCTCCTGGTGCTGCCAGGCGAGAAGGAGGGAGATCGCCTTCCCGATCTTTGACCGCTGGAAGCGCGACTCCTGATTTCGGGCCAACGAGCTCCTCGATCAGGCGGGGTTCATGCCGCTTGGCTCTCTCTCGATTCGACAACGGCGAGTGTTTCGATGAGCGATGCGAGGGAATTGCGCGACCCTGGCGGAGTCGGCACTGAGAATCGATCATCAATGCTGAACGCTGCCGTCGCGCGTTGGTAGTGTAGAAGTTTGTATCTCGGCATTCGACACGTTGCAGGAGCCTGAACAGTCGGTTCATGCTAAGCAATGGAAATGACCAAGTTCGCTTACCTGATCGAACCTCCTTTCAATTATCGTGATGCTGACGGAACCGTCACTGGCTGCGACGTGGCGTTGGCGCGAACCGTTCTTGGCATGGTCGGCCTTCACGATTTTGAAGTGGTCGAAACCGAATTCGCGCACCTGCTTCCAGGGCTCACCGAAGGGCGTTGGCGGATGACAACGGGCCTTTTCGCGACCGAGGAGCGCCAGCGGACAGCGGCCTTCAGCAGGCCGATCTGGGCGCTGCCAGATGGGTTGCTTGTGCAGAAGGGCAACCCCCTGAAGCTGACCGGATACAGGTCGGTCGTCAGGACTGACAGTTGCAAACTCGCTGTCATACGCAACCAGATACAGCACGGCTTTGCGGTTGATCTCGGTGTGCCGGAGCGTCGCATCCTGATATTCGAAACCTATACCGATGCCGCTCGAGCGGTAGCGGACGGCAAAGCCCATGCCTATGCGAGCGTCGCCAGGGCGCATAACGCATTCATCGAACGAACTCCCGACATTCAGTTGGAGGTTGTGGCCGTGGGGCCTGATGAGAAGGAGCCGGCATTCGGTTCCTTCGCCTTCGGCAAATCGGACAATGCTTTCAGGCAGGCCATTGACGATGCATTGCTGGTCTACCTTGGCTCGAGCGAGCATCGCGCTATGATGAAGAAATTCGGTTTCAGCGATGCCGAGGTCGACTTGGTCGCGCTTCTCGACCAGAGTCGAAATTCAAACTGAGAGGTGTGCGCTAAGGGGCGCACTGCCGCCCTTACGCGGCAGTGCGCGCGTCGAGCGCGTTGCCGTCGCGGCGCATCTGATCGGCGAGCGCGAGAAACCGGGCGCGATCGGCCGCGCCGCGTCTGACGCGGAAGCTTTCGTCGATCACCCGGTTGACCCGCGCCCATTGGTTCCAGGCGAAGCTGCGGCCGAGACCGACCGTGGTGGAGCTGCTGGGAAAGCGGTCCGCCGAGCGCACGAGCTCCTCCCAGGACGCGCCGAATTCGACTTCGCTGAAGCGGCTATGCCGCCCCGTCAGCGCGTTGCGCTCGAGAAGGAGGGCGCGTTCCAGAAGCTCGGGATGGTGCGCCGCGAGCCAGTACAGCTCCCAGATCTTCGAAGCCGGACAGAAGAAGCATGCCGACTTGGTCGGCACCATGCCGGCGCCGAGGGTCTCGGTGATGACGTGGATGCACGCGGCGCGGTCCCATCCCAGAATCTGGAGCGGGTACGAGTAGTCGAAGTCGGCGTCGGTCTCCGGGAGATTGCGGGAACGCCGCATGTCGGCGCGTCCGCAATCGTAGCCGATCAGCTTGACGATACGCTCGCCGCGCCGTCCGGCTTCGAGCCAGATCGGGTGAGGCTCGCAGGAATTGGGGCCTGACCTGACGCCCTTGATCACCTGGTCCTGCGGCTGCTGCTTCCACTTGATCGAGCAGGATTTCAGCCCGAATGCAAGGCTCGGAAGCGTCTCGTTGGCCATGCAGTTGCCATAGAGGTCCGAGTAGCCCGTGCCTGGAAGCGTCGCTTTCCTGCATATGGTGATGTTCGGCCATCCCCATCCGAGAAGCACCTGGTTCATGCGCTCCAGATGGTCGAGAGTCGTCGGCTTCTCCGCGCGAAGATCGGCGAAGGTGATGACGTCGGGCCGTAGCCCGGCGAGCTTCAGGGCCACGAGCATTGCGGTGGAGTCGACGCCGGAGCCGAAGCATGCGGCCAATAGCCGGCCGGCGAGCGCATCGCGGAGCAGCCGGCGCTGCAGGGCTGAAAGAAGCATGGCGACCCCCTACTCACCGTTGCCGGCGGTGAGCCGCGCCCAGCTCTCGCGCAGGAATCTCGGGATTTCGAAATCGGGATCGACATAGGCTTGGTCGATGACGCGCGCCGGCACCGGCGTCGTTCCGGCGGCGGCCGTGTCGCCAGGCGCCGGTGGTTCGCACAGGGCGTCGAGCAACGAAGCGAGCTGGACGCGATCGACGATGCTGATCCGGATGGTCGCATCCGGAGGCAGCTTCTGGCCGATGCGATAGGTTTCTGCGTCGGCCTTCAGACTGAACCAGCGGCGTCCGACATTGTAGACGATCATGATGTGATCTCCTGGGTTGGCGGGCGATGTGTCGCCCGGGCTTGACGTTTCGGGATGGTTGGACGCGAACGCGGCGCGCCGTGTCGGGGGATGAATTGCTGGTGGCTACGTGCCGTGCCGTTCGATGGGGATGTGCCGCATCAGCGGACCTCCCCGTAGAACGCTTCCAGCCACGCGCGCAGCTCGCGGCGCATGATGTCGATCGGCGCGTTGATCTCGACGATGCGCGCGGTCGGGGCGACCTTTCCGCGTCGCTGGAATTCGCCGACGACGGCGCGCATGACACGCAGGTAGAGCCAGCCGCCAACGAGCGCGACGTCTTCGATCGGGCGGTCGCCTCGCCTGATCATCCGGGCGATGTGGATTCCGGGGTGTTTGCCCTCCGGCATCCCGCCGCGCGGGGTTCCCGGGCGCGGCCATCGCGTGCCCGTGCCGCCGGCGATCATGCCGGCGGCGACCTCCTCGGTCAGTCGGGCGTCGTAGGCCTCGATGGGCGAATCCGCATCGCGAAATCCATAACGCGCGGAAACGAATGCGACTCTGGCCTTGCGGCCTTCCGGATCGCAATGGCGAAGCGTGCGCCACAGCGGCCCGTCATAACGTTCGATCGCGGGTATGCGCCCGGCGCCGGCTCGTTTTGATGAGGAGCAGGCGAGGATCAGCAGGCGGGAGCAGGGCGGGACGGGCATCACGCTGCCTCCCGCTGGATCTCCGCCTGCGGCTGGAGTTCGTGCAGATAGGCGACGGCGCGTTGCGCATGCGCCGCGGCCTGGAAGATCGCTTTCCGGTCTCCCTGAAGGACGCGCAACCACGACTCGACATAGCTGGCGTGATCGGGGCGTGGCTCCATCTCGGGCACGATGCCGAGATCGGCGCAGAGGAAGCTGGCGCCTATGTCCGCAACCAGCTCTTCGCGGGCGCGCTCGCTCCGATCCTTATGGTAGCGGCTGAGATCGCGATCGAGGCGATGGCTCGCGCCCGCCCAGTGGATGCATTCGTGCCCGAGCACGGCATAATAGCTTGCCGCGTCGCGGAATGTTTCGAAAGGCGGCATCTGCACATGATCGCTGGACGGTGAGAAGAACGCCTTCGTTCCACCGTGGCGGATCACCGCGCGCGTGCTGGCGAAGAAGCGATCGGCGTGCTCGATCCGTTGGATCGGATCGGCGGGTGGCTCCGGCCGACGATAGTATTGCTCGGGAAGGCCCTCGATCTGGTCGCAGTTGAAGACCGTGTAGGCCTTGAGGAACGGGATGTCCCGCTCCACCTCGCCGCCATGCGCGTCGACCTCCGTCTTCGTGAAACGGCTGGCGTAGACGACGGTCGAGCCGCCCTCGCCCTTGCGCACATGCGCGCCCAGCTCGGACGCCTGGCGGAAGGTCATCCAGATCGAAGAGGCGAAGCCCCGCGCCATGCCCTCCGACCACAGAAGCAGCACGTTGAGGCCCGTATAGGGCTGGCCGTTGTGGCGCAGCGGCCGCGTGACGCGGCCGTTGGCACTGCCCGACTGCCATGGCTGGACCCATGGGCGCACGCCCTTTTCGAGATCGGCGACGATGCGCTCGGTGATGCGCGCATAGATATCGGCGCGCGATCCGGTTTGCCTGTTTGTCATGTCCTGAACCTCCGTATTGGGGCCGCGCCCATCGCGGCCCGTCGCGGAGGTCCTTCGCCGGGGCAATCAGGAGGGTGGCGCACCCGACCGGGGTCCCCGCCGCGCTTGCGCGGCGGGGTGGTCAAGGGCCGGAACGAAGTGGAGGACGGCGAAGCCGTTGCGCCGCCCCTCCGGCCCCGGCAGGACCACCGTCCGGGACGGGCCTCGATGGCTCCTTCCTCCTTCCCCCCATCCTTCTCGCGTCCGCGACGGCACTCGGACACGATTTCTATCTGGTGACGTGCGATGTGAAGGACACCAGGCCGTCCGGCGCGTCCGTGTTCGATCCGTGGAACGACGACGCGGCAATGTTCCCGCTCGGCCCGAAAGCCGCGTGAGCGAGATAGCGACACGGGAAAAGCCGGCCCCGAACGGGACCGGCCCGAGCGACACGGATGAAGGGGCGAGGCCGAAGCCTCGCCCGGTGGGCGGCTCAGCCGAAGGCCGCCATCTGCATCTCGGCCGCCTTGCGGTCGAGCGTCTGGCCGGGATTGTCGACGGGACGCTCGAAGGGCTTCCAGCGCTCGCCGACGACGTGCTCGTAGGCGGTGACGGCGCCTTCGGCGGCCATGCGCAGCGCGTGCGCCTGGACGCCCATGTCGGCGGCGAACTCGCGCTTGCGCTGCGCGGCGCTTTCGAAGCCGACCGGCCCGTCGAGGTCCTCGTCGCGCAGGTCGTTGGCGGCTTTCGCCGTCATGTCCCGCGCCTCGGTGACGGCCCGGCTGTAGAATTGGCCCGCGCCGTGAGCGGAGCCGACATAGGCGCCGACGATCCGCTGCAGGTGGATCTGCATGGCGCGCTCGCCGAGGCCTTCGCCCAGCGCCTCGGCGGTCTCGACGATCATGCGCTCGTGAAGCTCGCGGATGCCGTCGCTGTCGAGGATGGGCAGTCCGAAGCTCTCGGCGATGAGGGTGGCGTGCGCCGTATCGGGACAAGCGAGCCGGACCATTTCGAGGGTGGTGCCCTTGCGAAGCGGGACGACGCGGGCGACCTGGCGGGGAGCGCGACTGGATTTGGTCATGGTGAGGTTCCTTTCCTTCGGTTGGCCCGAAGGGAAGGCCTTGCCGGCCTTCCCTTCGGGTGCGGTCGGAAGAAACCGGCCGAAGGCCGGACGCTTCAGGGTCCGGGCCGGCCGGATCGAGCGAAGCAGGCTTGCGGCCGAGCGGGGCCGAAGGCTCTGCGCGGGACGCGGGCCTGCTTTGCCGAGATTGGCTGTTCCGGCCGCAAGGCGGCGCGAAGCGGCCTTGAAGCGGCCGGCGGCCGGTTTACGAGCGCAACCTGAACCGAAGGGAGGCCGGCAAGGGTCGGGCTGGCGTCAGGCCAGGATGGGAAGGGAACGCATTGACCAGGGCATCCCGCGACCGCCGATGATGCCCGGGCGCATCGCGAGGGCGCGGCGACTATCCGGTCCGGCCTGCACCGTCGCCGATGGCCGCGCCCACACCTTGGGCCGCCAGGAACGCATGATCTGCTCGGTCCGCGGCGCCAGCGGAATGCGTTGCATGTCGGCTCGTCCATCGCGAATTGGCCGCGGCTCCCGCGCAGTAGCCCGTCACGGAGCCGATGCTGCAGGACTGCCGGTGATTGCATCGGCTTTCGCGAGGACAGCAACCGCACGCGGGAGCCATTGCTCGAACTCGTGCTGCGACAGGCCTAGCGGCCGGGGCTCCCGCAGGATCGCGACCAGGTTGTCGAACAGCTCGGCCTTGCGCTGGACGGTTTCGCCGAACGCGTCCGGAACAGGGACTTCAGGGCCGGAATAGGCGGCACTCCGGCCCTTCCATATGCCGGTGACATAGGTTTCGCTGGACGTGTCGACGTCCTCCTTCGCATCGCCCCATCGATCGTCGTCGATGGCGAGACGGCAGGCTTGCTCCGGCGTGGCGGCCTTGTAGCTGCGCTGGCGATAGACCGGCAAATGGTAGGTGGTTTCCACGGTATAGATCGGCATCGCCGTCTCCTTTCATGAGGTGTGGGGTTGTTCGCCGCTCGATGCCGCTGGATCGCTTCGAACGTCGAAGCGTTCGCGCAATGCCGAGATCGCCCGGTCCTGGCGGGCGAGCTTGCGTGACAGCGCGTCGATTTCCGCCTGCCGCTCTGCGGTGGCGGCGGCGAGATTCGAACGGTAGCGTTCGAGGAACGCGCCCGGATCGGGCGGCTTGCCCCGCCGATAGGCGGTCCGCCGCGGCAGCAGTTGCGGGATCAGCGCCGTCATGCGGCGCGTGATCTGCCGCTCGATCAGGTCGAGCTGGCGCTGAGTCTGCCGGCGCGCCTCCTCCATGCGGGAGAGCTGCGTCGGGCGGTCGGGGGACGGCATCATCGCGCCCTCCCCCGCTGCCAGCCGATGAAATCCGACGGCCCGCCATAGACGGGATGCCGGGCCTCATCGATGACGAAGCCGAAGCGTCCGATCTCATATTCGTCGGACGGAACGAGAAAGCGCCGCTCCTCGGTCCCCTCTCCCCGCCGCCCGCCGGGCGTGGCGACGACTTCAACGAAACCCTTTTCGTGGCTGGACGTGATCGCCGAGGTCACAATCCAGTCGTTCGCGTGCTCACGCTCGAAGGCGCGGCGGTCCTTGGTCCGCGACTCCCCGGGCTGGAGCAGCGTGCCGAAGATCGTCTCCCACGCGTCCGGCCAGCTGTCCTGGACGGTGCGCTCCGCGCAGCGTCGCTCGAAGGCGGTGAACAGATGCGGGAAGGTCATGGCGACGATCGCCCACGCCTCATCCTCCTCGTACCAGCCGCCGTCGGCGCGCAACAGGGGGTGGACCTTCGCGTTCCGCTCGGTCGAAAGATGAAAGCCGCCATGGCCGGCGGTGCCGTGGAATACGACGCCGTCGGCGTAGATCGACGCACCTTGCGACGCACCCCACGGGGTGCTGGCCGCAATCCGGGCCTCGCGGCGGCCGAGCGCCTGCTGCTCGCGCTGGTGCTCGGCTTGTTGGACAACGGCCTTGCGGAACGCGGCCGCGTCGGCAAGCTCGCCATGATGGCTGTAGAAATCGCTGCGCGTCCATTCGGGCATCGGACGTCGGATCCGCCAGCCGCTGGCGAGATAATGCTTGCCGCCTCGGGCAGGAACCATCGCATAGGCATGTTCGCCGACCAGAGCGACGTTCATGCCGTCCGCGCTGCGGCCAAAAGAAACCCCCGGAAAACCGGGGGCTTCGTCGTTGGCGATCGT
This sequence comes from Hyphomicrobiales bacterium, assembly GCA_003963455.1. Classification (GTDB taxonomy): domain Bacteria; phylum Pseudomonadota; class Alphaproteobacteria; order Rhizobiales; family Rhizobiaceae; genus Mesorhizobium. Next base: position 69,384 of record RXJA01000062.1, read on the forward strand.
GGAAGCGAGCGCGCTCATGCCGCGGCCCTCCCTTCGACGACATCCGCTGCCACCTGGTCCGCCGTGACCGGCTGCAGGATCGCGTGGGGATAGCCATGGCTCTTCAGCCAGGTCTCGGCGGCGGCATGGTTTTCGGCGAGATGCACCAGCTCACCGTCAGGCCGGTCGAGAACGACGACCGAGCCGATGGCGGGCCGCTCGACGACGGTGAACTTCAGGTCGCTGTCGATCGAGAAGCTGCGGTGGACGCGAAGCACGACGACGCCACTGCCGCCGAAATCCCCCTCGTGGAGCGTGAAGGACTCCAGGATCGTCGTGCGACCAACGACATGCCGTGGCCGCTTGGCGATCAGTCGGCCGCCATTGTTGCGGCTTTTCCAGGCCGCGAGCTTCTTGCGGTGGTGCTCCGGCGGGCGCGGCTTTCCGTCGGAGTATTTTACGATTGCGCCGAGCGGCACCAAGTCGAAGATCAATGAAGCGGACATTGTGTCCTCCTGTTGTGGACGATGAAAACAAGACCGCCGCCGGACGGGCCGGCGGCGGGATGTCATTCGAAGATCGATGGGAAGTGGTTATTCGGCCGCTTCGCGGAACTCGTCCTCACCCTCGTCGGGCACTTCCGAGGCATCGGCGGGCTCGTCGCCGGATCCGGACTCCTCGTCCTCGTCTGTCTCGGGCGCGTTTGTTGCCAGCCAACCCGCGAGGTCCGTCTCGTCCGGCGCGAACAGCGCGCTCGCGTGGACGAAACGTTCGCCCTTGAAGTGCTCGACAAGGGCCGCGCGCGTGTCCTTCACCCGGGCACGCGGCAGCACCGACGTTCCGGTGCAGGCCGCTTCGAGCGCCTGGCGCGACAGGCACGACAGGAAATCCTCGGTGCCCATGTTGGGCAGGAAGATGTTCGCGCCGATCGCATCGCCGGCGACGCGGGCGACGATGCCGCTGTTGGAGGCATTGCGCCGGCACGACAGGACCTCCATCAGTGTGAGGCGTGCGGCGACGCGCAACGTCTCCTCGCTGCACTGGAGCTGCCCCTCGGCATTGAACAGGCTCGCCGCGTGCGTCGCCAGTCGACTGCTGCCATAGAGCGACTGGCCTCCATCGGTCCTGACCGATACGTTTTGTCCCGCAAAGGCGAGGATCAGCAGCGCCATCAGCGTGTCGTCCTCGATCGGCGCCCGCTCGAGCGCCTCGCGGAGCGCATCGGTGCGGAAGTCGCCGATCATGTCCATGCCGCTGTTGGTGACGGGGGGCCGGGGCTTGGCGACAGCGCCGATATCGTCGGCGTCCTTGCCCTTCTTCTTCGCCTCCGGCATGCGATAGGTCACGCTCTGGACCTTGCCCTCGCGGTCGAGATACATGGCCACGCAGTCGTTCTTCGCCGCCTTGCCGTGAACGCGCTCGGCCTTCGGCGGCAGCACCGGCTGGCCCCAAGTGTTGGCCTCTGTGATGAGGCCGCGCTTCGGCAGATGGTTCGCCATCCATTCCTGCTGCGCGCCGAGAAACGCCTCGACATTGGTGGTGTAGCGGCCGTCCTCGTCGGCCGGTCCGAACAGGTCCTCCTCCCACTCGATGCCGTAGGCGCGCGCCAGCTCGTCGTCGAAGCTGGCGTCCTTGGCATACATGCGGGTCTTGGACAGTGCGTTCGCCACGTTCCACCAGCCGACCCGCGGATCGGCCTTGGACGGCTTGTGCGCCTTCCAGACTTCCTTCTGCTCGTCGAGAGAGGCGGACGCGATGGTGCGCAGCTGCTGCTCGTTCGGCATGTCGCCCTTGGCCATCTGGTCGAGCATCGCGGGCAGCACGTTGGCGAAGAGCCTGAGCTGCTTGATCCGCCGAGGCGTGAGCGCAAGTGCGACGGCAATCGCCTCCTCGGTCCAGCCGAGAGCGACCAAGCGTTCGATCGCCCGCCACTGATCGACAGGGTTGAGCGGCTCCCTGACGATGTTCTCCGCAAAGGAGCGCATGGCGCCGTTGGCGTTGGCATTGTCGTTGTCGGCATCGTTGACAAGGATGTCGATCTCTTCGATGCCGGCCTTGAGCGCCAGCCTGACACGGCGCCGGCCTGCCTCGATGACGAAGCCGTTGCCGCCATCGCCCTGCGGCGTAACGACGGGCGGATGCACGATGCCGATCGCCTTGATCGACGCCAGCAGAAGGGCGTCGGCCTGCGGTGACGGCTTGGTCTGGCGCGAATGGTTGGGATTCTCCACCAATGCGCGCGGATCCATCTTCATGAGATACATGGAATGCTCCTTTTCAGGGGTTATTGACGCGGCTGTGTGCCGGTCCTTCTCCGTCTTCTTGCCGAAGACCCCCTCCGGCCCGCTGAGCGGACGGGCCGGTGCAACTGCGGCCGAGCATCCCTGCCCGGTCGCCCAAGCGGGGCTTCCAGCCCTGCGCGGGGCGCCGGGCCGGGATCGCGAGCGGCGCGGTTGAGCACCAGCGCCAGCGGCCCGTCCGATCTGCGAGCGGGCTTTCCCCCTTTTTCCTGTTTCCCTTTTCGAGCGATGGCCGAACGGGCGCGAGCAAATTCCGGACCCGCTCTCCAATGCTTCGGGAACCCTGCATGAGGTCAGGCAGGCTTCCTGGAAGAGGACGTCGGCAACGGACCAATCCACAAAGAAGTTCGACAGGCCGCTGGCCCGAATGAGTGCCAGACCCGGATAGGCCTGCCGGATTATGAACCCTGCTTTGAAGCGTCTAAGGCCTTCCAGCGCGGGTGAGGCGCCGACGTCGTTCGTGATGAAGATCGTGGCACCGGCGGAGAAATGAGTGGGCTCCGCGAGATCAACCCGATAAGAGAAATTGGTCTTCCCCGAGCACGGCATTGTCGCCGCCGTACCGAAGCCGCGCCTGTCTGAACGTCCGCACACACGCCCTTCGGGGCGCTCTTGGGCCGCGTTCGAACCAGTATCGTAACAGCGGCCGGAACCGACCTTAATTCAAGCCATTACGTTGGATTCTGTCACGCCCCGAACGCAGACATTGGGAGCGGGCCAACGGCTCTGGGAAACCTACGCACAAGAAACGTTCCGAAGACACGTGAGAATCCGACTTCTTCGGGTGCTCCAACAGCCGGCGGATCGCCCTTGCCTTCCTGGTACACTTCTAGGCTGATATTATCACACGGGCTCGGTGCGTTTTGGGGGAGGCTGCCGGTATGATCGAACACTTTCAACTACTGCGGAATGTCGGGCAATTCGACAATCTTAACCCTCCGGCGCAGGTTGCACTCACGCCTTTCACTCTGATCTATGCCGAAAACGCTCGTGGCAAGACCACACTGGCGGCAGTGCTCCGTTCTTTGGCGACCAACAATCCGCAGCTTGTCCTCGATCGCCACCGGCTCGGAGCACAACATCCGCCCCACGTTGTTGTTCGCCACGCCGGAGGAGCCGCCGTTTTCCAGAACGGCGCGTGGTCACAATCACTGTCGGATGTTGCAATCTTCGATGATGCTTTCGTCTCAGCGAACGTCTGTTCGGGGATCGAACTTCAAACGGCACACCGCCAAAACCTGCATGAGCTGATCCTGGGCGCGCAGGGCGTTGCGCTCAGCAGCGCACTTCAGGGGCATGTTGCCCGGATCGAAGAACACAACGCGGCGCTGCGCCAGTTGGCCGAAGCCATACCTGCCGGAGCCCTTGGCCCCTACAAGGTTGACGCCTTTTGCGATCTCGAACCGGACGCGGACATCGACCGGAAGATTCAGGAAGCGGAGCGACGGCTGGCTGCGGCTCGGTCGGCCGATGCGATACGGCAAAGACCAGGATTTCAAGCGATCCGCCTCCCAGATTTCGACATCGATGAGATTGATGGCGTCCTCAGGCGCACACTTGCCGATCTTGAAGCCGCCGCCGCCGAGCGTGTGCGCAGCCACATCGCCAAGCTGGGTCGCGGCGGCGAAAACTGGGTATCCGAGGGCATGGCGCTCATTGCGCCTGCCTCTGAGGGAAACGAAGGGGAGGTCTGCCCGTTCTGCGCGCAAGGCCTCGCGGGCTCCGACTTGATCGCCCACTACCGCGCATATTTCAGCCAGGCGTATGAAGACCTAAAAGCCGCCATACGGCAGACCGGGATCGCGGTACGCGATGCCCATGCCGGTGACATCCCTTCCGCCTTCGAGCGCGACGTGCGTACGGCTGCGCAGGCTCATGAGTTCTGGAAGGACTTCGCAGAGCTGCCGGCAACTGACATCGACACTGCGGCCGTAGCCCGGCAATGGAACTCCGCACGTGAGTCCGTCCTCGAACAGCTTCGCGCAAAGGCCGCTTCGCCATTGGAAGCGATGGCGCTCTCACAGGAAACAAGGCAATCTATCCAAGACTATCGCGCGCGTGTCGCCGAAGTGGCGGCACTTTCCGAGCGCCTGGTTGGGGCCAACGCCCGGCTGGAAGTCGTCAAAGAGCAAGCTGCCGCAGATGACCTTTCTGCATTGCGCACCGACCTCGCCAAGCTGAACGCGCAGAAAGCGCGATACGAGCCGGAAGTCTTGCCTCACTGCGCGAACTATCTGGCAGAGAAGGCAGTGAAAACGGCAACGGAGGCGCTTCGAACGCAGGCCCGCGCGGCCCTCGACCAGTATCGGCAGCAGATTTTCCCTGCGTTTGAGGCGGCGATCAACGACTACCTGCGCCGCTTTGGTGCGTCGTTTCGCCTTGGGGAAGTCCAGTCGGTCAACAACAGATCGGGTTCGTCGGCGTCGTACGTGGTCGTCATCAATCAGCAAAACGTGGATGTCACGGCCGAAGCTGGCCCGTCCTTCAGAAACACCCTTAGCGCAGGAGATCGAAACACGCTCGCCCTCGCTTTCTTTTTCGCATCGCTGGAACAAGACTCTACTTTGGCGAACAAGATCGTCGTAATCGACGATCCGATGACAAGCCTTGACGACCATCGAACGTTGCGAACACGCGAGGAAATCATGGCGTTGGCCCTAAGGGTTCGTCAGGTGATTGTACTCTCACACTCCAAGCCGTTCTTGTGCAGCCTTTGGGAGCAGGCTGACAGGAACGCCTCTGTTGCCCTGAGGATCAACAGGGCAGCGGTCGGTTCTGAAATTGCGGTATGGGATGTTCGTAGCGACAGCATTTCCGAGCACGACAAGCGCCATGAACTCGTCAGGGCATACATGCAGGTTGCTAATCCCGCTCGGGAACGCGAGGTGGCGCAGGCGCTAAGGCCGATACTAGAGTCATTTATGCGTGTAGCGTACCCCGAGCAGTTTCCGCCGGGAACGCTTCTTGGGCCATTCATTGGGATATGCGACCAGCGCGTCGGCGGGCCTAGCGAAATACTCTCGGCGGCTGATATCGTCGAACTCAGATTGCTGCTCAACTACGCCAATCGGTTTCACCACGACACCAATCCGGCATGGCAGACGGCTGCGATCAACGATGCGGAACTGATAGACTTCTCACAGCGGACCCTGATCTTTGCATCGCGGCGCTAGCGCTGTTGCCTAACAGATACGGCCGACCACGATTTTTCTCAGGTAAGCCGCAATTCCGCTTCCCACCCCGATCATTCCGTCGGGTGTCGACCCCAAGTCGGCCGTTCGGGTGGTTTCTTCGCGGCCTGAACAGGCGTTCATCCGACTACCCTGGGACCGTTACGGCACCTCAGTCTCGCCGTGTAGGCCGTTCGGAAGTGGGATGTAACTCAGCGGATAGTGCACTATCGGCTTTGTGCCGGTGAGGTCGAGCACAGGGTATTCCGTCTTCTCCCACTCGAATAGCTCGCGCCCGAGCAGGAAATGGGACGCTGGGGCCATACGAATGGCGAACGGCAGGCTGTTTCCATACGGGTATACCTTGATCATCTGGACTGCGCCACCGATGGCAAGGAAGTCCTTGCTAGACCTTGACTTGGTTAAGAGCGAATGGAGCGCCTCTATCGGCTCATAGTCGAAATCCACCATCACCTTGTCACTCGCATCTTTTCCTGCCGGATGCCGCGTTGATAGAACGTCTTTTAATTCTTGCATGTAGGCCGCCTCATAGTTCCCCATGAAGACAAGCGACCTTTCCTTTTCATGCCACGGGTGCGGCTTCTTGGCCCTTTGATGATGGAAGCGAAAGCCGTCTTTCTCGTAGGCGAAATATCCGATGTCGAACCTCTTGTTTTCCCAAGACTGAACCGCCCCGGGTTTGCCGGAGGCCTTCTGGTTTAAGTTATGCCGCCATGGCGGGTTCTTCCAGCATGGCGTAGTAGCGTTCCTCAGCTTCGGCCGGCGGGATGTTGCCGATGGGCTCCAGCAGCCGGCGATTGTTGAACCAGTCGACCCAGGTCAGCGTGGCGAACTCGACGGCCTCGAAGCTTCGCCATGGTCCGCGCCGATGGATGACCTCGGCCTTGTAGAGGCCGTTGATCGTCTCGGCCAGCGCGTTGTCGTAGCTGTCGCCGACACTGCCCACAGACGGTTCGATGCCGGCTTCGGCGAGGCGTTCGGTGTAGCGGATGCTGACATATTGCGATCCGCGGTCGGAATGATGAACCAGACCGCCGCGATGAACGGGCCGGCGTTCGTGCAGGGCCTGTTCGAGAGCGTCGAGCACAAAGCTCGCGTGGGCGGTCCTGCTCACCCGCCAGCCGACGATACGGCGCGCATAGGCGTCGATGACGAAGGCCACGTAGACGAAGCCCGACCAGGTGCTGACGTAGGTGAAATCCGAGAGCCAGAGCTTGTTCGGAGCCGGCGCGTGGAAGACCCGATTCACATGGTCAAGCGGGCACGGCGCGGCCTTGTCCTGCACCGTCGTGCGGATCGGCTTGCCACGAACAACACCGTGAAGGCCGAGATCGGCCATCAGCCGCTCGACCGTGCAGCGCGCGACATTGAAGCCCTCCCGCACCATCTGCCGCCAGACCTTCCTCGCGCCATAGACCTCGAAGTTCTCGGCGAAGACGCGTTCGATCGCCGGTTTGAGCTCCAGGTCCCGCTTCGCCCGCGCCGACAGCTTCGCGGGATCAGTGCGCTTGGCGACATGATCGTGGTACGTCGATGGGGCGATCGGCAGCACCTTGCAGATCGGCTCGACCCCATGCGCCTCGCGGTGATCGTCAATGAACGCAATCATCGTTTGAATGGGCGGTCGAGCTCCGCCTGGGCAAAATAAGCGCTCGCCTTGCGCAGGATCTCATTGGCCTGCCGGAGCTCGCGGTTCTCCCGCTCAAGAGCCTTTATCTTCTCGGCCGTGTCCGTCGGCAAGCCGGCCCTCCTGCCGGCATCGATCTCGGCCCTCTTTACCCAATCCAGTAGAGTGTGCGCCGAACAGCCGATCTTGGCGGAGATCGACTGGCAGGCAGTCCAGCGGGAGGAATGATCAGCTTCGTGATCCAACACCATCCGCACGGCACGCTCGCGCACCTCAGGGGAAAACTTGTTCGTCGTTTTGCTCGTCATGGCTCCATCCTATTTGGAAGTTGGAGCCTCCGGCAAACCCGGGGCGGTTCATGACCACCCAGCGAGCAGGATGCGGGTGCCCGCGAGCTCGGCTGCCTTCTCCTTAACGGTGATGTCCCAACTCCCTATCAGATTGTTTAGAACCTGACCCACTAGACCTGAAAGACGGGTAATGTCCTCGGCGCGGGTTCGCGTCTTGATGAAGTTGTTGAGGGTCGTCGCTACTTGAATAAAGAGGGGATACGCGACCTGTGCGTCACCACAGAATGCCAGGCAGCAGTCTCCACGATCCAGACGGAATAGCTTTTGGGCTTGGTCTAGCGCGCCGCGACTTCGGAGCCGACTATCAGACGCAACGACAAGCTCCACCGTGGCCTTTTTCCTTCGCAGCCATGCAATCGCTATTGTCATCAAATTACCCCCTTGTCCAATCGACCTGATACATCTGTGCCTATCACCTTGAAGCGTTCAATGTATTGCCCGCGTTACAGCGCTTTGTAGGGAGTCTCCTTAGTCGGCTCGCTAGCAATCCGTGGTTTGGGGCGCTTTCAAAAGCCGAATGGCATGGCTGCGTTAGGGCAGAATTTTTATCGGATAATGGGAATGAAGGCGCTTCCAGGCAGAAGTGTCGTCGGCCAGGTGAAAGGCAGCTTTTCCGAGTAAGTGCCAAAAACCTGCCATTCCGCTTCCCACCCAATTCCCGGCCACAACTAGGGCTCGATCGGTGTCAGTTTGGCCCCAGCCATTTGCGCGCCAGCGACGTATCGGTGGAGGTCAACTCGTGCCCCGCATCGATCATGTACGTCTGGAGGTCGGAGCCGCGTTCGCGAAGCCATGCTTCGAGCGTCGGCCCAGTGCGGGCGAAGGGATCGCTCGCGCCGTTCACCATCAGCGTGCTTGTGCCGGTCAGGTCGGCTTCCGGCAGCTTCTCCAGCACCGGCATGGCTCGCAGCAGGATCGCACGCCGTATCACGCCTGGATGAAGGCCCATGACGGCCGCGATGAAGTTGGCGCCGTTGGAGAATCCCAGGTAGGTTGTGCGTGAGGCTTCGAGACCATAGCCGGACGACGCACCCTCCACGAATGCGGCGAAGGCTTCGGCTTCGAAGCGGATGTCGGCCTGGTCGAAGCTGGTCATTGTGATGCGGCGGAACCAGCGCGCCACGCCCTCCTCATGGGCACGACCGCGCACCCCCAGAAGCGTGGCGCGCGGCGCGATTGCGCGGGCGAGTGGCATCAGGTCGGCCTCGTCGCCGCTCGTGCCGTGCAACAGCACGATCGTGCTGCCGTCGGGATCGTCAGGCGTATGGAAGCGATGCACGAAGGGCAGGTCCCGCCGGGGCATCCGCGGCTCGCCGGGCAGGGCGAATTGCGGCAGCATCACCCTGATGTCGTCGGCCCTTTCGCTGTCCTGCGGCGGTACGAACAGCGTCTCGCCCAGCCTGTCTTCCTCCTCGTCGATTACGAAGCCAGGCCCGTCGGTCGCAAGCTCGAGCAGCGTGCCCCCCGGCTCGCGCACATAGAGCGAGGTGAAGTACTTGCGGTCGTGGAAATTGGTCGGTGACGAGTTCAGCCGGGAAAGCTCGGCTTCCATTGCGCGCACTGCCTCCACGTCGGCAGCGCGAAAGGCGACATGGTCGGCGGTGCCCGTTCCGGGAATGCCCGGCACATAGCCCGAGGCGTCGCGGATATCGACGGCGTCGTTGTCCGAAAGCATCCGCGTCACCGCGCCTGCCCGTGGCCCCGGTCGATAGCCGAACCGTGCTACGAAGGCAGCCGTCTCTTCCGGGGCTTCGGTCAGGATCGTCACGGCGTGCAACCGCCGCACGGCGATCGCTTCATCACCCCATGGATGCGTGGCGGGAAGGTCAGCTCCCATCAGTTTGACGATGATGCCGTCCGGGTCCTTCAGCCGCAACACCGTCTCGCCGAATTCATGGCTCGGTCCCTCGACCGGCACACCGTACTTCAGCGCGCGCGTCATCCATTCTCCGATGGCAGCCTGCGGCACGGCGAAGGCGATCTCAGAAATCTGTCCGTTGCCGACGCGTCCCGGCGCGCCGTCCTCCCAGGCGAAAAAGGTGACGAGCGTGCCGGGAGAGCCAAGCCGGTCGCCATAGAAGAGGTGGAGCTGGGTCGCGTCCTCGTAGCCGCCGGTGCGCTTGACGAGGCGCAGGCCGAGGAAGCCGGCATAGAAGTCTACATTGGCCTGCACTCGCCGCGTGATCAGGGTGACATGATGAAGGCCAGTGGCAGAGGCAGGTTTAAGGTGGGTGTCGGTCATTGTCAGGCTCTCCGGGCTGCTTGGCTTTTGCAACACGTCCCGACGCTATCCGCACGCAAGGCCGCCTCCGTTTCTCCAAGCACCTCGAAGAGCCATGCCAGGCCTGAGTCCATCATCGCGACTTTCGGCGCGACGGCATTGAGCCGGAAGTCGGGCAGCGGCAGCGGGGCGTCCAGGGCCCGGACTCCGAAGCGAGCCGCATGCATGGCGACGAACTGCCTCGGCAGGGCCGAGACGAGGTCAGTCTCGGCGACGACGGCAAGGGCGAACATGAAGTTCGGGACGGTCAGCGCTACCCGCCGCGCCCGGCCTTGCGCCGCAAGATGCTCGTCGACAAATCCGTGGGGATCGCCGCTCTCCGAAACGACCAGGTGGCGCATCTCGCAGTATCGCTCGATGGTCGGGTCGTCCGCGAAGGGATGTCCCGCCCGCATGGCGATGACGAAATTCTCCTCGTAGATAAGGCGCTTCTCGAAGCGCGCCGGAATATCGTCGGTGGGAACGATCGCGATGTCCATGGCGCGCGCCTCAAGATCGGCGATGGCAGAGTGCCAGACGCGGGATGGAGAGGGCAGAATTTGGCGCACGCCAATGTCGACCCTCGGCGCGGTCCGGCCGAGTTCGGCAAGAAGCGGGTGCAGGACGACGGCCGAGATCCCGTCCGGCGCGCCGATCGTGAAGCGGCGCGTGGACGTCGCCGGATCGAACGGTTCGGCGGTGGATATGACGTTCCTTACCCGGGCGAGAATGTCGGCGACCGGTTCACTGAGTTCCATCGCCCGTGCAGTCGGCACGACGCCCTTCGGGGTCCTCAGGAAGAGCGGATCGTTGAGAAGCTGCCTCAGCCGGCCCAAGCCGTGGCTGACGGCAGACGGCGACAGGTTCAGCCGCGTCGCCGCGCGGCCGACATGACGCTCCTCCAGCACGGTCTCGAAGAGGACCAGCAGGTTGAGGTCGGCACGAGAGAGGTCGATTTCATTCAGCATATTGCTGAAATCATACCACTGGCTTCATCGAACTCAAAGTGCGATCCCCGAAGCACACACGGCGACCCGCCGCGACGACTGCGCCCTTCAATGGAGAAAGACATGCCCGTGATGATGATTTCCGAAGTCGGCGGCCAGTCGCCGCAAGGCTATGACGCCATGCTGGCTTTCGTGGGCGACGCGCTGCGGCAGGCGCCGGGCTTCGTGATGCACATGTCGCATCCGGCGGAAACCGGCTGGCGCGTCATGGAAGTGTGGAACTCCCGCGAGGACGCGACGCGGTTCTTCGCCGCCCATATCGCACCGAACCTGCCGGGAGGCATCCGCCCGAAGCTGACCTTCCAGCCGCTGCACAGCCTTTTGCAGCCATGAACGAAACGCGGGCTTCGTGCCCTTGTGATCACGACAGGAACAAGACCCATGCCAACATCACGACGCTCCCTGCTCGCGGCGGCCGGCGCCGCAGGCATCACATCGCTTGCCACCGGTACTCCAGCCGGGTCGCACGAGAACCGCGCCATCGCCCGGACGATCGCCGAACTCGTCCGGCGGTCCGAGGAGGCGAACGACGCGCTGATGCGGGGCGACGTCGACCGGTATCGTGCCCTGGTCCCGCTCACTGACGACTTCACGCTGATGTCACCGTTCGGCGGCACGCCCTCGCGCAGTGCGCGCCTGACGGACGAGGAATGGGCGGCGATCGGGCGGTTCTTCCGGAATGGCATGCTGAAGCAGGAACTGGTCGAGGCCTATGGCTCGGCCGATATGATCGTCCTGGCGGTCATGGAACACGCGCGGCATGTCGAGGTCGGCGGCCTGCCGGCACAGGATTGGTCGCTGCGCGTCACTCTCGTCTATCGCCGCGAAGGGTCCGAATGGCGGCTGGCCCATCGCCACGCCGACTCCCTCGCCAACGGAATCACCGTGGAGCAGGCGGCCGCGCTCGCCCGGGGCTGACAGCGGCGCGGTCACCTCGGTGCTGGATCCGGAGGCGCCGCCATAGGAGATTTTTCGTCATCATGATCCACCATATGTCCTTCGGCGTCAGCGATCCGAAGCGCGTGGCGCGGGTGCTGGCCGAACTCACCGGCGCAACCGCGATGCAGGCGCCGACGCCGCCATTCCCGCACGGAGCCTGGTTCGTGCTGGCCGGCGACGACCGCGGCTCGTTCCTGGAAATCCTTCCGGCGACGGCCGTGTTCGACCCCGACGCGCCGCTCGGCCTCAGGCAGCGGCCGGCAAGTTTTGCCCCGGGAAGCGGCCATGTGCTGGTGAGCACCGTGAAGAGCAGCGAGGAGATCGAGGCGATCGCCAGGCGTGAGGGCTGGCGTTCGCAGGAGGTGGAGACCGGCCTGTTCAAGATCGTGAAGCTCTGGATCGACGACACGGTGCTGGTCGAACTCTTCGCCAGGGGTGAGGAGCAACGCTACATCGAGGCGTTCGGCGCACCAGGCATGGCCACGCTCGACGCCAGGCTGCGCGATCTGGAGACGAAGCTCGCCGGCGCGCTGGCGCAGAAACTGCCGCCGCAGGTGCTGGCCGAGGCGCTCGGCCGGCCTGCGTAGCAAGCTCGCGCTCCCGCTTAGGCGGGGCGCTCCTGAACAATTGAGAGATCATCGACGGACGCGCATGAGCGCGTGTGGCCGCCTGATGCTGCCGGCTCGATCTCCGAGCCCGCAGCCCGCATGGAACACAAAGGAACGAAGCCGTGGAACTGCCCCAACTCTTGCTCCTCCTGTGGTCGGCGCTCGTCTACTGGGTGCTCGGCCAGATATGGCTCGTGCAGATCGTCATCTATCCGCTCTTCGCCAAGGTTGGAGAAGCGGAATATGTCGCCTACCACCGCTTCTATTCACGACGCATCCCGTTGCCGATCATCATCCCCGGCTTCGCCAGCTTCCTGCTGCCGGCCGCGCTGGCGTATTTCGGCCCGGCTATCCCCGGCTGGATGAGCGCGGCGAACATCGCCGCCGGCATCGTCGGCCTGTTGGTCACCGTGCTGCTGGAGATCCCGCGCCACAACCGGCTGGAGAAGGGCGGCAGGAACGAAACGACGATCGCCGAACTGATCCGCTACAACTGGCCGCGCACCGCGTCGATCACTGCCCAGGCGGTCGTGACTTTGCTGATGCTGATCCATGTGTTCGGCGAAGCCTGACGGATGCGAATCCCATGACCCTTTGGATCGAGGCAATCGGTTTCGCCGGCAGCTTCTTTGCCGTCGTCACCTACTGGATGAAGGACATGCGCCCGCTCAGGATCGCGGCAGTGCTGAGCTGCATGTTCTTCATCGTCTACGCGGCCATGATCGGCAGCTATCCTGTGCTCGCCATGGAACTGGTGCTGCTGCCGATCAACGCCTGGCGTCTGCTGGAATTGCGGAACCGGCTGCGGAATCGCCCACCAACCGTTGGCATAGATGTAAGCCATGACACCAGCTTATGACCCGCATGGCGCGGCACAGATCGACTGCTTCCGTGGCGACACGTCTTCAATGCTGATCTGCCATCAGGACGGAATGCGCGATAACGTGCCGGCCGCCTCCGGAGCTCCCTGAGACGTACCGGCCAGTAGATGGATCATGCGGCGATTGCGGCGGGCTCATGAATGCCGTCGATGTCCTTCGCCAGCGCAGCCTCGACCTCCGCGAGCTGCCGACGCTTTTCGGCCAGCTCGCCAGCGAATGCGAACTCGTCGCCATCGCCATGCGCCTTGTAGGATGCAAGCCGGCGCTGCGCGTCGGCCAGGTGCTTCCGATAGCGCTCCCGCTCACTCTCAAAACCATCGATGGCGTGCTCGAGGCGCGAAACCGCCCCGAGCGGCGTCACCGTGATCGGCAGATCGATCTCGTCGGCGCCGCCGATGCGCAACAAGACGGTGGAGTAGCGATATCCGTCCCTTCCGGCGCGCTCGCCGGCATATTCGAGATCGAAGCCGCCGATCGAGGCAATGACGGTCTCACCTTCCTGCTGGAGCTGCACCAGGGTCAGGATTTCCCTCATGAGCGCCCTGCCCGCCTCCTTGCGCTCTGAAAAGGCCCTGCCGGTTACGGTCATGGCGAAGGCCTCGCCGGCAGTCGGAACCAGGCGCGCGATGTCCTGGCCGATGTCACCAATGCGGCGGGTGCAGCGCTCGATTTCGCGCTCCGCATCGCGAAGCTGGCGGCGAACCGCGTGCTGGTCGTCGGTATGGGCGGCGCGCAGGCGCTCCAGCCGGGCGATGTCGGCCTCGAGTCCCGCTTTCTGCATCAGACGCTGGTCGCCGCTGGCGATGGCCTTGGCCATGGCGAACTGGTTCGCCTGCCCTTCGCCGAGGTCCTCCAGCTTGCGGATCGACGTGTCGCCGGAGAGTGCGGCGGCAATGAACCGGGCCTTGCGCTCGTTGTTCTGCCACATGGTCGCGTCGAGCGAGCCTTCGGTGGCATAGGCGTAGATGTCGATCTCGTCATGCTGGTTGCCCTGTCGCCCGATACGCCCCTCGCGCTGCTCGATCTGCGACGGCAGCCACGGAACGTCGAGATGATGGAGGGCTTTCAGCCGCAGCTGGGCATTGACGCCGGTGCCCATGGTTTCGGACGATCCGATCAGGAATCGCACCTTGCCGGCGCGTGTGTCGCCGAACAGGCGCTGTTTCGCCTCCGACTTCTTGTAGTCCTGCATGAAGGCAATTTCCGACGCCGGCACGCCGAGCCGGAGCAGCTCGTCGCGGATCCAGCGATAGGCCGAGAAGCCACGCGTCTTCTCCACGCTGATCGTCCCGAGGTCGGAGAAGATCATCTGCGCGGCGCCGGGAAGCTCGTAGGGCTTGCCGTCGGCGCGGACATAGGTGTTCTCGGCCGTCTCCAGCCAGATGCGGAAGGCATTGGCGATCAGCTTGTTGAGCTTGTTGTCTGGCTCATTGTCATTGTCGGGATCGACCAGACGCAGGTCGATCGCGGCATGCCGGCCATCGGTGATGACCGAGAGCAGTATGTCGTCGCCGGGCTCCGGCGGACGGTTGCGCTCCTCGATCGCCTTGATGCGCGCCGCGAGCACCATCTGGTAGTTCTTGAAATCCTGTGTGGGCTTCGACGTCACGATCTGGCGCTTGCCGGTCGAGATCGCCGGCACCTTCACGTATTGGCGCAGGTCGTCCGGCATCACCACGTCGGCGAAGGAGCGGAACATGGCGATCAGTTCGGGCACGTTGACGAAGCTGGCGAAGCGCGAGACGGGCTTGTACTTGCCGGACGGCTGCAGCTCTAGCTCGGTCACCGTATCGCCGAATGTGCTTGCCCAGGCGTCGAACTCGTGCAGGCCGCGCTCCATCAGGGCGGCAAAGTCCATCAGGCGCTGGACGGTGAACATCTCGCCGAGCGTGTTGGTGATCGGCGTGCCGGAAGCAAGCACGAGCGCCCGACGAGGATTCCTGGTCTCGACGAAGCGGGACTTCACATAGAGGTCCCAAGCGCGCTGCGAGCCGTTCGGGTCGACGCCCTTGAGCGTCGACATGTTGGTGGCGAAGCTGAGCTTCCTGAACTCCTGCGCCTCGTCGACGATGATCTGGTCGACGCCGAGCTCGCCGATGGTCAGGAGATCGTCCTTGGGCGTGGCGAGCGACTCCAGACGCTCCTGCAGGCCCTCCTTCAGGCGCTCGAGGCGCTTGCGGGAGACGCGGTCCTCGTCGTCGACGTCGAGAAGAAGCTTCTCATAGAGCTCCAGCTCGTCGTGGATCATCTTCTGCTCGAAGACGGCCGGCACGCCGATGAACCGGAACGCGGAATGCGTGATGATGATGGCGTCCCAGTTCGCCGTCGCCGCGCGCGACAGGAACCGGGCGCGCTTTTCCTTTGTGAAATTGGTCTCGTCCGCAACGAGGATGCGCGCCATCGGATAGAGCGCCAGGAACTCGCGCGCGACCTGTGCGAGGCAATGGCCGGGGACGGTTACCATCGCCTTGTTGATGAGGCCGAGCCGCCGCTGCTCCATGATCGCCGCCGAGTAGGTCATCGTCTTGCCGGCGCCGACGGCATGAGCGAGATAGGTCGAACCCGACGCGATGATCCTCCAGATGCCGCGCTTCTGGTGAGGATAGAGCGTGAACGCTCCGCTGGCGCCCGGCAGATGAAGATGGGAACCGTCGAAACGCCGCGGCGCGATGTTGTTGAAGCGGTCGTTGTAGACGCGCGCCAGCCTGTCGGTCCGGTCCGGATCGGACCAGATCCAGCGCTGGAAGGCATCCTTGATCTTCTGCAGCTTCTCCTTGGCCGCTTCGGTATCGACAACGTTGAGGACGCGGCGTTCCTTGCCGCCCTCGTCGATTGTGTCGAAGATCTGCGGCACCCGACTGTTGAGCGCGTCCGTCAGCAACTCGCCGGCGTGACGCCGGCTCGTGCCCCATTCGGAGGTGCCGACCGCGAGATAGGCGAGTTGGCCGGCCCGCACCGTCCACGACGCCAGTTCCGGCATGTGGTGGATCTTGATGTCGGCGCTCATGGTCTCCTTGACGAAGGCGACGACGTCGGCGGCAGGAATCCACGGCGCGCCAAGACGGGCAGTGATGTCGGAGGGACGCAGATCGGCCGGTTGCACGGCCTGAAGGGCCGCGACGTTGCGCTCATAGGCCGGATCGAGCGCGGCGGCCGCTTCCGCGGCCTTCAACTTGTCGCGGACATGGGCTGAGAGATAGGCGTCGGCCATCTGCCAGGAGCCATCGGCGGGGTCGCGGAAGATGGCGCTGCCAAGTTCCGCGACGACGTCGTCCGGATCGCGATGCAGCAACTCGGCGATATGGTCGAGATCGACACGGCCGCGCTCGTTCAGCACGACGGCGAGCGCGTCGGCAGCACTTGCGATCGCCGGTGGCGCCGGCGGCGAGATTACTCGTTCCGAGAAGATCGGACCGGGCCTCGCCGTGTCGTTTTCGAGGTCGTAGTCTTCAATTGCAGCGACTAGCCAGCAATCGGGATCGTCGAGGAAGGGAGCGAGGTTGGGCCGGCGGTGCGTCTCGCGCACCTCGCCGCTCTCTTCGTCTTCCGCTATCGACACGGTAGTATGATTGATCGGCCCGAAGTCGCGCACGAAGCTCGACCAGGCGATGCGGAGCTTGACCTGAAGCTCCTTCCAGGGCTGGTCGAGCTCCTGAGCCTTCAAAACCTCGCGCACCGCGTCGCGCACCGGAATGAGCTTCTGGACGATGCGGACATGCTTCTCCGGCATGCCGTCGGCGCAACGTCCTTTGCGGACCTTCACGGCAACGGGTTCGCCGTCGATGACCTGCATCAGGCCCTGGACGTTGTCGAAGAAGAAGCTGCCCTCGCGGACATGGCGCTCGGAAGGAAGATTGACCGGGGCCTTGTCGACGGCCGCCTCCAGATCGAAATCGATCTCGGTGGGCTCTCCGTCATAGTGGTCTTCCGGTAGCAGCGAGATGACTGCATCGAGCGCGGCCGCGAGGTCCTCGCCCTTACGCGGCAAGCATGTGTAGGTCTCGCCGAACGGACCCGAGGTCAGCGCGTGCGTGCCGAGCACGAAATCCGGGTGCCGCGCGAACCATCGGTTGACCCGGATCGCGCCCTCGTCCTCCGTCGCCGGCCGAACTTCCTCTGTATCGAGCCAGGATTGGTCGCCTTCAGGCTCGGCGACCTTGCGCTTGCGGAAGAAGAGGATGTCCACCACGACATCGGTGCCGGCGTCGGCGCGGAAACTGCCCTCGGGAAGACGAATGGCGGCGGCCAGGTCCGCGGATTTCGCGATGTGCTCGCGCGCCGAGCAATCGGCCTTGTCAAAAGTCCCCGAGATGGTGACGAAGGCGGCGAATGCGCCCGGCTTCAACAGGTCGATCGCACGCGCGATGAAATAGTCGTGGAGGCGCAAGTTCAGTGAACGATAGGCCCGGTCCGAGCGCACGGTGCGGTCGGAGAATGGCGGATTGCCGATGGCGAGATCGAAGCTCGCCGGCAGCTCGGTGCGGGCGAAATCGCCGGTGAGAATCCTGGCGCGCGGCTGCAGCAGCCGGGCAATGCGCGCCGTGACCGGATCGAGCTCGATCCCGGTGAAATGCGTGACGTCACGCAAATCCTCCGGCATCAGCGCCGGGAACAAGCCGGTGCCGATTCCCGGTTCGAGCACGCGGCCGCCTCGCCAACCAAGCCGCTGCAGGCCCGACCAGATCGCCCGCACGATCAATTCCGGCGTGAAGTGGGCATATTGCGTGCAGCGCGCGAGCGAGGCGTAGTCGATCTCGCCGACGGCATCTTCGAGCGCCAAGCCGATTTCGTCCCAGCCCTTACGGAACTCGATCTCGCCGGGCCGGCGGAAGACGCCGTTCGCAAGATCGGATGCGCCGAAGCCGGTGAAGCGGATCAGCCTCTCCTGCTCGTCGCGTGTGGCAGGACGCTCGGCCGCCTCGATCTCGATCGCGAGCCGGATGGCGGCGATGTTGTCGCGCGCCCGCGCCTTCCAGCCGCGCGCCAGTCCACGGTTGCCGGCAAGAAAGAAATTCGAGCCGCGGGGGAGGCTCACTGCCGGAGATGGCTTCGCGGCCGTCGGGATCGGCATGACGGGCGCCGGCGTCGTGGGATCGGGATCGTCAGGATCGAAATCGCCCGCGAAGGCGGTAACGCCGAGTCCGAGCCCGGACGAGAGGGCGGTGTTGCCGAACAGGTCGATGGTGAAGGGATCGTCGTTGGACATTGGTATGTCTCCTGTAATGAGGGCGCACGACGCCGGTCCGTCGAGTTGCCTCGACGGATTCGGGTGGTCGCGGTGATGGGGAAGGTTCGGGTCGGTCGGCGGTCAGCCGCCGTCGGCGTCGACCAGTCGATCAAGGTGATCGATCAGGGTCCCGGCATGTCGGTTCCAATTCAGCCATCGCGCGATCAGGAGCAGCAGGGTAGAGCTGTCCCAGCCGGCAACGGCGGCCACTTCCTCGAGGCGGCCGCGGGTCTCGTGTCCGCTGGCATCCTCCTGGCCCGGCGGTTGCGGTTGCTCGCGCATCTCCTCGAGCATGTCGGCAGTCGAGCGATAGAGGACCGCCTCCGCCGTAATCAGCATGACGCTGCCGCCGAAGCCGTCCGGCCGCATTTTCGAGCAGGTCCAGGCCGTGGTGACGACGATCTCCTCAATCGTGGCCGAGCGACGAACGATGTCCTGAAACATCCGGTCCCAGCCGCTATCGGCCTCGGTGAGATCGACGTCGACATCATCCGGCGGGTCCTCCTCCTGCTCGGCATCGATCCGGGCAAGCTGTGCCGAGACGTGTCTGGCGATGCTGCTGTCGCCAGGTTCGCGCGATGCCTCGCAGGCTGCGCGAAGGTCGTCGACGAGCAAGGTCACGAGGTCGCTCGGCCCGCACCAAGAGTGGAAATAGACACGGCCGTCGGGTTCGGTCTCCGTGTCGAAGGCGAGGCCGAGTAGCAGGCGCTCCAGCGGCGTCATCTCGTCCTGTGGGATAAAGGGTTCGACAACGGTCGGGGAATGGTAGTCTGCCATGACGCCCTCCATCACGCCGCGATCGCGTCGGGGAGGTGGCGCAGATGCACCGGCAACTTGGCAGCGATCTCGTCATCCGTGAGCTGGTCGAGCAGTTTGAAGGGATGACCCAATCCGGAGCGATAGACGACAACGACGCGCTTTCCACGCATCTCGTGCGGAAAGCGCCAGTCGGAATAGCCGCGATATTCGTCGTGGGTGCTCGACCAGATATGCTCGATGCGCTCCTCGCGCGTCATCGCACGCACCGGGCGGGATTCGCGCTCGACGATGGCGTCGCGCATCCGCTCGGTCGAGCCCTTGTCGGACAAGTCGCAATAGCCGTGGAAAAAGCGGGAGCGGCCGTCGATTTTCAGCGTGAAGAAGATGCTGGTGACGTTGCCGGTCAGGAATTCGCAGAGCGCGAACATATCCCACTCCATCCAGAGCGGCGGCAGGATGTCGAACATGTACTGATAGCCGGCCTGGTCGATCTCGAACCACTCGCCCGTGTAAAGAGCCGCGCTGTCGCTCTCGGAACGGTTGGGGCGCTGTTCGTGACGATCGAACATGCGAAACATCTGCCGGCGGTCGGCGATGCCCTGGTAGACCTTTCGGATTGAAGAGGGGGTCATGGGCGGGCTCCTTTCAGCCTCGTCGGGCCGGAGCGCGGCTCATCCGTGCGATGTCGCCATCCTCTTCGACCCTTCCTGACCCCTTCCCGCGGCCGCCTCTCCGTCCGGCCGGGTCAAGGGCCGGCGCAGCCGGGCGAAGCTTTACCCTTGACGCGGCCGGCGGGCATGCGGCAGTCGGGTTTCCCTTCCCTCCTTCATACCCTCCCCCTGTTCCGCCAGCCTTGCATTGAGATCGGCGTTCCAATCGATCGTACCGGGCCGAACACGCGCGAAGGCGCAGCCGATCTCCGCCGCATCGCGCTCCAGACGATCGGCGTATCTGTCGCCCTGGGCGTTGTTGTCGGTTGCGGCGACCAGCACCGCGCCGTCGCGCGCCGCGAGTGCGCGGATCGCGGCATCGGTGGCCGGCGACCAGCCGCCGCCGGTACTAAGATAAAGACTGTCTGGACGAACCCGCTCGAGCACGGCGAGGCTCATGGCGTCGATCGCCGCTTCGGTGACGCAAAGGCGCAAGGCGTGAAACGAACCGAAGCGGAAGAGCACCTTCGCGCCTCCGGTCGAGAACCCGCGCCATTCCGGGCCGCGCTCCTCCCAGCCGGTGACAATGCCCTCGCCATCACTATGCGCAGCCCACATGCTGCCGCGCGGGCCTTCGCGCAGAAGATCGTGCCGGATCGCGGCGCGGACGACGGCATCCGGCAAGGAACGCTCAGAGCGGAGGTAGCGCCAGGTCATCGAGCCGGGCCACGGCTTGCGACGTCTCGACCACCGCACCGGGAGGGTGGCTACGGGATCGGAGCTGCGGTCTGGTCGCTGCCAGGCCGGCGCCTTCGGGACGAACCCGACCAATGACGCGACGCGGTCAAGCGCCTCGACGAAACGCACACGATCCAGGTGCTCGACGAGGTTGAACACATCGCCCTTGGCGTCTGACAAGGGATCGAACCACCCCCTGCCCTCGTGAATCACGATCACGATCTCGGTGCCGCGCCGATATTTGATCGCCCTGCGCGTGCTCTCCTTCATGTCGATGGCGAAGCCTGCTTTCTCCAGCACGGCGGCGCAGGGCACGCGGTCGCGCAGCTCTTCCAGTTCATTCTTTTCCATGTCCTTGCCGGCACCCCCTTGCGTGCGCCTTTCCTTCTTTTCCTTTCCCCGCACCTCGCGGAGCCCCTTCCGGACGCCGCGAAGAGCAAAGGGGGCAAGGGCGCGGCTGGCACAAGCTGAGGGAATCATGAGCTCGCGCTGGCCGATTCCGTGCCAGCCGCGGCGCAGCTTCCCTTGCCGCCGCAGCTCGCAAGCGGCACCGCCGGAAGGAAAACGGCCGGCTCAACGCGCCGGCCCGCCGTCGAAAGGATCGAATTCGACGACGGTCTCGACCCCGCCGTAGGCGAGTTCCGCGCTTAGCAATCGGAGGGGAATTGGGGGTTAGGTCAGGAATTCTACTTTATGTCGTGGCTGCAAGGCATCGGAACAACGGCTCGATCTCCCGCTGATCGCGTAGGAAAACAAGTGCCTCCTCAAGGCGCGACAATCCACGCTCATCCAATACTTCTGCACCGCACTTTCGCAGCTTGCGAAGACGCTCATCGTAGCTCATCGGGTTGCGCGAGTCGCCCTTTGCTATCTCGACATAGACAGGTTCAGGGGAAGCGTGATCGGACATGACAATGCTGACCCGGCCGGATGTTTCGTCAGGATAAACCGATTCCAGATCCTCATCGACCTTGACGACAACCTTTTCGGCGAGCGCGAGCACTTTGGCATCGCCGAGGAGCCCGGGCGTTATCGGCTGGAGGCATCCGGCGCCATAGAGCGCTGCCGACGCCACACAGAAGGGTACGCTGTACTGTGCAGACTGAAGCGTGCTTGGCTTCTTCTGATTGTTGAGCGTGAGTGTGCGTTCGAACGTTCCGACAACGATTTCCTTGACTGCGTCCCAATCCATCACGCTGTCCCGTTGCTGTAGAACAGCATCTATCGGTGCGTGAATCCACCTGCAGCAGCTGTAGGGTTTGAAGTAGGTCGTCTCGATGTACCACCCATCCGCGAGGTCTCGCGTCAATACGCTACTGTCGAACCGTTCACGATCCAGAAAGTCGATGGGACCTAGCATGCCCTTCCTGGCGGCGGCGAGCTTTTCCAGCCCGTTCTTCGTTCCATCCGGAATGGCCTCTTTCACATGGTTTCCAACCTGCGTGTCCTCCGTCGCCATGGCATAAGGAGCAATCGTGTCGGCGAGCGACATCGCGTGAGCGATGGTTATCGCGTCGTCCTGCCTCAGCCAGCCGATGGCTGCGGCTACGCCCTGTCCGCACCAACGGCCCGATGCGCCAGTCAAGACCGTCTCAGGATCACGAGACTTCGCAATGCGTGTGGCCACCTCGTAACCAATCGCGATGGCGGTCAGGACACGTTTGGCATTCGCCCTGATGACCTCGGCTTCTGCCAAGACGGCTGGCACCATTGCCGCCCCAAGATGGCCTTCCGCCATGCGATGACCGTCATCGTAGTCGAGAATGGAGACGGCCATGGAATTCGCAAATGCTGCTCCGTGAGGAGATGTCTTCTCTCCGGTAAACCAAACGGAAGAAGGACCGGCTCCCCACAGCTCCCTGGTGACGGCCCTCGCTGCGGCCGGGCCCTCCAATTTCAAACCTGCCAGCGAACACGCCAATGCGTCCAGAACCACCAGCACCGCCGACCGCTTCACCTCGGTTGGAGCGTCAGCAATTGACACCACCCATTCCGCCAATTTAACAGCGCGCATGTTTCTGCCTCATCCTCCGGTACATTGAGCAGCCACGGCCATCCATTTCGGTTAACTTGCTGAACGCGATCTATGCTTCGCTGGCTTTCGGCCTGAAAATTTGAGCCAGCACGAGCAGGGTTATTGCGACGGCGACCAAGCACGTCGAAATAGCAGCGATCGTAGGATCGACCTGGTCACGGAGTGCGTTGAACATCTTGCGGTTTAACGTTCCGCCGGTTCCGGCTGAAATAAAGATCGCAACGATGACCTCATCGAACGAGACATAGAAAGCAAAGAGCGCCGATGTGATGACAGAAAATTTGATCTGAGGGAGCGTCACCGTAAAGAACGCCCTGGCTCGCGTCGCACCGAGACTTCGCGCAACCATCTCCTGATTCATGTCATACGACAGCAGGCCGGATGTGATCACGATCACGACGAACGGCAGGGCGAGCATGGTATGGGCGACGACCAGGCCCTCCGTCGTGTTGACGAGCCCCAGCGGGGCGAACACGAACAGCGATCCAATGGCAATCAGAATGCTCGGGACTGCCATTGGAAGGATGAAGAGGCCGGTCAAGGGGACCGCAAGCCGTGCGCTGCCCACCCTGATGCCATAGGCCGCCGCCGTACCGATCACCGTCGCGAGGAAGGATGAGAGGAGCGCGGCTCGAACCGAAACGGTCGTCGCGCGCATCCACTCTGCCGACCCGAAGTAGTTCTCGTACCATCGCAGCGAAAACTCCCTCGGCGGGAACTCGAGATACTGCGACGCCGAGAAGGACATCGGGATGACGATCAGTGTCGGAATCACCAGGAATAGGAGCGCCACCACGCCGAAAACATAAAGCCACAGGCGACCAAGATTCGTAATCTGGGTCGGAGTAGCTGAGCGCATCAGCCAGTTTCTCATCTGAGACTCCCCCCGTTACGTTTCGACAACCAGTAGGCAAGTGCCAGCAAGACGGCCGTCATAACTACGAGTGCGACACCCAGTGCGCTCGCGGCGCCCCAACTGGAGTAGATTTTGACGTTCGCTTCGATCCGCATCGCAACCATTATGACTCGCCCGCCTCCAAGGACGGCTGGTGTCACGTAGAAGCCAAGACAGATTACAAACACGATAAGTGCGCCGGACAAGAGACCTGGCAGCGATAACGGAAAGAACACATCCCAGAACGCTTTCGTCGGTCTAGCGCCAAGGTTAGAAGCCGCCAACATGAGATTAGGATCTACAGCTTTCATCGATGCGTAGAGCGGCAGGACGAAGAAGGGCATCACGACGTGGACCATACCAATCAAGGTCCCCGTGAGATTGTTCGCCAACGGCAACGGATCGTTGATTGCGCCCAGGTGCATGAGCGTGTTGTTGATGATGCCCCGGCTCTGAAGAAGGATCAGCCAAGCATAGGTCCTCACTAGCACCGAAGTCCAGAACGGCATCAGCACACCGAACATCGCGATATTTGCCGCCCGCCCTGGCAATTGAGAAAGAAAATAAGCCAAGGGGTAGCCGACCAGTACCACGATGCCGGTGGTCAGGGCCGCCACCAGGAACGTGACGCCAAATATCTTCCCGTAGACCGGGCTTTCCCAGATTCGTTGATAGTTCTCGAGACTGATTGACCCATTCTCGCCAACGAAGGAGAGCAGAGTCATCATGCCGACGGGAACGATGAGGCCCAGCGACAGCAGGACGAGCCCGGGCACCGTCAGCCCAAACAGTCTGCTCGTTTCCTTCTGCTGCTCCCGCTTCAGGGCACGACGATTGAGTTCGTTTGAGAGGGCTTCGGAATGCCCGATGGCGGCCGCGGACATCTCCTTCACCCACCCGTCACGATGCGCGTTTCGCTAGGATGCAGCCCGAGGACGACATGGTCGCCGACCCTCGGCAGAGTCGACTTGGCGCTCTCCCGGAGTCCCCGGCGCACTGGGACTAGATCCCCAGACGTGAGCCGCACATGTCCGAGGCAAGTGTCGCCCTGGAACAGCATCCTCTCAACGGTTCCCTCGAAGCAATTGTACCTGCCTCGCTCGCCTGCCTGTACGAATTCCAGCTTTTCCGGGCGAATGACGACGAGGTGCCGCGGGGCATCGGGTTCCGCCACGCTTTCGGTTATGAGTTTCTTGCCGCTGAAGTAAAGCTCGCCGCCTCTGTGCTCAACGGGCAGAAAGGCCGACTCGCCCATGAAGGCCGCGACAAACTCAGAATTTGGTGCGGCGTACAGATCCTCTGACGTGTCCACCTGAACCACTCTTCCGTCGCGGAGCACGGCGATGCGATCAGACATCGTCAGCGCTTCCCGCTGGTCGTGGGTGACAAGCACGGTTGTCATCCCCAAGCGCTCGTGCATAGCCCGCAACTCGATCTGCATGAGCTCGCGCAAATTCTTGTCGAGCGCCGAAAGCGGCTCGTCCATAAGCAGGATCTTTGGCTTGAACACGATCGCTCTTGCCAGTGCGATGCGCTGCCTTTGACCGCCGGACAACTCCGATATGCGTCGGCGTCCGAAGCCAGCCAACTGAACAGTTTCCAGAACCTCGGCAACCTTGGCGCTGATGCTATTCCTGCTCTCACCTCGAATCTTCAAGGGGTAGCCTATGTTGGCCTCTACACTCATATGGGGAAATAGCGCATAGTTTTGGAACATCATTCCGACCCCGCGAAGATGTGGAGCCTTGAGGATGACCTCTTCCTCGCCGAATCTCACCGAGCCGTAGTCGGGCCTGATAAAGCCGGCCAGGACCATTAGCAGCGTCGTCTTCCCCGAGCCCGAAGGCCCGAGCAGCGTCATGAACTCACCACTCTTGATCTGCAGGCCCACATCCGACAACGCGGCCACAGCTCCGTACTTCTTCGTGACTCCGCTGATACTGATCGGAAGCGAGGATGGCTGGCTACTTGCTGCAATCGTCATTGTCGGATCTTTTTCGTTCTACGGATTTTCGAGATACGATATTGCCTTCTCGTCTTGCCGTCGCAACTACCCGTTGCGCCGGTTGTTCGATCCTCAAGAAGGCCCTGCCCGGAGGTTTCCACGGGCAGGACGTATGTTGATGTCTAGTTTCCGAGGCGGACGCCGTCGTATGCCTCAGACGCCCAAGCCCCGTACTGAGCCGTCCAGTTCGGATCGACCGGGTACTCGACGGCAACGTTTTCCGGCGCCGATGCCATCGTGGCCAGCTTCTCCGGGGAATAGTTGGCGACCGCGAATGCCTTCAGGTTAGCCGGCGCGGTTGCGTAGTAGTCCGGCAGATGCGCCTGGTACTCGGCCTTGGACATCTCTCTGAGGAAGGCCATCGCCGCGTCACGGTTCGGCGCGCCCTTCACGACGGCATAACCGTCGGTCGCGAGCTGAGCATCATTGAATGTGTACGCCCAGTTCGCACCATCAGCGATGGCGCCCTGGACGCGCCCACCCCATGTGATAATCATGTCGACCTCGCCGTCCTTGACGAGCTGGGCCGCCTGAGCACCGCTCTCCCACCACACAGCTACGTTCGGAGCCAGCTCCGCAAGTTTGGCAATCGCCGCAGTCCGACCCTCCTCCGTGGACAGGAAGTCATAGACCTTGTCGCGCGGCGTCCCCAACGCCAGCGCCGCGACCTCAATCATGCCGCCCGGCTGGTTCCAGAGTGCGCGCTTCCCCGGGAACTTCACGACATCGAAGAAGTCGGCGGCCGACTGCGGGCCGTTCTCGCCATAGGTGTTCTTGTTCCAGGCGATCAGCGTCGCGAAGTTGCTGTTGGCGACGAAATGGTCCGTGGACGAACCCGCCACGAAGTCCGCCTTGTCGTACACATCGGCATCCAGCTGTTCGAGGACGCCTGCGGCCTTGGCCAGAGGTTCGTCGGCGAGCGAAATCTGGATGATGTCCCAGGTGACTTTGCCAGATTCCACTTGCGCGCGCGCCTCCGCCCAGTTCTGGAAGGTATCCTGAGCGTACGTGATGCCGAGCGCTTTCGCGGCAGGCGCCCACAGCGCTTTGTCTTGGGCCTCTTGCCAGGCGCCGCCGGAAGAAGCGATAACGACGTCCTGAGCGTGAGCGACAGAAGTCGCTCCGACAATCAAGGCGATCGCGGTCGCGATGGCCTTGAACTGACTTAGTGTCTTGTAGGTCATTCCAAACTCCCTTTTGTTTGGCAGTCGGCCCCTGCCTCCCGCCGGTTATCGGATCGCCCCGAGACCCCTTTTTTGTTCGCTTAGTGCGTGAGACTTGGGGGCGCTCGATCTCAGTATTCGATCTGCCACATGTATCGGCGCACGGTGAGCGGGTGCCCACGCGTGAAGGAAAGTCGCTGTGCGTAGTTGCGGAGGACGGCGCTGAACATCAGGTGCTCGACGTATTCCACGATCTCGGGCTTGATCACGCCCAAGCCAAGCTCCTCGGCATCCAGCACCGTCACCTTTGTGCTGAACCTCTTGGCGAAAGTGATCGCCCGGTCGTCAACCTCTTTGGTTGTGCCGATGCTTCTTAGGACGAGGAACGGAACATCGGAGTCAGTGATCTCGAACGGTCCATGGAAGTATTCCCCAGCATGGATCGCCGCTGAGTGCATCCACTGCATCTCCTGGAGAATGCAGATGGAATACGAATACGCGGCGCCAAAATTCGAGCCCGAGGCCATTGTGTAGACCACGGTTTCACGCCTTCGGGCTTCTCCAAACTCGCGAATGCGAGCACTATGGGAGGCGACAGCCTTGTCGACCAGTTCCGGCATACGGGAAACCGCCGCCAAGATCTCGAGGCTTTCCTTACTCCCCTCGCGTTGCGCGAGGATGCCGAATGTCAGCTGAGCAAGGACGGCACCGGCATGGTCCAGTTTGAACGTGAGCGGCTCGTGCTTGTAGAAAACGCTGTGTTCGGATGCCTCATCCAATGGACTTCCAACACCGCTGGTGAGGGAGATTGTGAGAGCACCAGCGGCGCGCGCGAACTTCGCGGCCTCGACAGTTTCCGGTGTCGTTCCTGAAAGCGAGCAGAGAATTACAATGGAGCTTTTGCCAAGCCGGGCCGGGCTTCGAGCCTTGAACTCGGCAGCATTCAGTGCGTGGCCTGTAATTCCTTTCCCCAGCCGGTCAACGGCATACTGGTTCGGAAGCATCAGTGCATACGAGCCGCCACAGGCGACGAAGTAGATATCGGTGACGCTCTCGCGCGTTTTCGCGGCAGCCACCGCCTCTATCACAAGTTGCTCAGTCGAAACTCTATTTTCGGGCATGCTGTCTCTCATTGGGTACCATTGGATTTACCTATCGTCGTTGCGCGAGCGGCGATGCGTCGTGATCACTCGAGGTCGTCAGTTGCCCTGGAAGCTCGAGTCGGGCGTGCGGCGATAGCTGTTCGCTCCCCGACCTTTCGAGCTCGCCCCTTTGAATCCCCCTGCGGTCAATTTCGCTTGGTCTATTTGGTATATGCCAAATAGACCAGTTTGGAGTCAAGCACTCAATCGCTGGAAGACAGGAAGCTCTACAAGCACGCGCTCTCCGTCTCGACATCCTAGGAGTGAAACACGGTCGGGCACGGCGCTCATGCTGCGCTGACAGGATCAGTTTTTGTAGGCTCGGTGCCTATCGGCATCCCGTGACCAAATGCGCCATCTTCTGCACAGACAGTTGCAGCATGTTCAGCGCCTAGCTGGAGCGACTGTGAGAACGCTGTTCCAGAATGGTGAGCCACCACGAAACCGGCAATGAACCCGTCCCCTGCCCCTAAGGTGTCCTTGATGGTTCCATTCGCGGGCTTCGAAGAAGCGACCTCACCCCTATGAGTCCCAAGCGCACCGGCTGCACCCCGCGTGACAATCGTTGTCCCACAACCACTCGAACCAAGTAGGGCGAACAAGCTGGAACATTCCTCCAGGGTGAGCTTCGCACCCGACACGAACGCAATGTCGATATACGGGGCGATGCGGCCGATGTACTCATGGGTAGAGATGTCGGAGAAGTCGAAAGACAAACATCGCGCGACCTGCCGAATCCTCGGAAGGTCCGCTTCCAGTCCGCTATACACGCTGGAATGACAGTGATCGTGGCCGGCAATGAAGTCCAGGTCCTCGTCACTCAGGTTGCACCTGTCCCACGTCAAACGGTAGCTCGTGTCGAACACCCGCTCATTTCCCCTGTGCTTGGTGCGCGACCAGGAGTTTGGCTCATCCAGTCTCTTGATATGGCTTAAATCGACGCCTTCCGCCGCCAAGGCGCTTTCCACGAGACGCGCGTGATCGTCGTTGCCGATGCAGCCAAGGTACGATGCGTCGAATCCCAATCTCTTGGCAAAGACCGCCACATTCACTGCGTTGCCGCCCGGGAACTGCACCCGCCTGTCAATGTAGATGTCGACCGTGTTGTCGCCCAAACCCAGTAGCCTCATTGTCCGCCTTTAACATGTCGTTCGGCCTGAACTGTTGCGAGAGCTCGCTGCGCAGTTACAGAAACCAGTTGCGGCATCATATTGCATGTTTTGGTCGATTTGGTATATACCAAATGTGCGCGGCCCGCTTTTTCCGGAGTCGACCCAAACGCAGCGTGCTGATGCGACGAAGGTGGCCACGGATCGGTGGCGAAAATATCGAAAGGCTCGTGAGCAATGGCGACTGAACGACCTGTAGTCCTCGTCTCCGGAAGCGATGGCGGCATATGGCACGACGAAATTCGCCGCCATGGGATTGACGCATGCGACCCGAACATATGGCTGGGACAAAGGAATCCGAGCAACGGCAATCTGTCCGGGTTGGGTGGCAACGGAGAGGAACCGCAACTCGCCAAATTTGGCGCTGCCGCCAGACGAGATGATACAACCATCCTCGATTGCGCATCTGGTACGAACCGCAATCGAGCTCCCCAATAATGCGGCAATCGCCGAAATGGTCGTCAACTGCGAGTTTGAAGACCTGTTCTAGTCGATAGTCGGAACAGGGGCGGCACCATAAGACCAATAGCCTACATAGTTCATCTGGTTGGACCCCTTCTGCTGGGGGCTCGTGACCACTAAGGCGGATCCTGGAAGGAACCCCCGCACGACTTCGCAGCTCTCCATTGAAAATGTCTACTTGCAATCCTGGCTGAGCGGCGGCCGGCCAGGACGCCGGTGAGCAACCCATCTCCTCCCAGGGGCTCACCGGCACCCTTTCGCCCGGACCGAGTTCCTCGTGCCCTCGACGCTGTTGCTTCAGCTGTGCAGCATCCAGCGGACCGGTCTTCCCTCATCCGTACTCGATTCCCCTGGAGATTGCTGGATCGTGAAGCTTACACGATCCGGATGGTTCAACGAACGCAAATGCTCAAAGGGCTGGCCATCGCTCGTTACGGACAATCCTTCAAAACGCAGCACGGATGAGCCAGGTCGTATGTCGAGAAGTGCTGCCTCGCTTTTCGTCACTCGATGGATGCTTATAATCGAGACCTTATTGCTCAAATCCAGCTGATAATTGTCCCTGAAGAGTTTGTAGAGAGATTTGTTCTCGATCACGTCGCTCGCGGACAAACCGGGCACGAGACGTGCCGGAATATGGCTGAACTCCAGGCAAACGGGCACGCCGTCGACCGTTCGCTGCCGTTCTATTGATATGACCGGATCGCCGGGCGACAGGGCAAGTTTTGACGCAATTAGTTCATCTGCCTCCTTTCGCTCGAAGAAGAGGAGCTTCGATCCAGGAGTATGCCCAGCCTTCTCGACCACCTCGGAAATACTATAGGGGATGTGGTCACTCAGTGGCCTGTCGAAGAGGCGATCCGGAACGTAGGTCCCGCTGGTGCTTCGCCGTTCCAGAACACCCTCCTGGACCAAATGGTCTACGGCCTTGCGCATCGTCATCCGGCTTGCACCGAATCTGAGCGAAAGCTCTCGCTCCGAAGGAAAGCGACCACCCGGCTGAACCTGTCGGTCACGAATGAGTTTGAGCAGGTCCTTCTGAACGCTGATATAGATCGGAACGTTGTTCGACCCGTTGTCTTTCTCTGGCATTAGGCTGGCTTCCCTTAGGCGTCGCGAATTTCGCGGAACGTCAAACATCTGTCCGATTCATGAAAATTTCGAAGTGATCTATTCGCACGAACCACGCTGCGCTCAAAGTACCAGCGCTGCGCTTGACAATTTGGTATATACCAATAAGCATGCAAAAAGGCTCGCTTGAATTGCGTTGATCCCGTTCGAAAGAACGACACCGCTGTTCACGGTGATACCAAGAACAAACCCTCAATGATCCCACCTGCGCTATGGCCCGGAACAGGGATCTTAATGTTAAAGGTGATCTTTCGTGAAATTGGAAGGCAAAACCGCCGTCATCACGGGCGCTGGCCGAGGTATCGGACGCGCCACTGCTCACGCATTGGCTAGGGAAGGATGTCACATCGTTCTCGCCGCGCCTGAACTAGACCAGATCGAAGCTGTCGCAGCAGAGGTGCGTGCGATTGGTCCTGAGGCGCTGGCCGTCCAGACCGACATCCAACATAAATCTCAGGTCGCGGCCTTGGCCCAAGCCGCATTCGATCGATTCAGTGCGGTCGACATCTTGGTGAACAACGCTGGTGTGGCTATCCACAATGCCATTCCCAATATCAAGGAGGAGGATTGGGATTGGATGATGGCAATCAATCTCAAGGGCACATTCCTATGCACCCAAGCCTTCTTCCAGCATATGTGTGACCGGCAGACTGGGCATATCGTCAATATCGTCTCGCGCGCCGGCAAGATGGGATCGGCGAAATTCGGCGCCTACGCTGCGTCAAAGTTTGGCATGCTTGGCTTCACCCAGACGACGGATTCGGAAGGCATCCAGTTCGGCGTCAAGGCTACTGCGCTCTGTCCGGGGGCGGTCGACACCCAGCAACGAGCCGAGAACCACGTCGATGATCATTCGAAGTTGCTCCTTCCCGAGGACGTCGCAGACTATGTCGCGTTCATCGTGACACGGCCTGCTCGCGTTTATATTGGCGAGGCCACTCCGGTGCCCCAGTTCATGAAACCACTTCCGGGCGGCAGCTATTTGAAACCTGGTATCTGACTACAAATTCGGTGGCCTGGGCCTTCAGATCTCTGCCAGCGGAGCAAACAGGTCGCAGGCCATCGGATCGCGGCCCCCAGCCGCGACGCAAACCGCTACTATCCCGACAACCTCATGCGGCACGGGATAGCGGCGGCCGGCGGCACCAGGCTGAGACACAGTGACCTAAGGCGTCGGACCACGCTAGTCTTTGCCACGGCAGCGGAGACAACGCGTGTTCGGATCTCGCTAGCGAGATCGATCGCCAGAAGGACCGAGAATGCAAACGTGGTTCCAGAGATTGATCGACGTTTCGTCGGTCGCTTCGACCGAGGCTTCGCTGAAGGAGGCGCTGCCCGGACTGGTGCGCGAACTCGGCTTCGACTGCTACGCCTACCTCAACGTCCAGCCCGTTCGTTCCTTTGCGGTCTCCAACTATCCGGCCGAGTGGCAGTCACGCTATTTCGCTCGCGACTACACGCGCGTGGATCCCGTCGTGGCGATGGCGCGGGCGAAGATGCAGGCCTTCACCTGGGCTGCTGGGAGCCTAAGGCAGGTTCGCTCCAAAGCTGTCCGAGCCTTCTACACGGAGGCCGGTGACTTCGGCATCCGATCGGGCATCAGCGTGCCGATCAGAACCGCCTTCGGGCACATGTCGATGCTGACGCTGGCATCGAACAAGCCGTCCCTGTCGCTCGAGACCGACATAGACCAGGTCGCGGCCGTCACCTCCGTCGCGCTGCTGCATGCAAGCCTCGACCATCATGGCGCCGAACCGAGTGCTGCCCGCTCAATCGAACTGACCGCCAAGCAGGCCCTGTGCCTCAAATGGTCGGCCGAGGGCAAGTCGATGAAGGCGATCGCGACGATCGAGGCGATGTCCTACGCGACCGTCAACTTCCACCTCAACAACGCCCGCAAGGCGCTCGATGCGGCAAGCCTGGCCCAGGCCACCGCCCTCGCCACAAAACTCAAGCTGATTTAGACGGCGTTGATGCTTGGAACCGGAACCTTAACGTGTCCGTTCCACCGAGATACAGTCCTGGGTCTGAGGACATTCTTGGGTTCCGTGTGTTCGCCACGAACTCAGCTCGCCATCCGCACATCAGCGAAAATCGCGCGTACGAACGCGAATTTCATCGAGGTGCCCATAATGATCCCCAAGATTCCTCGCCTTCGGCAAGCTTCTCGGATCGGGGCCGGGTGAGCCGTGATGAAACTCGTCGCCCCGGCCATGAGGTAGCGGAAACCCTGCTTCCCGCGAGCCGATGCTGGCCAGATCGACGGACAGGTCGGAAAGCTCGCGCGCGATGACATGCACGACCTCGCCCTCCCGCTGGATTCGGCCCCTGATGCCGATCAAGCCGGCGCCGAGAACGACACGGCGGAACCGCTCGAAGACCTTTTCCCAGATGACGACGTTGGCAACCCCGGTCTCGTCCTCGATGGTCATGAACATCACCCCTTTGGCCGAGCCCGGCCGCTGACGCACGAGCACGAGGCCGGCGACGTCGACCCAATGTCGGTCGCGCGCGGCAATTGCCTCGGTGCAGGTGACCATGCGTCTGCGAGCGAGATCCAGCCGGAGGAAGGAGACCGGATGCTCGCGCAGTGTCAAACCGACATGGCTGTAATCTTCTACCACCTCCCTGCCAGCCGCCATCGGGCGTAGGGATACGGTCGGCTCGGCTTGTTCGGGGACCACGATGGCTTCCCGCTCTGCCGCAGCGGCAAAGAGGGGCAAGGGCTCGTCGCGGAGCGCCTTGATGGCCCAAAGCGCTTCGCGCCGGGCGAGGCCGAGCGACGGCCGGAAGGCATCGGCTTCGGCCAGTTCGACCAAGGCGGCGGCGGGAATGCCTGCGCGGCGCCACAGGTCGTCGACCGAGGCGAAGGGCCGGTTTTCGCGGCAGGCGATCAGACGCGCCGCTTCCGCATTGCCGAGACCCTTGACCAGGCGCAGTCCGAGCCGGACGGCGAGGCGACCATCCTCCCCGATCGGCTCCAGAGTGCAATCCCATCGACTCGCATTGATGCAAACGGGACGGACCTCGACACCATGGTCGCGCGCGTCGCGCACGATCTGGGCCGGCGCGTAAAAGCCCATGGGTTGGGCGTTGAGCAGCGCGCAGCAGAAGGCGTCAGGGTGCCAGCATTTGACCCAGGATGACGCGTAGGCAATCAGCGCGAAGCTGGCGGCGTGGCTTTCGGGAAAACCGTAGGAGCCGAAGCCCTCGAGCTGGCGGAAAGTGCGCTCGGCGAAGTCACGGTCATAGCCGTTGTCGACCATGCCCTGAATCAGCTTCTGGCCGAATTTCGAGACGCCGCCCGTATGCTTGAACGTGGCCATCGCCCGCCGCAACTGATCGGCCTCGCCGGCGGTGAAGCCGGCGCATTCGATGGCGACGCGCATCGCCTGTTCCTGGAACAGCGGCACGCCGAGCGTCTTGCCGAGCACCGCCTCGAGCTCGGGCTTGGGATAGGTCACATCTTCCTTGCCCTCACGCCGGCGCAGATAGGGGTGGACCATGTCGCCCTGGATGGGACCCGGACGCACGATCGCCACCTCGATGACGAGGTCATAGAAGGTTCTTGGCTTGATGCGCGGCAGCATCGCCATCTGGGCGCGGGATTCGATCTGGAAGGTGCCGAGCGTATCTGCCTTGCGGATCATCGCGTAGGTACGCGGATCCTCCGGCGGGATCGTAGCGAGGTCGAGACGGATGTCCTTGTGCTCGGCAAGAAGATCGAAGGCGCGGCGCATGCAGGACAACATGCCGAGCGCCAGCACGTCCACCTTCATGAACTTCAGCACATCGATGTCGTCCTTGTCCCATTCGATGACCTGGCGGTCCTCCATGGCCGCCGGCTCGATGGGGACCAACTCGTCGAGCCGGTCGCGGGTCAGGACGAACCCTCCAGGATGCTGCGACAGATGCCGTGGCGTGCCGGCGAGCTGGTGCGCGAGTTCGAGGGCGAGGCGCAGACGGCGGTCGCCCATGTTGAGATTGAGGCTTTCGGCGTGCTTCTGCTCGACTCCCTCCGACCAGCCCCAGACCTGCGACGACAAGGTCTTGGTCAGGTCCTCGGGCAGGCCGAGCGCCTTGCCGACATCGCGCAGCGCGCCTTTGGCGCGATAGCGGATGACGGTCGAGCAGAGCGCGGCGCGATCCCGGCCATAGGTCTCATAGACCCACTGGATGACTTCCTCACGGCGCTCGTGCTCGAAGTCGACATCGATGTCGGGCGGCTCGCGCCGCTCCTCCGAAACGAAGCGCTCGAACAACAGGTCATTTCTGTCCGGGTCCACCGACGTGACGCCGAGCACGAAGCACACCGCGGAATTGGCGGCCGATCCCCTTCCTTGACAGAGGATGTCCCTGGAACGGGCGAAGCGCACGATGGCGTTCACCGTCAGGAAGTAGGGCGCGTACTCCAGTTTCTCGATCAGGCGCAGCTCGTGGTCGAGATTTGCGCGCACCTTGTCCGGCACGCCTTCGGGATAGCGCTCGGCCGCGCCTTCCCAGGTGAACTTTTCGAGCGCCTGCTGCGGCGTCAGCTCCGGATAGAGCTTTTCTTCCGGGTATTGATAGGCGAGCTCGTCGAGCGAGAAACGGCAGCGTTCCATGATTTCGACGGTCCGGGCGAGCGCCTCCGGATAGCGCGCAAACAGCCGGTGCATTTCCGTCGGCGATTTCAGATAGCGGTCTGCGAAGCGCTCGCGGCGATGACCGAGCTCGTCGATGGTGACGTTGTGCCGGATGGCGGTCACGACGTCCTGCATCACCTGCCAGCCGGATTCGTGGAACAGAACGTCATTGGTGACGACGGCCGGCACACGCGCCTCGGCTGCCATGTTCGACAGCTCCCAGAGGCGGAGCTGGTCGTTCGGCCGCCGGCGCAGGGTGAGCGCCATATAGGCGCGGTCGCCGAAGGTCTCGCGCAGGCGGCGTAGCTGGAGCGCACAGGTGTCGTCGGCATCGTCCGGGACTAGAATGGCGAGGAGCCCTTCGGCATAGGCGGCGAGATCCTGCCATTCGAGATGGCACTTGCCCTTGCCCGCGCGTTTCTTGCCGAGCGATAGCAGACGGCAAAGCCGGGCATAGGCAGGCCGGTCGGTCGGATAGACCAGCACCGACATGCCATCGGCGAGGTCGAGCCGGCATCCGATGACGAGGCGGAGGCCCGTGGTCCGCGCCGCTTCATAGGCCCGGACGATGCCGGCCAGGCTGTTGCGGTCGACGATGCCGAGGGCCTCGATGCCGAGCATGGCGGCCTGGGCAAACAGCTCGTCGCAACTACTCGCCCCGCGCAGGAACGAGAAGTGGCTGGTCACCTGCAGTTCGGCGTAGGACGAGCTGCTCATCCGAAGATCCCATGCAGGAACCAGCGTTGCGAGCCGCTTTCCGCATGTTCGCCGTCGCCGGAGCGGAACAGCCAGTAGCGTTCTCCGCTCTCGTCCTCGACGCGGAAATAATCCCTCACCGTGGTCATCTCGGCGTTGCGTTTCCACCATTCGCCGCGGATGCGCTCGGGGCCGTCGGCACGCCGCACACGCCGGCGCACACCGCGCCAGCTAAACCAGATTGGCGGATTGTCGGGCAGCAGCGCCATGGTCTCGACCGGCTCGGGCCGGGCAAGCAGCCGTGGCGGCCGCGGCCAGTCGCCTTCCCACGTCGCTCCGGTCTCCGGCGCCAGCGGCGGCACGCGCGCCACCGAGCGCTCCGGAACATCGCTCTGGACCGGCACGAAGCGGCAGAGGCGGTTTTCGCCGACACGATTGGCGAGCACGTCGATCAGGTCCGAGACATCCGGCTCGGGCACCTCGATCAGCGAGGAGATGGTCTGTCTGTCCCGCAGCTGCTCGGTCTCGATCGCCGCCAGCACCATGATCTCGATTCCGAAACCGGGATCGACCGTTTCGATCTTGTCGCGGAGCAGGCGAGCGAGACGCCTCGGGTCCCGTACCGGCTGGGCCGTGCCGACACGGATGAACTGCATGGTGCTGTCGACCCGATGGAACAGCAGATCGAGCCGGCGGGTGCCGAGACCGCGCTTTTCCAGCTCGAGACAGAGCGCGTCGACCAGCTTGCCCGCGTAGCGCGCTATCGTTTCCGCAGCGCCGATCGGTTCGCCGAAAACGCGACGGACCTCGACCAGCTCGGGCGAGCGGATCGGATCGATGGGTTCCGGCTGGAGACCGAGCGCCTGGTTTAGCCGCCGGCCGATCTCCGGACCGAAGCGCAGGGCCAATGGCGCGCGGGGCTGATCCATCAGATCCCCGATCGTTTCGAAGCCGAGCGTGCGAAGGCCGGCAACGGTTTCGACGTCCAGTCGAAGAGCGGCCAGAGGAAGTGGTCGCAACAGCGGCACCGATTCCCCGGGTGGAATGACTAGGGCCTGCCGGCCAACGAACCGCGCCGCCGCATGCGCGACGCCCCAGCTATCGGCGATCGCCGCCCGTGCCTCGATGCCGGAAGACGCAAAGCGCTGCACCATGGCGGTGAGCATGGCCGCCTCGCCGCCATGCAGATGATCGGCCCCCGTCGTGTCGAGGACAAGACCGTCGGGAGGATCCGGAGCCACCACCGGTGAGATGCGCTGCAGGGACCAGAGCGCAAGCCTGTCGAGTCCCGCCGCATCGGCGGCGGGATCGGCATCCACGACCACCAGGCCCGGGACCAGCGCCTGGGCCTTGGTCACAGCCATGCCGACGCTGACGCCAAGCGCCTGTGCATTGGCATCGCGTGCGGTGATCAGCCGGCGCCGGCCGGTGCGGCCGGCAAGGACGAGCGGCGCC
Source organism: Hyphomicrobiales bacterium (assembly GCA_003963455.1). GTDB lineage: Bacteria > Pseudomonadota > Alphaproteobacteria > Rhizobiales > Rhizobiaceae > Mesorhizobium. Next base: position 106,678 of record RXJA01000062.1, read on the forward strand.
TCAAGCGGAGGCGATGCGTCGCCCGACTTCCTTCTGAGGCGGTCGGTGGGCCACCTTGGAAGGAAGAGCGATACGACCCTTGGCATCGCTGGCCTCCACTTCAAAATCTGCACTCTCCCCGGCCTTGGCCCGGATCAACTCGACCAGCCAGCGGGCACGGCCGAGCCCGGGTACGGGCAAGGGGGCGGAGGGAAGGACGGACACACGCCATCGCGTGGCGCTCGCCGTGGGCTGTCCGAAATCGCCGGCCTCGGTCTGCCGGCGCCAGCGCCGCATGGCGAGGCCGATCGTGCGCGAGGACTCGGCCGCAAGCTGCAGGCGCCGCGATGCCGTCATCGACAGATGCGCGGTCTCGGCCACCACGGCGCCGAGACCGCCATGGCGCAGGCCTTCCTCGAAACAGGCGAGCAGCGCCTTCTCATCGCCCGCTTCGACATGGATCACCCGGTCCGGCGCAAGGCCAGCCTGCGCAATTGCCGGCGCGAAAAGATCGGCGCGCGTCACGATCCAGAGCACCTTTCCCCGCGTCCGGGCGGCGATCCCGGCGACAAAAAGCGCCGCCGCCGCGCCATCCACCGCGCCGTTGCCGCCACCTGCCACCTCATGCAGCGCCCCCAGCGCCAGCCCTCCTCCCGGAAGCCTCCGGTCAATCTCGCCTATGCCGAACGGCAGGATCTCGCGCACGCGGCCGGCCCCGCCTTCAAGATGCGCGATGCGCTCCTGAAGCTGGGCGATGACCGGATTTGCCGCGCGATCGGGCATGTCGAATTTAGGCTCCTGAGGGCTTTGCAACGCGTCGAGGCGCTGTTATGTTCATTATTTGTTCTCATTCCGGTAATGAGTCAATCGGACTCAGGGCGGAGTCCTTCGGAACGGGTGAGGACGTAGGGGTAAGCAACGATGCAGTATTCGGGGATTGTCGTTGTTTTGCAGACGTATAGGAGCGGGGCGGCATGCAGGCGGCGCATCTAGAGAAATTGAATGACGGCCAGCGCGCCGCGGTCATGCACGGCATCGGCCTGCCGGATGGCCGGGCGGGCGGCCCCCTGCTGATCATCGCGGGCGCGGGCTCAGGCAAGACCAACACGCTGGCGCATCGGGTCGCGCAGCTCATCATTTCCGGGGCCGATCCACGCCGCATCCTGCTGATGACCTTTTCGCGCCGCGCCGCCGCGGAAATGGCAAGGCGTGTCGAACGGATCTGCGCGAAGGTGCTGGGCGACAAGGCCGGCATCCTTACCGACGGGCTCGCCTGGTCGGGCACGTTTCATGGAATCGGGGTGCGCATTCTGCGGGAATACGCCGTCGAGCTCGGCCTCGATCCGCAATTCACCATCCATGATCGCGAGGACTCGGCCGACCTGATGAACCTCGTCCGCCACGATCTCGGCTTCTCGAAGATGGAAAGCCGGTTCCCGGCAAAGGGAACGTGCCTCTCCATCTATTCGCGCACCGTCAACGCCGAGGCCCCGATCGAGGATGTCCTGCGCGCGAACTTCCCCTGGTGTGCCGGCTGGCAGAAGGAGCTACGCGAGCTCTTCGCATCCTACGTCGAGGCCAAGCAGATCCAGAACGTGCTCGATTATGACGATCTGCTGCTCTACTGGGCGCAGACCATGGGCGACGCCACCCTGGCGGACGAGATCGGCGGAAAGTGGGATCACGTTTTGGTCGACGAATACCAGGACACCAACCGCCTGCAGGCGACCATCCTCACCGGCCTGAAACCGGCCGGCCGCGGCCTGACCGTCGTCGGCGACGACGCGCAGGCGATCTATTCCTTTCGTGCCACCAATGTCCGCAACATCCTCGACTTTCCAAAAGAGTTCTCGCCGGCCGCCGAAATCATCACGCTCGATCGCAACTATCGCTCGACCCAACCGATCCTTGCCGCCGCCAACGGCGTCATCGGGCTCGCCCGCGAACGCTTCACCAAGAACCTGTGGACCGACCGAGGTTCGAACGAGCGGCCGCGCCTCGTCACGGTGCGCGACGAGACCGACCAGGCGAGGTTCATTGCCGACCAGGTGCTTGAGAACCGGGAGACAGGCATGCGGCTCAAGGATCAGGCCGTGCTTTTTCGGGCAAGCCATCATAGCGGCCCGCTCGAGGTCGAGCTGACGAGACGGAACATCCCCTTTGCCAAGTTCGGCGGGCTCAAGTTTCTCGACAGCGCCCATGTGAAGGACATGCTCGCCGCACTGCGCTTCGCGCAGAACATGCGCGACCGCGTAGCCGGTTTCCGGTTGCTGCAGCTGCTTCCGGGCGTCGGGCCGGCGACGGCGCAGAGCGCGCTCGATGCCGTTGCCGACAGTGCCGATCCGATCGATACTCTTGACGCACTCCCCTGCCCTGCTCGCGCCCAGGCCGACTGGCCGGGCTTCGTGGAGTTGCTCGCAGGCATTCGTTCCGGCGCGGCCGGATGGCCGGCCGAGATCGGACAGGTTCGCGCCTGGTATGAACCCCATCTCGAGCGCGTCCATGAGGATTTCGAGATGCGCCGGGCCGACCTGCTCCAGCTCGAGGACATTGCCGCCGGCTACACCTCCCGCGAGCGCTTCCTCACCGAACTCACGCTCGACCCTCCGGATGCGACGTCGGGACAGGCAGGCGTGCCGCTGCTCGACGAGGATTATTTGATCCTCTCCACCATTCACTCGGCCAAGGGCCAGGAATGGCGTTCGGTGTTCGTGCTCAACACGGTCGATGGTTGTATTCCGTCCGATCTCGGCGTTGGCACCTCCGATGAGATCGAGGAGGAGCGGCGTTTGCTCTATGTCGCGATGACGCGCGCCAAGGACAGCCTCGACCTGGTCGTACCGCAGCGCTTCTTCACCCACGGCCAGTCCGCGACCGGCGACCGGCATGTCTATGCCTCGCGGACCCGTTTCATTCCCGCCAGTCTTGTCGGATTGTTCGAGTGCCGCGCCTGGCCGATTGTCGCTCCGGGATCCGGTCCCAATATTGGCCCGCGGCAGGTTCGCCTCGATGTTGGCGCCAGGATGCGCGGCATGTGGCGGTAGAAGGGAGAACCCGCGTTGTGCAATCTTTACAACCTCACGACGACACGCGATGCCGTCATGGAATTCACCAAGGCTTTCGCCGACAAGGCCGGCTGGAACGAGCCCTCACTCGACGTCTATCCCAACACGCTGGCGCCGATCGTTCGCGTCGGCGCTGACGGCAAGCGCGAGATCGCCAGCGCGACATGGGGAATGCCGACGCCGCCCGCCTACATCAAGGGCAATTACGATCCCGGCGTCACCAATATCAGGAACGTCAATTCGCCCCATTGGCGGCGCTGGCTCGGACCGACCAGCCGTTGCGTCGTGCCGCTTACATCGTTCGCCGAGCCCGATCCGGCGAGCAAGGTTCCAGGCGGAAAGGTGCCCAACGCCTGGTTCGCGCGAAATGCCGATCGGCCACTCATGTTCTTCGCGGGGTTCTGGACGCCGTGGAAAGGGGTGAAAAAGGTCCGCGACGGCGAGCGTGAGTTCGAGCTCTACGGCTTCCTGACAACATCGCCGAACGAGATCGTCAGTCCCATTCACCAGAAGGCCATGCCGGCGATCTTGACCACACCGGAGGAGGTGGACCTCTGGCTGACCGGCGATTGGGACGCGGTCAAGCATCTGCAGCGACCGCTACCGGGAAATATGCTGGTGGTTGTGGAGCCGACGGCGCAGCGAAAGGACGATCTCCTGATCTGAGCGGAAGAGATCGCGATTGGCAGGCAGATGCCTCACACCAACGAAGACATTGCCGCGGAGAATCGGGCCGACGAACCGGGAGACGGCGAAACGCCGGTTCGCAAGATCCTGCATGTCGACATGGATGCGTTCTACGCATCGGTCGAGCAGCGGGACAATCCGGAGCTGCGCGGCAAGCCTGTGGCGGTTGGCGGTTCTGCCGCGCGCGGTGTCGTGGCGGCCGCCAGCTATGAGGCGCGGGCATTCGGCGTGCGATCGGCGCTTCCATCGGTGACGGCGAAGCGTCGGTGTCCGGACCTGATTTTCGTGACGCCGCGCTTCGATGTCTACCGTACCGTCTCCGCACAGATCAGGGAGATCTTCGCCGAGCACACCGACCTGATCGAGCCGCTCTCCCTCGACGAAGCCTACCTCGACGTCACCGACAACAAACAGAACATTCCGACCGCGACGGAGATCGCCACGAAAATCCGTGCGCGCATCAAGGAAGTCACCGGGCTCAACGCCTCGGCCGGGATCTCCTACTGCAAGTTCCTGGCGAAGATGGCGAGCGATTTGAACAAGCCGAATGGACAGGCCGTCATCACCCCGAAGACCGGACCGGCCTTCGTCGAGGCATTGGCGGTGAAGAAGTTCCACGGCGTCGGACCGGCGACCGCGGCGAGAATGGAGAAGCTCGGCATCCTGACCGGCGCGGACTTGAAGACCCGGTCCTTATCGTTCCTGCAGGAGCATTTCGGAAAGTCGGGAGCCTGGTACTACAGGATCGCTCGCGGCATCGACGACCGGCCTGTCCAGCCGGACCGGCCGCGCAAGTCGGTCGGCGCAGAAGACACATTCCAGGCCGACATCTTCGATCTTGCCGAAGCGCGGATCGAGGTTGCGACCCTCGCCTCGAAGGTCTGGCGCTACTGCGAGGCGCGGGACATTCGTGGGCGCACCATCACGCTGAAGGTGAAATATGCCGATTTCCAGCAGATCACGCGCAGCCGGACGCTGCCGAGGGCGGTCGATGGCGTGGAGGAGATTGTGGAACCCGCCCACGCACTGCTTGCAGGGCTGTTTCCTGTGAAGAAGGGGATACGCCTGCTTGGCGTGACCCTGTCTTCATTGGAGGGTCGAGACGCTGCAGCGGAAGCAAGCCAATTGGCGCTCTTTTGAAGATGCCGGCCTACAAACTGGACAATTCGCACAATCCGGACTATCTATCCGGGAGACACAATGGAGCCACCAGTGGTCGCGACAGTTCGGAAGTCCAGGATCGAGACGCGGATCAATGTCAGCAGCGCAGCCGTTGCCGACATCCTCGATGTGTTGGCGCGTCACAATCCGGGAATATCCAAAGCAGCCTTGAAGGGTACGAGCAAGGTCGTCGCCGCGGTTACGGCGGCCGCCGTCCGGCTATCGGACGAGCAGCAGCGGCGCATCCTGTCGCGCGAGAAGGTCCTCGCCGAAACGATGGAATCCGTCGTTGCAGATCTTGCGGACAAGAACCCTGCCGATCTTGTCAGGATCGAGACCGACAAACCGGTCGAGGTCAGCAATGGTGAGGGGTTGGGCGATCTGCTCGATGACGCCGAAGGGCGCCGGCGACTTGCCGCGATTGCCCTGCCGGTTCGCCTCGAAGATTGGGCCGGCCCGGTCGCGGGTCCAAGCGAGATCGAGCGGCAATTCGGAACAAAACGGTCGACGCTCCACGAATGGCAGAAGCGCGGAGCCGTCGTGGGACTTCTCAAGGGTGAACGCAAGCACGTCTTCCCCCTCGCCCAGTTCGTTGACGGCCGGCCGGTCGAGGGCATGTCGGAGGTCGTAAGGCGGATTGGCAATCCGCGCGTCGCCTGGCAATGGCTCATTCAACCGAAGCCGAGCATCGGGGGAACGCCGCTGGATCGGCTCAAGAAGGGCCACACGTCCCAGGTCGTCGAGGCCGCCGAGCACGATTTCGGCTGACCAGATCGGTGAAGCTGGACCCGAAAATCGTCGCGGAACTGGCCATTCCGTTCCGCCCCAAGGCCTACCTGCGCGTCATGCCCAAGGCCCATGCCGCGACGCCACTCGGCATGGGCTTCGGGCAGACCCGGTTCTCCGCGCCGGACCGTTCGTTCCGACTCGTCTATATTGCACGCGACATCGAAACCGCGATCGCCGAGACGATCATCCGGGATCGGTTCGAGGGACGGGCCAGGCGCATCCTTGACATCACGGAGGTGGAGGATTGGGCCGTGTCGGAAGTATCGGCGCCAGCACCCCTCACTGTTCTGGATCTCCGAACGACGGGCCTGCTCAGACTCGGCGTCTCCACCAATGCCGCTCGCGCGAAGAGTCACGCGACGGGCCGTCGGCTAAGCAAGGCCGTCTACAACGGCTTCGCGGTTGATGGCATCCTCTATGCCTCTCGCCTGACCTCTGCTGAATGTCTCGGCGTCTATGACCGCGCCGTCGCTGCCGGGCTGACATCGACGCCGGCGGCAAGCCTTGTGCGCCACCCCCGACTGATCGACGCGTTGCGAACCCTGAACGTCACGATCCGGAGCTGAGGACCTATGCTTCCCCGAGCCTTTTCTTGAGCTCGGCGTTTTCCTTGCGAAGATGCTCGGCAAGGCGCTTCTTGAGGCGCAGATTTTCCGCTTCGAGTTCGACGAGATCCGTCAGCTCGTCTCCGGTCGATGCGGGCGCGGCACCCTTCTTCCATTGGTAGTAGGTCTGCTCCGATATGCCCGCCTGACCGACAGCAGCCTTTATCGACCCGCCACGACGGATCGACTTCTCGATCTGCGCGAGCTTCTGGACACGCTCCTTTTCAGAATGGATTTTCCGCTTGCCACGAGCCGGTGCAGGCTCGGATTCAACGGCCTTGAATGCCGGCTTTGCGGCGTCCTTTGCCACTCGCTGCTTGGGTTCGGCCTTCGCCTTTTTGACGCGCGGCGTTTTCGCTTTTGGCTTTGCTGCTTCAGGATTTGCAGGAGCCTCTTGGGCGACCTGCGCGACATCTGCTTCCTGAGGATCGGGCATATGCTGTTCCGCCTGTGGTTTATTCTCGTTTTCAGCATCGGTGGACGGTTCGCGGGAGTCAACATGCGGAGCTATCCGCTGTTCTCCGGCCTCGGCCCTTATCTCGGCCGCTACCGCAGACAGATCGACCCCACCCCAGATCGAGCGGCCCCGCTCCCGCGCTGCACGATTTCGTTTGACTTCAACAATCACTGGTCGGGTCTGTGGCTTCATAGTTCCTTCCTTGATCAATACTGACTTGTAACGAGCCGCTGCTTCAGGAGCTCGGAGACACGTCTAACCCGCCGGATCTGTCCCCCCGGACGAGCCCTCCTCACCTCGCCACCTGTACTCGGAAACAGGACGGTCGACGTAAGATGTCGCGTGCTCAGGTGTTCTCAGAATGTTGGCGTTGATTGGCGGAGCCGGCGCGCGATAGCCTTAAGCAATTCAAGTTCCGCGAACCGTTTCGGCGGGACCAAGCCTCTTACCACACGACGGAGCCAAGGAAAGGAGCACGACAATGCTTTGTCCTAAGAATCTGCCTATGTGGGAACGCTGGGGCCGCGGCGTACTCGGCGTCGGTCTGGTGGTGCTTGGCGTCACAGTGCAATGGGCTACTCTCACCGGATGGACCCTGGTCGGGGTGGGCGCGATCACGCTGCTGAGCGGGTTCGTCGGCTTTTGCCCGATGTGCGCGGTGGTTGGCCGCAAATTGCAAGCCGGAGGAGAAAGTTGAGCGGGTCTTCGCCCCGATGTCCTGACCGGGATCAGAAAAGCGCCACCTGGTCCGCCCTCGGGAGACCATCCAGCCCTTCCAATGAAGACAGAGTCACTCCGCCAATGGCACCTCCCTGCTTCCCGTAGCCAGAGAGCAAACGCCACTTGGTGAGACGGATCCTCAGATGTCGCGCTAATCTACGCCGCCGTCTGCGCTCGGGAACTGGGTGGTGATGGCAAGACGCTGCGCCGGCAATGAGATGACGCGTCGCAGTGTTCAGTTTAGTGTAAACCCTAGCAAGGGTTTGGGCGAAGACATGGCGGATATATTTGACAATTCGGTGACTTCGATCGTGCTCGGGATTGAAGACTTCCGGGAAGGATCGGACGCTCGAATGCTGAGCGCGGCACGAAACTACTATGCAGGCCTGCTGTTGCTCGGCAAGGAATGCCTCGTCCGCGCCGCCCCCGATGCCGATCCCATGGAGATCATTGGCGCGAGATTCGAGCCAATTCCCGATGGTGATGGCGGCGTCGATCACGAGGTTGTCGGCTACGCGACAGTGGATCTCGTTCAGCTCAAGAACCGGTTCAAGAAATTCGGCCTGTCATGGCCCGACGTGAATATCGAGAAGCTACAGCGGTTCCGAAACAACCTTGAGCACTATCACCTGGCTGAACCCGTCGGTGCATTGAAGGAGGCAATCGCCTCCTCCTTCCCAATGATTATCGATTTCCTAGAGACGCTGAAGGAGGATCCACAAGAGGCGCTGACAGATGTCTGGGACACGATCCTCGAAGAAACGAATGCGTTCAACAGGGTGCAGAAGAGCTGCATGGAAAGCCTCCTGCGCCTGAACTGGCCTGGCGGGGTCCACAGGCTGGATCGGATATCCTGCCGCAACTGCGGTTCGTCGCTTGTCGGACAGGCCGACCGCGACAACACCGACTCTGAATCGGCTGACGGCAAATGTTTCCAGTGTGGTCAGGAATACGATCAGCAGCAGCTGGCTGAAATGGTTGTTTCTGCAAGCTACGAGATTGATGCCTACCACGCCGCCAAGGAAGGTGAATCGTCACCGATCGCGACTTGCCCTGAATGCAACGCCGAAGCTTATGTGGAGAATGGAGAAGTCAGCGTCTGCTTTGCCTGCAAGGAAACGGTCGCCGGTGAATGCAGTCGCTGCAGCGCCGATATTACGGTTCACGAGTACAATCCTGACTATCCCGGTCTGTGCAGCTATTGCGCTCACACATGGGAAAAGGTGATGCGGGAGTGACGAAGGATATCGTCATACGGACGGAGATCGAGGCCGATGAACTGATGGCGATGGTTCGCGCCTCGGCCGCGCGCTCCCAGGAGTGGGTTGCGGCGCATTCGGGCGACCCCCTCGACCTCTTGCGCCAGATGAAGTTCGATCCGGTCGGATTCCACCCTCTTGAGGATCGACCACTCAATCTGATCGAGCAGATCAACCAGACATGGACTTTCGCCGTCGCTATCGCGGCCGCCCGCCAGTTGTTGGCGCTGCATCCTGACGTGGGAGGGTTTCGGCTCGCCCCGGGAGCACACGCATCGCTCGAGCTCGACATCATGAGCCAGAAGGCCGGCTATGTCGGCGCCGAGACCTTTGCTGCCGTCAACCCGCGCAACAATGGCAAGTTGGTCGCCGATCTTACTAAGCTCGCGGGACGCATGGAGCGGCACAGGTACGTGTTCTTCATGTCGCCGCTGTTCCCCGGCAATCAACGCCAACCACAGTTCGAACGTCATGGCATAGAGGTCTGGTCTGTCGACTTCTGATCCATGACCAAACTGTCCCCACAGAAGCCCTCGCAGCCCTACGGCACCAACCTCGTTCCGGAGGGCCACGGCCATAACACGATGGCTTGCATTTCCAGCTTCGGCTACCTCGTCCTAGGCACCGTTGTAGTTGAAAATGATCCGTGGTCTGGGGATATCAGCTGCCCCCGTCCGCTGGTCGGCAGCGGACCGAATAGCCTCCAGGGTTGACGGCGGTATATCCTCAACAGCCCGGATCGAAACCGGATCCGACCTTGCATCTTTCGCCGGACTCCGAAGTTCGTTTAACCTGTCGCTGAGTTCACCGGGAGACGGACTCGCAGGTTGGGTGAACACGAGAGCGAATGCTGCTCCACCATCGATATTGAATCTCACGAATTCAGAGCGGCCGAAGCAGAGAAGTTTTGATAATGGCTGAAAATGTGGTCGCCATTTCGCCAATTTCCTATCAGCAATTGGCCATCGTGCTGTCGTGACGTTCTTTGGAATATTATCCGCGAAGATCCAGTTCAGTCCCTCGACGGCGGACGAGATGCCGTTTCCAGGTTCTACCGCCGATCCCGGATGATAGAACATATAAATCGGCACACAGCCTGGAACCTTGGCAGCCTCATCGATGAGGGTTGTGTGCTGCATCCCATGTTGCTTCGGCAGCAAAGCCTTGGAACCCGCGGCTTTCCCTCCACCGCCCGTTGCCGCCTTCGAGGCTAACGCGTGATCGAGCTCGCGATAGAACCAGTACGGCTTTTTTCCCTTGCTGCAGATAGCCCGCTTCGCCTGTATGTGAAGGCGTAGGTAGCGCCGACCGTCGACAGCATTCTCATTCACGAACTCCCAATCCATGTCCTCGCCGGAGATGGACTCATCTATCGGATAGTCAACACGGATGCCCATCGGCTCGAAAGGCACCAGGCCCGCCATGAGCATGTCGGTGATCGTTTCCTCACGGAAGTTGCGTCGCTTGTGCTGATCTCGATCCAAGACCCCGGCGGCCCACTGCGGGAAACTATGTGCGAAGCTACAAAGAAGGTCCAAATGAGCCGTTCCCCTGGTATGCTCAAAGTGAGCATGATCATAAGGCCTAAAGGCCTAGACAATCGATCGGTGCGCTTTTCCAATCTTGCGCATGGTGTCCCCGTCAATGCCCGCCTTGTTCGCATATTGGGGCCATTTCGACACGACATCCTGGACCGTGGAAATCAACGATCTCGCCTTGGTCGGCTTGATTGAAGCCGTTTGTGCGAACGCCAGCAGATCTTCGAGCACAAACCCATCCCGCTTGCCATTCAGGCTCATCTGATGTTGCCCGGTCCAGTCGCCGCTCGGGTTGTAGGAGTAGTTGACGTCAAAGGCTGGCGAGAGTTTCCAGTCGCCGGTCTGGTCCATCAAGAAGGCTATGTTCTTGACGTGATCGTCGTGGTTTCGGCCAATGACGTTGAACACTGCACGCAGGAATTGTTGCTCAAGAGCCGTCGCGCCGAGCCCCAGTTCGCGGATGGTCAGGATCGCTTGTTCGTATGAATAGCCACGGGGGTCGTTGAAGTCGAAGTGCTGCAACGCGCACAGCGATTGCATGTGAAGCTTGTGCGTGTTGCCATTCTCGTCGACAGGGCGATCAAATCGCCTTGTCATGAAATGGCTGCGCCCGCCCTCGTGGTGCAGCCGGCAGGGCATCATGTCGATACCTGCCGCCGTCGCCATCAGATAGTAGCCATATTCGATCAGACCGAACCCTTGCGGGTCAGGCTCTTCCTTGTCGCGGTTGTTGTCGATCCCATCAAACTTCATCAGCCAGTGTTCGAAGCCATCCCCGGCATCAATCTGGCCATGTCGAAATTCCCCGGTTGTTTGGTTCCACGCGAGAATGGCCTTCGCCCGCGCACCGCCGGCCGACGTGCCAACGCGAAGGATATCGTCGATCGCCGCAAGATCGTTTTTTCCGGCAAGGACGCCTTCCAGACTGGCTTTCTCATTCAGAACAAGGTTTGCCAGGCGCACCAGATTGCCGACCTCGACCCTGCGAGCCTTCCGGTTTGACCCCATGAGAGCTGGTCTGAATTCAAGCGCTCCCATGCCGCGCGTTCCGACATAGCAAAGCCGCTCGACCGGGTTGAAGCTCTCTGGCGTTCGTCCCTGTTCTGCCAGCCAGGCGTTGATCAACCGGTCCCCGTATTTGTCCGGAAGCGCATCCGCCAGCATCCCCGGCAGGCCCTTGAATGTGTTTCTCGGCAAAGCGGGGAACGAGTACGGATCGGGGCCAAGTGGCATGACCAATGGCGAGAGCTCGATGCCGGATTCCGCGAAGTCGGGATCATACTGAAAAACGGCGTATCCGGCATCCGGGAGCCAAGACACGGCGGCAACCTCCCGTCCCCATAGCACTACCGATGCGTCTGTCGATGGGTCAGCCATTCATCACCCTTTTGTTCCCCATTCCCACTGCTTCGTCCTCTTGGTGGTCTTCGCCGAACGTGACCTCTGGCGTTCGGAGCCCTTGGTCCGGACGCGCTCGATGGGTCTTATTCGCGAATCCGGTACAAGCAGGTCGATATTCCGCTGGATCTTTAGGGCGATCAGAACGCGGATCAGCGAGTCGAGGGTAGGATTGTCTCCCGATTCAAGCCTTCTAAGGGTCCGTTCGGATATGCCGGCATCCGCTGCGAGCTGGCTTTGCGTAATGTTTCTCGACAGGCGAAGCCGCTCCAATTTCTGGCCAATCTCCCTCGACATAGCTTCGGAGGATCTTGCGTCGTTCGTTATCACATCGGACATATATGGCCTCCAACGGCTAACAATGCGGATTAAACGGCCACATAAGGCCGTTTAATACAAATCCATTCGAAAATTCCTAACAGGACAAATACGGCCGGTTATTGCGGAAGACAAGCCTAATCGGTCGCATGTGGCCGCTTCGTGGCGTTGAAAGGAACATCAGCCCGAACACGATCTCCGGTCCCCCGCCGTTTTTTGCCGTGCCTGGCAATGAAGAATCTCCTTCGCCGGCCGCGTCGCAGGTACGTAAACTGGGTGGCATCAGCTACTGAAACGGATCCAACCCGCTTTGCATGAACGCATCACGATACGTATGACCTCAGAGATGATTGCGCGCATCGACGCCTGGATCGCGAACCAATCCGGCTATGTCAGCCGTCAGGATGCGGTCCGGCATTGCGTTGATCTGGTGCTTCCAAAATGGTCAGCAGCAGCATCCAGTCAGCACAGCAAATGCAACGGTTCATGGGAGGGTCTATGAGCAACCAAGCGACCAGCGGGTCTAATGCTGTTCTGTCCGGAGGCACCGTGAAAAAGCATCGTGTCTATTCGATAGCCGTCGCCAGCGTCTATCCGCACTATGTGGCTAAGGCCAAGAAAAAGGGGCGCACCAAAGACGAGGTCGACGAGATTATCCGGTGGTTGACCGGTCACACCCAGGAGGGATTGGACGCCGAACTCGAAAAGCGAACGAGCTTTGAGGACTTCTTCGCTCAGGCGCCCCGATTGAACCCCTCACGCTCTCTGATCACCGGCGTCGTCTGCGGCATCCGGGTCGAAGACATCGAGGAGCCCCTCATGAAGGAACTTCGATATCTCGACAAACTGATCGATGAACTGGCCAAGGGCAAGGCGATGGAGAAGATCCTGCGGAAGTGACACGATCGGTTTACCACGGCTGTGCGACTCAATCTCACGCGGGCGATCGAGTCGCTGCCCGAACACTATCGGCAGATTGTGCTCCTGCGTGACGTCGAGGAGCTGACGATCAACGAAATCGCACAGTCGCTCAGCCGGGAAGCGGTCAAAGGCCGACGGCACCGCGCGCGGATTGATCCGGGAATATCTGCCGGGATAGCGCCATGCTGCCCTGCTTTCGCATGGAGACGAACGATGCCGATGGCCATCCTGGGCTCCGCCCTCTTCTTCGTTGTTGCGCCATGTGTCGTGGCGGGGCTCATTCCGTGGTGGATCACGAGTTGGGAATTCCTGCCGCCGTTCCTCGACCTGCAAGCGACGCGCGCCGTGGGGATACTGCTGATCGTCGCGGGCTTGCCAGGGCTGGTCGACTCGTTTGCGCGCTTTGCCCTGCAAGGGCTGGGAACGCCGGCGCCGATCGCGCCGACACAGAACCTCGTGGTGACGGGTCTTTATCGCCATGTGCGTAATCCCATGTACGTTGCCGTCGTCGCCGTCATCCTGGGCCAGGCGATCCTGTTTGGCGACTGGCGTCTCGTGATCTACGGCGCCTTCATGTGGCTCGCCTTCCACGCGTTTGTCCTGACCTATGAGGAGCCAGTGCTTGCTCAGAGATTCGGGTCCCAGTACGAGGATTTCCGGGCCAACGTCCCGCGATGGATTCCGCGGCTATCCCCCTGGCGCGCCAGATAGGCCCAGCAGCCCACGGACGGGGATGAGGGCGAGCGGAGGCGACGGCATTTCAGCGCGGCCGTCGCACGCTGGCTACGCGGGAGATCTGCTCCTTCCGAGGCAGAACAAGCTCCTGACACGACCGCCGCCGACAGATTGGGCACCATGACAACGCATCATGCAGCTCATGCGACCCGCCCTACTGCTGCGATCGGCGCCAGCCCGCCGCCCGGGCTTCCTGCTCCGAGCAGAACCACCGTTCACCTTTACCCGCAGATATCTGCGCCTGCGCATAATATTTCTGACCGGGTACGTGGTAGATGCGCTCTCCCTTCCGGGAAATATTGCCTTTGATGGTGCACGCGCCCGACTGCTCGGATGCCGCGGCTGGCGATGCGGCCGACGGCATCAGGGAAACGACCGACGAGCTGTCGGACCCCTTGCGCTGAGCCGCCCGCCACTCCCATGGCGGTTCGAATTGACCCTGCCAGATACCAACCTTCTTTTGTGGATGCCGCTCGGTTTGCAAGGATTTTCTGAACGTCTGGACATGTGATCGAGTGCGTACTTTTGTCAGGCCTGTTCGTGCGGCTGACATGGCGCCGCTGGCCGGGATGGTGATACGCGGACCGGGTCCAAATCTCCAACAGCGAGCTCGAGGCTCGGAGAAGGTTTCTGGTTTTCCCGATCCGGATCATGTCGATCATGTGCCCATTCAGATCATGACTTCCTCACAACTCGGTGGCCCGAGTGCCCATTCGGTGCCCGATCAGGCGCCGATCAGCACTGGACCACGATAGCTTTCGCCGCGCGTCAACATCGCCCAGATGCCACGCGCCATCTTGTTGGCCAGGGCGACGGCCACGACCGGGACCGGCTTGCGTTCCAGCATCCTCGCCAGCCACGACCCCTTCGGCGCACCGCGGCGCGAGGCCCAGCGGATCACGGCTGTAGCGCCGATGACCAGCAACCGCCGGATGTCGCGCTGCCCCATCTTCGAGGTCTTCCCCAGCTTCTGCTTACCCCCGGTGGAATGCTGCCGCGGCACCAGGCCGAGCCAAGCGGCGAAGTCGCGCCCTCGGCGGAACTGCTCCATCGGCGGTGCGAAGGTCTCGACCGCCAGGGCTGTGATCGGGCCGACACCCGGCATCGTCTGCAGCTGGCGCGGCATTTCCGCTTCGTTCGACAAGGCCGCGATCCTGGCTTTCAGCGCATCGATCCGGTCGGTCAGCTGGTTGATCTGGTCGAGGAGCACCCGGCAGATCTCGCGCGCCAGATCGGGAATGTCGGCGTCAGGATCTGCGATGACCTGTTCCAGGCGCGGTACATAGCCAATCCCCACGGGGGCGACATGGCCGAACTCGTAGAGATGCGATCTTAGCGCATTCACGGCTTCGGTGCGTTGCTTCACGAGCTGTTCGCGCGTCCGGAACGCAACCGCTCGGGCTTGCTGTTCCTGTGTCTTGGGTTCCACAAACCGCATGGTCGGTCGCAGCGCCGCCTCGACGATCGCCTCCGCATCGGCCGCATCATTTTTCTGCCGCTTGATGAACGGCTTCACGTAGTGTGGCGCGATCAGCCGGACCTCATGTCCGTCCCGCGCCATCTCTCGCGCCCAGTGATGCGCGCTGGCACAGGCCTCCATCGCCACCACGCACGGTGGATGATCCGCCATGAACCGCGCGAATTGCGGCCGCGACAGCTTCTTGCGGAACACGACAGACCCGTCCGCTGCAGCGCCGTGAACCTGGAACACGTTCTTTGCCAGATCGACGCCGATGATGGTAACTTCTCCCATGGATGCCCTCTCCTTCAGCTTGTGCTTCGACACCACGAGTATGGCACATCGCGATGCCGTCAGGGGGAGAGCGGCATCCACCCCATCTCCGCTTTGGCGTCCGATTGCTCCATGGAGAACGCGCCGTTCGAATGGCGCGGCCAGTCCATAGCGTGGCCATTGCGGACAAGCCATCGTTGAACGCTCGCGCCGTCCGCACGAATGCAGTTGCCGACGAAACGGCCGTACTGGTCGCGCTCGACGAACTTGCAGCTCGTTGGCGACGCCGCTGCCAACCATTCAGACAGGGCTTGCGCCGATCTCGCTCCGCACCGATACATCCCGCCGCCGGCGTCCGCGCAGAGCTGCGCTGATTCCGGAGCGTCGATTCCATTGAATCGGACCCGCTCACCGTGGATTTCGATGGTATCGCCGTCGATTACCGACGCCCGGCCGACGATGGTCTCCGCGCTGCTCGAGGCGGCTGTCTGCACACTGTTCGGCAACGGCAATTTCTCCAAGAGGCCCGGCCCGAAGTATCCGGCTGCGCCGGCAACAGCTATGGCGGCGAGGATCGTGGGGATACCCCCTGCCCTGCGCGAACCCTGCGGCTGGAAATTGACGACCTTGCTCACCGGTCGATGGATACCCCTGATTGTCCGATGGGAAACCTAGAAGAAATGCCTGAAGATGCCCTTTCGACATTCTTTCAAATGGCCACAAAATTCAGGACCTGCAACAAGGTATCAACACAGTCGGGGGCGAGCCTTTGCTATCGAAGGATTAGCCGACCATTTCTGGTGGAGGTCGTTCGCCCTCGGCCGTTGCCCGTTCCTCTGAGACCTGTAGATGACGATTTTCTGTCCCAAACGTCTGGCGCTGACTACGGTCCTGTTGCTCATCACGCTCTTCGCGGCTGCGCAATTTGCTCCTGCCCAACCGTGCGAGGAGCAAACGTTCCAGGAAGCAAAATTCATCGTTTGCACCACGACACCGGGGCGCGACGACCTTCGGCTGTTTTGGAAGAACGCCCGCGGCGAGCCCTATCGCCGCTTCCCAGGCATAGCCAGGTCACTCGCCGACGAAGGACGAACGCTGAAATTCGCGATGAATGCCGGCATGTATCTGACGGATTTCTCGCCGATCGGACTCTATGTCGAAAACGGCCAAGAATTGCGGCCCGCCAGCACGAAGACAATGGATGGCCCACCGGGAAAGGTGCCCAACTTCTACAAGAAGCCGAATGGCGTGTTCTTTCTGAATGATGCAGGAGCCGGGATCCTCCCGACGACCGAATATCTGAAGCGTCGACCAAAGACGCGGTTTGCCACCCAGTCCGGCCCGATGCTCGTCATCAAGAACAAGCTGAACCCCATCTTCATTCCCGGGTCGACCGATCGCACGCGTAGAAGCGGCGTGGGGGTCTGCAACGACGGATCAGTGCGCTTCGCGATAAGCGACGGCGCCGTGAACTTTCATGATTTCGCGCGCCTGTTTCGCGACAGCCTCGGATGCCCCGATGCGCTATTTCTGGATGGCGGGAATGGCGTGGGTATCTACGAGCCCAACATGGGCCGCAGTGACATGTCGTGGCACGGAGGATTTGGCCCCGTCATTGGCCTTGTAGAATAATGACGATCGGCGCGACACCAGCGCCGCATGGAAACAGCCTTCGATGCAGATCATAGGAGCGGCGAGCCTGTGTCAGCGACAGCCAGCATGTTTTCACAATCATTCTTCCACGGAACCAAGGCCGATTTGAAACCAGGAGATCCGATCGCCGTCGGCCACGAGTCCAATTTTACCGAGGCGAAGCCGCTATCATGGGTTTATTTCACGGGCACACTGGATGCTGCGATCTGGGGCGCCGAGTTGGCCGCAGGCAATGAGTCAGAACGGATTTATGTCGTGGAGCCGACCGGGCCGGTCGAGGACGATCCAAACCTGACAGACAAGAAATTTCCCGGTAATCCGACGTTGTCCTATCGCTCTCGCGAGCCGCTACGCGTCATTGCCGAAGTGACGAAGTGGCAGGGACACCCACCTGAACGACTGCAGGAGATGAGGGATGCTCTCGCCCGTCTGAAGGCAGAGGGTGCCGATATCATCGATTAACGTGATTGGGAAACCGCTACCCTAAGCGATTCGCTCCACGCCGGCCTTCAGCGCCGCATGAATGGCGTTGCGATGCTGGCACGCTTTGCCATCATCCACCTGCGATGAGGTGAGAAGCAAGATATCGATCCCGGTCAACACGGCCAAGTTTGGCACTGGCGCCCCTGACTGCAATTGTCACGCCTTCTGCCCCTGATCCTTCGGCACCGATTTCACTTGCGGTCCACCCGCCCCTGAGCGTTCGGTCCCTCCGTGGCCGCGGCGAGAGCCTGCGCCCAGGCTTGGTCATCGCCCAGAAGCCGGCTGCGAAGGTAGGCGGTCGAAAGTTCTTGGACGGCGGCCAGCCGGGCGGAGCTTTCATCGGTCGTCTCGGCGGCCTCGTAGCCCGCGATTCCACCCAGCGAGTGCTCGCCTCCAAAGACTGTGAACAGGGCTTTCTCGCCCGGGCTGAGTTCATAGGCTTCGGTCCACCAGTCCGGGCCGCGCGTCGTCATCCGGCCGTGGTCATTGTCGCCCGCGACGATGAGGGCCGGCGTCTTCATCGCCGAGAAGTCCGGGTCCATGAAGGGAAAGTTCTTTGCCGCGAATTCGCTTAGATTGGCGCCGCCGGTGCCCGGGATCGCGAACAGCACGCCGGCCTTGATCCGCGCGTCGGCGAGGTCCACGGTCGAACCGTCACGCGGATCCGTGTGCGTCGCTCCAAGCAGCATGCTTGCCGTCTGCGCACCCCAGGAATGGCCCGCAACAGCGATACGGCTGCGGTCGATGCGGCCACGGACTTGCGCGACCGACTGCTCGATCTCATCGAGCCCGTCCAGGATGTGAACGAGATCCTGCTCACGGAAGTGCCAGATGTCCGGGCGGCGCGGATCGTCCTGAGCGAGACCCAGCATCCTGGAATCGAGGTGCGTGGGCTGGATGACGACGAATCCCTGCGCCGTCCAATGATTGGCCAGCGGGCCGTAGCCGTAAAGCGACTGGCCGTTGCCATGCGAGAAGATGATAACCGGCAGATTGTCCCCTGCGGCGGGCGCAGAGACACGAAGGTGCAGATCGTCGCCGCGCTCCGGCGCCGCTAGCACGACCGGGGCGAAAGAGACAACGGGAACAGTGCTGGGCTTGATGCGTGCCGCGGCCTGATTGACGTGCTGGTTCATTGTCCTGTGTCCTTTCAGTTCTGCGATCCGGTGGGTGACAGCCTGTCTGGCTGGCCTTATATGAGCTACGGATCGTTGTTCCAGTTATATATGGATCAGTGATCCGTTTCGTGGCATAGATATACGGATCAACGATCCGTTTGCAAGGGCTATTCGAGACTCGTGAAAGCAGACACCGACCAGCCGATAGAGACAGACTCACACGGCAACGAGCTGAGCGGGACCGGCCGCCGGCGCGTGCGCGCTGATGCACAAAGGAATGCGGACGCTGTGCTCGAGGCCGCGAAGGCCGTGTTCGCCGAGTCAGGCGTCGACGCGCCGGTACGCGAAATTGCGAGCAGGGCCGGCGTCGGCATTGCCACGCTCTTTCGCCGTTTTCCAAAACGGTCCGACCTGATCGCCGCCGTGTTCCGGCGCGAAGTCGACGCCTGCGCCGCTGATGCCGCCAAGCTTGCAATCGAGCATCCACCGGCCGAGGCCCTGACGCTTTGGCTGAGGCGCTACGCCGAGTTCATTGCCACCAAGCGCGGTCTGGCGGCAGCTCTGCATTCCGGGGATCCGGCATTCGAATCTCTGCCAGACTATTTTCGGGCCAATTTCGAGCCGGCCCTGAGGTTGCTTCTGGATGCCGCGGCGGCAACCGGCGAGGTCCGCCGGGACATCGAGCCCTATGATCTCCTGAGAGCGATCGGCAACCTGTCCGTGCCAAGAGACCAGGATGGGCGCGATCATACGCGGCGCATGATCGACCTGCTGATTGACGGCCTCAGGTATGGGACGGCGCGGGACGGCGCTGAATAATGCGGGGGTTGGCAAAGACCGGCGCGGCATTGCGGCGCGGAACTGCGATGAATGTGTTTGTGCGAGGACACAGTGGTGGCGCTGACGCTTAAGATCGATGAGTTGGGTTGTGGGCGCGTCCGGTGTTGGTCTTGCATGGCGGTAGCGCGCCCTGGACAGGTATAGGCACGATGGTGCAATCGTCACCGAACTGACTTACGCTGCCCCAATATCCCGGGAGGGGCTGTGCGCATGCACTTTGTCTCGAGAGAAGTCGACGGCTACAAGATCTTTGCAGTGACCGGCACGAACACGGTTTCGTTTGCGATAGATTTCGACGATGCCGATACGACTGGACTGCTCGGATTCGCCGTGGAGCGGGAGGACCCGACGGAAAAGCAGCGGTACTTCATGTACGGCATGAAGGTCTTCCCGTCGGTGATACCGTATCCCGACGAGAAGACCTCGGTGACCACCTACGACCATCCGGTCCAGAGTTTTGTCTGGGACGACTTCACCGCCAAGGATGGCCGCCGTTACACGTACTGGTTCTATCCGCTGAGGGGCGCCCCGAAGAATCTGAACCGTTCCGCCACGCCGATCGAGATCACGGTCGAAACGGAAGCGCTGTTCACCAAGGGCGAGCACGACATCTTCTTCAATCGTGGCGTCGCATCGAGCCAAGCCTATAATCGCAGGTTCAACAACAAGGCGCCGGACAAGCAGCCGACCGCGAAGAAACGTGACGAGGCGCTCGAATGGCTAAGCCGGCGGCTGGACGACGCCATTCTGGCTTTCATCAAGAACGCAAAGGCCGGCGACACGCTGCTTGGCGCGTTTTACGAATTCAGGTACGAGCCGGTCGTGGCCGAACTGAAGCGCGCCGTTGAACGCGGCGTTGACGTCCGCCTGGTGCTCGACGGCAAGGATAATTCCTCCGTCGACAAAAAGACGGGCAAACCTATCAAGGCCTTCCCGCGCGACGCCAACCGCGAGATGGTCGCACAGGTAGGCCTCCCGGCGACCACGATCGCCCGCTGGCGCGAGAAAAACCCAGCCAATATCCAACACAACAAGTTCATGGTGCTCGTGCGCGGCGACGAGCCGAAGGAAGTCTGGACCGGTTCGACCAACCTCTCTAACGGCGGCATTCACGGCCAGACCAATGTCGGACACTGGGTGCGCAACGCGGATGTCGCCAGGGAGTTTGCGGCCTACTGGGCCGTGTTGGAGAAGGATCTTGGTTCGGAGAAGGGCGACACGAATTCGGAGGCCAAAAAGAAGAAGGCGGCAGGGCGAAAGGCGGTGATGGACCTCGGAACGATCCCGGCGCGGCTCGACGAGATCGGCCCTGGCTCATCGACCATATTCAGTCCGCGCAGCGGGAGCGGCGTCAACGAGATGTATGCCGCCACGCTCGATTCCGCCCCCAGCCTGGGCGCGATAACGCTCGCCTTCGGCGTCAACAAGACGTTCAAGTCCGCCTTCGCCGACAACACATTCAAGGATCCGGTATTGTTCCTGTTGTTGGAAAAGCGAGACTTGCCGAAAAAGAACTCGAAGACGCCGTTCATTCCTCTGACGGCAAAGCAAAATGTCTACCAGGCATGGGGGTCATATTTCCGTGGACCGCTTTACCAGTGGACCCGGGAGACCAACGCCCGGATCCTCGGCCTGAACGAGCATGTCAGCTACATCCACTCGAAATTCATGCTGCGCGATCCGCTTGGCGGCGACCCGCTGGTCGTGACGGGCTCCGCCAACTTCTCCGACCCGTCGGTCAACGACAATGACGAGAATATGCTGCTGATCCGCGGTAACGAGCGGGTTGCCGACATCTACTTCACCGAGTTCAACCGGCTCTACAACCACTATTATTTCCGGTCGGTGCAGGAGGCATTGTCGGGCGGAAAGAAGCCGGAGGCGAATGCATCCGCCGACGTCAGCGCCAGCCTTTTCCTGAAGGAGAAGGCGGCGGAATGGTTGGTCAAATACAAGCCTGGCACGCTGCGCTGGAAGCGCGTGCAAGCCTACAAGCGGATGGCGAATACCCGAACGCTCTGACGGCCAGCAGGGACAGCCGTCGCGTCGGGTAACAACATTTCGCTCATGCAATTGACCCCTTCGCTCGTGGCCGCAGCAGATCGCATCTCTGCTTCGCCGACCTCTTTTGGTCGCATCGCGGTCGGATGCGCGAAGGACCTCCAATTTTCTTGCACTTTTCTCCAGCCGGTCGACGCCGCGCAGCATCGCCGGATGTGCATCAAGGGTGAACGGGCACCGTGCCTTACGAAGCCACTTTGTCAGTTATTTCTGACTTGAGGTTCGACGGCTCCTGCTCGAGATCGGGAAAGATCGTGATCAACTGATCGAGCGCTGTCGTAGCGATGCCGTTGGATATGATGTGCACTCCGATCTCAGCATCGGGGAAATCCACCTCGGACGAAGCCGACGCCCAATTCATGCTGGTGACAACGAGATCGTCGTTGTCCCAAGCAAGGAACTTTCCATGAAGGGGAATCTTGCCAGCTTCGATCAGCCGGAAGCCGTTGGCGGCTGCTTCGGCCTTCAACTCTCGGGCGTGGCGATTTCGCATGGGCTTGGACACCATCGTATAGAGCACACTGACCGCCATACCAGGCCGGGCGGCCGCCACCTGACCCTGCAACAAGGCGCCCGGACGCGCGGTAGACCCTAGCTTGTGACACCCTAGAACAAGCCGATGAGAAGCTTTGCCGCTAGCCTCTCTCAAGAGCGCGTCGTGTGCGTCGCCGGAGATGACGGCAATACGCGTTGACCCCCCGTTTGGAATCAGGCGCTTCAGGTCCCGTTTCGTCAAATGCAATTCGGTGGCGACGGTATCGGAGAGCCCGCGTCGCCCTATGATCTGCTGAAAGGCGCCCATTACATCGGCAACAACGGCTTGGTCGCGCAGGATGACCGTCAACTCGACGTTTCGAAACGGCGATTTCAACCAGTTGCAGGAGCTCACTGCGGCCAGCCAATCCCCCGAAGGCGTGTCTACCAGCATCACCTTTGCATGGGATCCAGTCGTGCGCATGTCGACGACAAACCGGCCAGCCGTATCCGGATCCTTGCTTACCATCTCCATGATCTTGGCGGCCTCTGCCGCGTTCCGGCTCTCAGTCTCCTCATCGTATTCTGCGCCCCAGAAGACGCTGAAGCGAACGCCGCGCCGGCACGCCGCGCGTATGATCTCGAACAATGCTTGAACGTCAGCGGCTTTGATGAACGTCGAATGGATGATCACCCGCTGGTGAGCGCCCGCGACGAGCTTTTCGAATTCCTGACGCTGGGCGGAACCTCCGATGATCAGATCGTCCGGGTTGAACGAGCAATCATGGTATATCGGCTCCGTGGGTCTCGAAGACTGCGGCCCCGAATATTTAACGGTAAGACTTTGCTTTCCGACGTCAAGCGCCGCAACCGCGTCGACAATCTTTCGCAATTCATCACCCGCTGCCTCGGGAAGCCCTCGCGGCACACCGTCGACGACACGAACTACCAGGTACTCATCCTCCCGTACCGACGCTGTACGGCCATCAATCGACGCGAGCTGCTCATCCCATCCCTGAGCAACTACCTCGCTGAGACGATTGAGATTCGCCTCTTGTGACATGGTTGGCCCATCGCCCTCTATGCCCAGGACACGGACATCAGCGCCAACCTTGCGCTCCGCCTCAATCTTTCGAGGCGATTTGATCAATACATCTCGTGTCGGGAAAAAGGTCCCGGTCGCTCTCTCAATGACAAAGCTTGCTTTTCGAACGAGCCGTTTTGGAAAGAACGGCAGCGGATTTCCGCTGCTGACTGCCTCAAACCCATAGGGGCTTGTCAGGAACGACGCGCCATTGGCGGACGCTCGAACCTCGACCAAGCGAAATCGCATCAGCCGCGCAATGGATGCAACCACAAGCTGACGTGGCAAATCGGCGTGTTCCGCCAGCTCCTTGATCGTTCGCGGCACGCGCGAGATCGACGCCAGGATGAGTTCGTCAACGATACTCCATGGTCGACCTTTGTCGATTCCAACCCGGCAGGACACCCGAAAGATCGGGATGGCGACAAGAATGCTCACCTGCTTCCTCCCAGAATGTCCGGTTTGACAAGCTCGGCGAGAGTTCGGCCGTCAGCTCTCCGCTGTCCGGTCAGATCATTGATCGCTGCAAGCATGTCGGTCAGGAACGTCAGGTCATGTGTCTCTTCGTCGGGATTGACGCCGCGAACAGCCTCGCTCAGGAACTGAAGACTACCGACGATCACGAGTTTGGATTTCGCCCTGCTTAGCGCAACGTTCATTCTACGTCGGTCGCGCAGGAAGCCGATCGCCGAGCCGCCTGATCGTGGATTGTTGCGCACGAGAGAGATAACAACGAGATCGGCTTCGCTCCCCTGAAAAGAATCGACAGTGCCGACGAAGCTGCCCCCGCGTCGCACGGGCTGAAACGCATTCAAGTGAGCCAGGTCGCTACGAAGCAGTGAGGTGACTCTGTCGGCGAGCTTCTCGACTTGCGCTTTATAAGGCGAAAGGATTGCAAGCGTGGGGACGCCGCGTGTCGCGTCTGCCCGAACGTGCTTAAGCACATTGACCACGGCATTGATTTCGGAGGGATTGTGCCAACGCGGACTACCGAACTCCATCCGTTCACGCCGCCCCGTCGAACTGACGTGTGGAAAGTCGACCACTACCACAGGTGAAGCCGGCAGAGGCTCGAGCGTAGCAAAAGGAGGTGGCTCGGTTTGAGCCCGCTCGGCGCGCCCGCGCTCGGTTAGAAGCTCGCCTCGATAGAATGCCTTGGAGACAATCTCAGCTATGGCCGGATCCATGCGCCTCTGTTCGGTCAGCGTTGCCGCTATGTGGCGATGACCTGGACTGGCCTGTGATCGCCGCTCGTCTTCGACCACCACGCTTCGAAATGGCTCCAACAGCCGGAACGCGAGGGCGGCGACCTCCCTGAACTTCTGTGGATTGCCCCGCAGGGCCTGTATGGCTTCGAGCTCGCCATCTCTAAAGACCGAGGCGACGACCTGTTCTGCGATATCCAGCGTTTGCTCAACCAGTGCGTGATTTTGCAGAATACCACCGACGCGCTCGGCTCCGAACGGCGGCAGTTGATGATGATCTCCGATCAGAAGTCGCCGGCCTGAGAGCATCAGAGGACCGACAAGCTCAGGTCCGGTTGCCTTTGCAGCTTCCTCGACAATTACCCAATCGAATTGCTCGCGTGCGTCGACCATCCGCTCGATGTCGGCAGAGTTAGCCGCCGAAATCACTATGTTCGCCGCATCGAGGACGAGGTTCGACATGCCTCGCAGTCCCTTTCGCTCCTCATCATGCAACTCATCCTCCTCAGTCGAGGACTGAGCTCGTTTCGACTGCGCGGCCTTGGCCTCGAGCCTGTCGTATGCCGCGGAAAGCCGCTTGATCTGCTCGCGCTCACCGGAGATGTTTTCCCCGACCATTTTGCTGCCGGCCAAAGCGCGAAGATATTTCGCGGCAACACGCTGAACGTCGTCTTCGGTTTTCGCCCGTCGGAGCGATGACGAGCGCACCACAATAACATCATGGGCATCATGAACGGACAGGGCTTCTTTGACCTTATCTTGCAAGTTGTCGAGGGCGTCGTGACCCTGAGCGCTTAGGAGCATGCGAGCCGACGGGTCCTCGAAACGACGCCAGATCAATTCTGTGGCAAGCCTTGTCTTTCCCACACCTGGCGGACCCACAACAAAGAACGATGGAAGGGTCCCCAAGATGGCGCGTAGAGCCCTCTGCTTAGGCTGATCGAGTTCCGCGAACTCTGCGTCGTCATCCCTCACCGTTTCCTTGCTTGAGCGCTGCAGGCGCCAAGGATCGTCCAGCATATCGACGAGATCGACGCGGGTGTTGAGTGCGCGAATGTTCGCGAGGTGCCGGGATATGACCTTTTCGGTGCCGGTCTCGCCGTCGGCACGGAGAAACAGCGAGCCGTCATGAGGGACCTCGTCGTCTACCTCGAATCGATATGCCTGACCGCCCCTTTTCTCGACGACGTCGACAAACGAGGCCGTGACATCGTGAGCCTTGGAACCGCCCAAGCTCGCAGAAAGGCTGAGACGCCACTGGCTTTCGGCATCGCGGTGCTCCTCACCGAAAAGCCTGTTGAGCGCCGCAGATGTTTCCGGAAGTCCGATGCGCTTCGCGACACGATCGCGATCATTGTTTGGAAGCCCGCGTATCGTCACGTAGCGTCGACCGCGGTCACTGGTCGATTCGAGCACTTCGATCGGATAGATTTCAAACGCTTTGACAACGGATTCGACAATTTGCACCAATACCAGCGCCGCTTGGATGTCCTCGGTGCGGCCAGTGTCGGAGCTGTCTTTTTGATCCGCGAAAGCACCCCAATCCAGAACGTCAGGCCCAAGTTCGGCGCGTAGCTCCCGGGCTCGCCGAATACCTGATACCGAGATTGGCTGAAGAATGGTGTGCTCGACGAAGTTACCTAGTCCGATCGGGCCACCTCGCGGCTCGGCGTTGGCGCAAAACGCGATATCCCAAACAGAGGCACCATCGTCCTGGAACGCCGTCAACGTGTAGTTCATCGCCTCGGTAACGAGGGTGAGGCGATCTCTTTTGGGATCAAACGACTTTGGGACGAGCAATGTCGCTCCGCCTGCCATATCTGCCTGCAGCCAATCCACCTGCTTGCGAAACTCGTCGACAGGTACTTGGCCACCGGTCGCGTCAAAGATCGCGTCAGCCACTCGCGATGGAACCGGCAATGCGACCAGGAACGTTCCCGCCCTGACTGAAACAGAGCGTGCGACATTCGAGATGATGTCCTCGATCGCCCGCAGAATCGTCCCAGCGTCCTGAACGTCAAGGCGGGATGGAACAATGAGGCGGCGCAACACCGCGCGCTCTGAAGGACTCAATTCTAGAGCTTGGTCGGGCTCATCAAGGGCTTCAACGTCCCCGGTTGGTCGAACGATCACACGAAAAATCGCCGCTATCAGCCGACCGAGAGCCTGCCAATCCTCTTCAAATGAGTATCGTGCGGCCCGTTTTGATTCACCCTGCGGACTGAGACGCGCGTGCGACGCCGCGACGGAATCGGCGCTAAGCCACAGGCTCCATTCAAATCCTGAAAGGTAGAAGTCCGGGTCTTCCGCTCCATCAGTGAGCACAATGTCCGAGCTCAGGTTTCCATGCACTAGGCCCTGGGCATGCACGATGCCGAGTGCCTTTACCAGCCGGCCAACATTCCTCCAGAGGAGCACGCGTGACCGAATAGCCCCGAGGTTCTTCAGCCAATGGTTCCGGGAAACGCGTTTCAAGCGCTGGGCCAGAGGCTGGCCAAGCTGCGGTTGTAACACGCCGAAATTCTCTTCGTCTTCGACGAACTCAACCACGTCCACGATCACGTCGCGAGCGCCGCCATAAGACATCAGCCGTTGCATCTGGCGCATCTCGTGCAGCCACAACTGTCGCAGATCATCATCGACAGCGGTATTGGTCTTTCGCCATAGCTTTAGGTTGTAATTCGCCCCAGTGACCCGGTCCTCGACCTCGAAAATCGCTGATCTGAGTGCCGCGCGATCACTAGGGGCGATGGCATCGCCAACGAATTCAAAGCGCAACTCAAGCGACGGTCGCTTGCGAGACGGAACTTTCTTTTTCGCCATACAATTCCGTGCCTCAAGGGATTTGCTGGATTGATCCCTATACTCGCTCATAGGCACGTCGACCTGGGTGATCATCACCCAATATTCGTTGCCTGCCCCGCTTTCCAGATTCTGATATCATACAGGATGCGGGCGCTCGGACCAACTCCTTGGGAACGCTATCGATGAAGGCGACAGTTCCGATCAGCAAGCGCGAAGCGACGACAACTGAGACCCGTTCGAAGACCGTCCGATGGCGGAAAGCATGCCTGAGTGGCTGCCGTTGAGAAAAAAAACCGGGCATTTCTTCACACTATGGATCGGGCCAGGTTCGCATCATGACAAGGAGGGAGAGGACCTTCTGATAACTGGGGTCTCGAACGATTTCGCCGGTGTAGCCAGCCGCCCGAAACTCGGTGATCCGCTCATTTAGTTCGAATGGCTGGAGCCTCGGATCGAAGCTGATCGAGGTGAACACAGCGTTGGGATCGATGTTCACAAGCCGAACTTTCGGCGATGGTCTGTCCTGCAGCCAAGATCGCCCGATCAGAAGTAGGCGTACTTCCTGCTCATGAGCGAAATAGTTCCGCTTCCATAGAAGCGACTCAGCACGGCCCTGCACAGTGCAGAAGAAACGAGGGCCATGCTCGCCATTGCACGCATCTACCATGCGCTGCCAGATCTCTTTGTCGTCCAGATACTCTACCCGACCGGCCACGACATGGCCGTCTGCTCCGACGGCATGCCACTGTTCGGCGGCGGCAAGCAAACGCCGGACCGTGGTCGTCACGGTTACACCTTCGCTGGACCGATCCGAGTTGCGTCGCGTCTGCGGATCCAAATCTACGCGCGAATAGGCCCTTAGCAACGTGTCTGAACCAGGGTTCATCGACCAGCATTGTGCCCAGGCCGGAGCAAGGTAGGCGGCAAGTGGCTGCTGGCTCTTGCCCGGGGCGTGTTGGCTTCCGTCGAGCATGCAGAGTGCAGCCGGGTCCTCTCGTGGATCATCCCAATGCTGCGGGGAGACCAATGCCATTTGCCTGGTGTTGATGGCCTCGAGCAGACGCTGCAGAGGGAATATCCGCCGGATGGGCGCATCCAAATCAGGGAGACGAACCGCAAATCGGCAGAGATCACCGCTAATCGGCACGAGTTTCATTTTCTTCCCCGCCAGCCCTAACGACGCCGTTTCGCACCAAATCCGATGCGTTGGCGAATTCGACCTATAGTATTCCCCATGCTCGGAAACTCCCCCTGCCCGTCATCTCGCGCAGGCTGATCGCCTTGATCAGATCGAGCGCGCCCTGCCGCGACACGCTCAGCGTCTTCTGGATCGTGCCGGTCGACACCAGTGGCCGCGACAGCACAAGGTCGACGAGCGCCGGCAGCTTCGAGCTGGCGCGCCGGCCTCGCAGCGCGCGCTCCATCCGCTCCCTGGCAAGCAGTAGGCGATCGTGTTCCTTCAGGCCGACGCTGGCGGCTTCAAACAGAACGTCGATCCAGGCCAGCAATCGCTCCGTCCGGTCCCGCGCTCGCCGGCGCTCGCGCGGTACTTTTTGGGCGCCGAGATGCAGGCAGGCGAGATGGTGGCCGCAGAGGCCGTCTTGGCGCAGCAGCGCGGCGACCAGCAGCGGCCCGATCCACTCGCCGCGTTGCAAGACCTCGATGTCGGTCCAGGCGTCGAGCAGGACCGCCGCCCGCAAGACCAGCGACAATTCGCGGGTCCGTTCCGCCACGTCGCACCATTCCGCCAGGCGAGCGTTCTCGTCCCAGTCTTCATCGTAGAACACGGCCAAGCGCGTATCGTCCTGCCGCGGCCGC
>RXJA01000551.1 GCA_003963455.1 Hyphomicrobiales bacterium
AAGGCCGCGCGCCTTCAGCCGGTCGATGACGCCCTTGACGGTGGCCGCATCCATCGCGATCAGCATGCCGAGCTCCAGCTCGCCCGACCGCGTGCGCGTCGGCACCCTAGGCGGCCATGGCGACTCGTGCGAGCGCGATCCGAAGCAGGTCACCGAGGATGTCAGGCTGGGCTACTATACGGCCAAGCAGGCCAGGGAGATATTGGACGTGGCTCACCCCCCTCCGCCGACCATATTTCAAGTATAATACAGAACATTATGTACTGCTAAATTATTACTTTGCGATATCTACAACATGAATTAACCGGATAAGGATATATTAAACCAACAACCATAGATAGAAGTCCGGCGGCGTTTTGGGGCGCTCATGAACTTATCCGGCAACGTGCTCGAGGGTGGAAATCTGCCTGTCCAGGCTCGACTGCGTCGTGGCTGGTTGGCGAGCCTCACGAAAGCCGCGGATGTCCCGCAGAAACTGCTTGCGCTGTGCGTCGTCTATATTGCCGGAGCTGCACTGGTCTGGCCGTCGACATACTTTGTCATGGTGCAAATCTATTTATTGAAGCTTGCGGTCCTCGGGTCACTCTCCTTCGTTGCGGTGATGATCCCGGCAGCCGTGATCATCTCGCCGAAGGGTCCGGTCAGGTTCGTCGTGACTTCGATTCGCTCGAACGGGCTGCGGGCGTCATTTGTCGTGACGATGTTCATGCTGTCCCTCGCCGCGTTCACGACCTACAAGGTGAACATACCCAACATCATTCCCTTTTACTGCGACGAAGCCTTGGCCGATCTCGGCGAACTCCTGCACAGCCAGGCGCCATGGCGGCTCGTTCACGCATTCGATTCCGACATACTGGCAATGGCCGTCTCGGCGACCTATTCCGTCATCTGGTTTTTCGAATGGTTTGGCTTGGTGTTTCTTGCGGCGCTATCCGCAAATCAGTTGGTGCATCTGCGCTACCTCACCGCGCTTGCACTCGTCACCCTGGTGGTCGGAACCGTCCTGGCGACGCTGTTTTCATCCGTCGGTCCGATCTTCTACGATGAGTTCCTGGGCGGCGAGCGCTACGCGGAGCTTCTCGAGGTGTTGAAGCAGCGACCCTATAACGAGCATGTGCTGTCCTATTCCAATTACCTTCTTACAGCGTACAAGGCCGACAGGACGGCGCTTGGCTCCGGTATCTAGGCCATGCCCAGCATGCATGTGGCGATCGCTACCCTGAACGCCTTCTACCTCGCGCGCCTCAACCGTTGGCTCGGGCTTGCAGGCTGGGCATTCGCGATCTTCATCCTGTTTGGCTCCATCTACACCGGATGGCACTATGCCGCTGACGGCTACATTTCGATGCTGGTCGTCGCCGTGATCTGGCGGCGCACCGCAGGCATTCTCGACGGTGACGCTGAGGCTTCCGGTTCGCCGACGGGCGTATTACACCCCTCGCCCGCGACTTGACCGACAACTGCGCTGGGCGCAGGGCGCTTCCCGCCATGAATTGCTCTACGCGAGCTTGGCGAGCAGCCGCAGGAAGGTCGCGGTTTCCTTGGCCGTCAGCGGCGCCAGCGTTTCCTCGGTGATGGCGCGCGCCAGCGGGATCAGACGCTCGATCGCCTCGCGGCCTTGCGGCGTCAGATTGACCAGCAGCCGCCTCTTGTCGACCTCATGCTTGGAGACCTCGACAAGGCCGCGCGCCTTCAGCCGGTCGATGACGCCCTTGACGGTGGCCGCATCCATCGCGATCAGCGTGCCGAGCTGATTCTGCGAGGTTTCGCCGATGTCATGGAGCTTCGCCAGGGCGGCGAATTGCGGCGGCGTCAGGTCGCCGATATGCGAGGCGAAGATCGCCACATGGCGCTGATGCGCCTTGCGCAGGATGAAGCCGACCTGGTCCTGCAGATGGTAATTCTCGTCGCCCTCCTCGGCCTCGACCAGCCGCAGCAGATTGTCCTCGCCGCTCATCTCAGGCCGTCCCATGCCTTGATGTCCCCGGCCGCCAGGCCGCCCATGCGGTTGTGGACGCGCGGGCCGCAGGTCATGGCGAGGACGAACACAATCTCGTCGGGACGCGGGCCGTCGCTGACGCCCACTTCCATGGCGTCGAAATGGCTGCGCACATAGGCGGCGTTGATGTGGCCGAGCGGCACGTCGAGCTTTGAACCGAAGGCGCCGACCTTCTTGGCGGACGGCACGATCGCCTTGGCGTCACCGAGGCGCTCGCGCATGGCATAGCCGCCCGGCACGTGCCATAGCGCGCCGTGCTCCAGCTCGCCCGCCGTGCCGACGATGGCGCCCTTGCCGTAGCCGTCGATCTTCTTCACGTCGCCGCCAAGCGCGGCGATCAGCCTGTCGGAGAGCAGGAGACCCAGCGGCTTCAAATCCTCCATCGCGCCCTGCAGTTCCTCGACATAGCGGCCGGCGAACGGGTTCTTGACCACGGCGAGAGCCGCCGCGCGAAGGCGGGGTTCTTTCGCCACGGGGCCACCGTCGTGAAAAATCTCCTCGGTCAGAACCGCGACCTTGCGGATCGGAAAGTCAGGCATGGGCAGTTTCCTTCGCTTTATGTTTGTTGGGCGCGGCGAGCGCCACCGAACCACTGATGCGGGCCTCGCCCGCCAGGAACAGCGCCGATGCGGCGATCAGGCCGCGCCGGCGAAAATCTTCGGCGACCGCGAGGCCGTTGTCCAGCGCCCGCGCAATCTCGGCGGGCGCGAGCGCGCCGACGCTTTGCGTCACCAGTATCTCGCCGAGATCACTGTCGGGCGCCAGCTCACGCGCCGCGGCGCGGGCGATGGCGGGATGCCCAGGCAGGTCGACGGCGTTGGCAATCAGCGTGGCCGCCGCGTCGGCCTCCGCGCCGGTGCGCGCCAGCACCGTGACGGCGTCGGCGATCCCCAGCGAAAACGAGCGTCCCCGCCAGCCGCTGGTGGCGACGCCGCGCACGCTATCCTCGGCGCGAATGGTGACGCGGTCGGCCATGCCATTGCCGGTGCCGGCAATCGCCACGGTCATGGACTGGCTTGCGCCAAGATGGAGGGCGCAATCGCCGCCATTGTTGACGTAGGCGCGTTCGAGCCGGCGGCCGGCGAGCAGGGCCTCGAGGATTTCGTCGGCTACCGAACCGGCGACGGCGGCCATCGGTGTGATGAAGCATTCCGCCAACGATGCGACGGCTGCTTCCATGCGGCGCGCCGTAGGGCCGGCAAAACTGCGCGGCGCCAGGAAGAATGCGGGAAGCCGCAGTTCGGGCAGTTCCTCGACCACCTCGATCAGGATCGTCTGGAAGCGGGCGACGGCCTGTTCGTAAGCGGCGCGACGTTCGTCGTCAGAGCCAAAGGCCTCGACGATGAGATCGATCGGTCCATGGTTGAGATGGAGCCGCCGACCGTCGGCAAGCCAATGCGCCTGCGGGCCGTTCATCAGTCGGCACCGTTCGCCGCTGAACGCCGCAGCTGCGCCATCGGCGGCCAGGGATTGTCGGTCGGCGCGCCGGTGCCGCGGCGCGGATTGAGATATTCGCCGCCCTTGGCAAGGATATCCTCGACACCGCGGATCTCGTTCTCGTAGCCGCCGAGCCGGACATAGTCGTCGCGGCGCATGGTGAACTCGATTGGCGCGACCAGCGCAGGGGTCGGCACATAGCCGAAGGCGCCTTCGGGCACGCGGGTGACGTCAACCATCAGTGTTATGCCGCCGCCCGGCCAGACATAGACCGGCGCGCCGCCGACGGTCACATAGGTCCTCAGGCCCTGCACCGAGCGGGTGAGGTTGACGGGGTTTTCGGTGACGCCGGCGCGCAGCGAGCCGCCGGCGCCGCCGATGAACAGAACGGTGCACAAAGCCGGCTCGCAATTGTCCTCGATAAGGCCGACGGATTTCTGCAGCCGCTCCGGGAAGGGCTTCTGGACCGGCTTCAACTCGCCGTCGAGCTCGTAATAGGCGAACTGTTCGCCGGTGGTCGACACCATCAAGAGCGACAGGCCGGGACGCGCGCCCTTCCTGGCGTTCCATTCGCCCAGGATCGACAACGGGTCGGAGATCGTGGTGCCGCCCCAGCCGAGGCCGGGCTCCGAGACCTTGAAGTAGCGGCCGGGCGTCGAGCGACGGCCGATGATCTTTATCCCCGTATCCTCCCAGCCAAGCACCTTGCCGGCCTGATGCTCGGAAACGACGCCTGTGATGTGGTCGTCGACCACCACCACCTCGTCAACGAGACCGCGCCATTGCGTGGCGAACATGCCGATGGTGGCCGAGCCGCAGCCGACGCGCATGCGGTGCTCGACCTTGCCGTCGATGACCGGCGGTTTGCCGGCTTCGACGATCACCGTCGCGCCGCCGTCGATGGTGAGCTCGACCGGCATGCGGTTGCACAGGTTGAGCAGCGCATCGCAGGTGGCGCGTCCTTCCTGCTTGGAGCCGCCGGTGAGGTGATGGACGCCGCCGAGCGACAGCATCTGCGAACCATACTCGCCGGTCGTGACATGGCCGATCGCTTCGCCTTGCGAGCGCACGATCGCCGTCTCGTCGCCGATATGGCGGTCGGTGTCTATCTTCACCTTGACGCCGCAATAGGAGAAGATGCCCTCGGTGACGACGGTGACAAGGTCGACGCCCTCGACCTCCTGGCTGACGATGAAGGGCGCCGGCTTATAGTCCGGATAGGTGGTGCCGGCGCCGATAGCCGTCACGAAGCGCCGGCCGGTGTTGACCAGCTCGCCGTTCCACGCTTCGCCCTCGGCGACGAAAGGCACGACCGCGCCGCCGGTCTCGGCCGCATGGTCGAGGATCGTCAGCGGATCCATGCGTACTATGCGGCCGCCGACATTGCCATAACGGTCGCAGGCGCCGGTGCGGCCGTCGGCGATGTAGCACATGACGGGGCAGGCATCGCAGCGGATCTTTTCCGCCACCTGCTTCTCGCCGGGATCGTGGGTTTCGAAACGTTCGGCAAGCTCGCTCATCGGCGCGCCTCCTTCTCGCGGATCGCCGCCAGGATGCGGCTCGGCGTCGCCGGCACCTTGGTGACCAGGACACCGGTGGCATGGCGGATGGCGTTGAGGATCGCCGGCGCGGTGGGGATCAGCACATGCTCGCCCAGGCCCTTGGCGCCGAAGGGACCTTCGGGATCGGGAACCTCGACGAGAATATGCTCGACCGGCGGCACGTCGCCGATGGTCGGGATCAGGTAGTCGTGCAGGTTCTCGGTGCGGCCGGGGATGTACTCCTCCATCAGCGCCATGCCGATGCCCTGCGCGATGCCGCCTTCGATCTGGCCCTCGACCAGCACCGGGTTGATCGCCTTGCCGACGTCATGCGCGGCGGTGATCCTGATCAGCTTCACGGTGCCCAGCTTGAGGTCGACCTCGAGCTCGGCGATCTGCGCGCCATAGCCATAGACGGCGTAGGGCTTGCCCTGGCCCTTGGCGTCGAGCGGCAGCGTCGGCGGGTCGTAGGTCTCCTCGGCGATGAAGACGAGACCGTCGGCATCAGCCTTCAGCTCGGACAGGTCGATGCGGCGCGCGGCGTCGCCTTCGCGGATGGAAAGGTTGGCGCCTTCGAGCGCGATCATCGCGTCGCCCGAGACATTGGCGAAGCGCAGGATTTTTTCGCGCAAGGCGCGACCGGCCTTTTCGGCGGCCTTGCCGGTGACAAAAGTCTGCCGCGATGCGGATGTCTTGCCCGCGTCGGGCGTGATGGCGGTGTCGGCGCTCTTCAGCTTGAACCTGTCCAGCGGCAGGCCGAGCGCGTCGGCACAGATCTGGGTGATGACCGTGTTGGAGCCCTGACCGATATCGACGGCGCCCTGATGCAGCACGACATCGCCCGAGGGCGAGATACCGACCTTAATGGTCGAGGGATTGGGCAGCGAGGTGTTGCCGCAGCCATACCAGCAGGAGGCGACGCCGACGCCGCGTTTGCTTGCGGTATTGGCGGCGTTGAACGCATCGGCCTCGGCAAGCGCGCGTTCCCAATGCGGGCCGAGCTGCTCCAGGCATTCGCCGATGCCGACGCCAGACTCCAGACGCTGGCCGGTCACCGTTTCGGAGCCGTTACGAAGACAGTTCTTCAACCGGAATTCCAGACGATCCATGCCGAGCTTGCCGGCGAGTTCGTCATAGAGCGTCTCCTGCATGATGGTGGCCTGCGGCACGCCGAAGCCGCGGAAAGCGCCGGCGATCGGGCCGTTGGTGTGGATGGCATAGCCGGTCGCCCGGTAGTTCGGCGTCAGGTAGGGACCTGAGGCATGCACCGGCACGCGGTTGGCGACCGTGGGGCCCCAGCTGGCATAGGCGCCGGTGTTGAAGTCGCCCTCGAAGACCATGCCGCTGACGCGGCCCTCGGCATCGGCGCCGATGGTCGCCTTCATCTCGGCCGGATGGCGCTTGGTGGTCGACATCATCGATTCGTTGCGCGTGTAGGCAAGCGCCGCCGGGCGGCCAGTCTTCATCGCCACGAGGCCGATCAGGGGTTGCAGCGAGACATCAAGCTTCGAGCCGAAGCCGCCACCGGTGGCGGTCGGCACGATGCGTACCTTTTCGACGGGCAGGCCCAGCACCTTGGCCGTGTCGTCGCGGTCCATATAGGGCGCCTGGGTGCAGGCGACGACGACCAGCATGTCGCCATCCATGTAAGCATAGCCGGCTTCCGGCTCGATATAGGCATGCTCGACGAAGGAGGTCTCGATGGCGCCTGACGCGGTGACGGCCGCGCCGGCAAGCGCGGCGTCAGGATCGCCGCGCTCGACCAGGCCGGAGGTGAGCAGGTTTGCCGGCCGGTGGCTGTGGATCAGCGCCGCGCCATCGGCTTTCGCATCGCGCGGCCGCAGTACATGCGGCAGCTCGGTCCAGGTGACCGGAAAATCTCCGAGGTCGAGATCGAGGATAGCCTCGCGCTCGCCCGCCACCAGCGCCACCGCCTCGCCGCGCAAACGCGCGAAACCCTCGGCCAGCGCCGGCTGGTCGGCAAAGGGTCCGATGACGCCAAAACAGTTCTTGCCGGGAATGTCGGCGGCGGTGAAGACACCGGCGATGCCGGGATGCGCCTTCGCCCAGGCGTCGAGATCGCCGAAGCTGAAGCGGGCATGATAGTGGGGTGAGCGGATCACCAGCACCGACAGCGCATCGGCAGGGAAGGTATCGCCGCCGAACTTCTCGTCGCCATTGACCTTCGGCACGCCGTCGAGCCGGATCGGCGAGGCGCCCACGGCGTGACCCACTTCCGGCAGGCGAAGGTCGATGCCGTTCATATGGTGCGAGGCCTGCATCACCGCCGCGACGATTTTCCTGTAGCCGGTGCAGCGGCAAAGCACGCCGCCCAGCGCGTCCTGCGTCTCGGCTTCGCTCGGCGTGGGGTTGCGTTCCAACAGCGCGGTGGCCGCGACCAGCAGGCCGGGCGTGCAGATGCCGCATTGCGCGGCGCCATGTTCGAGGAACGAGGCCTGCAAGGCGGACAGCCGGCCGTTGGACAGGCCCTCGACCGTGGTGACGGAAGCGCCCACCACGGAGGCCGCGGGCATCAGGCAGGCGCAGACCGGATTGCCGTCGACAAGCACGGTGCAGGCGCCGCAATCGCCGGCATCGCAGCCGACCTTGGTGCCGGTCAGCCGCAACTCGTCGCGCAAGACCTGCGACAACCGCCTGACCGGCGGCACCGAGACCCTGACAGCCACGCCATTGACCTCGAAGGCAATGTCGGCGCGTTCCATGCCGGACTGGGCCACACCGGATCGGGCCATACCGGATTGGGCCATACTCATGCCGCCACCTTGCTTTCGCCGAGGCCGATTGCGGCGCGGACGGCGCGCACGACGATCTCTCGCGCTGCGTCCTGCCGGTACTCGGCGCTGCCGCGCACATCGGCGATCGGCGACAGTTCATCGATCGGCGCGGACAGCACCGCGTCGGCAAGCGCCGCGTTGACCGGCCGGCCGCGCAACGCCGCCTCGACGCCGGCAAGACGGCGGGCAACCGCCGAGCAGGAGCCGACGGCGATCGCCGCATCGGCGATCTCATCATCCTCGACCACCAGCCGCGCCGCGGCCATGGCGATCGAGATGACGAGATAGCGCCGGGCGCCGAGCTTGACGAAGGCTGAGGCGCCGGCGGCGGAAGGCTTCGGCACGCGGATGGCGGTGACCATCTCGCCCGGCTGCAGCGCGGTGCGGCGATTGCCAAGGATGAAGTCGCCAAGCGGCAGATGGCGGGTGGCTTTCGCCGAGCGCAATTCGACATCGGCGTCGAGCGCCAGCAGCCCCGGCACGCCATCGGCGGCCGGCGAGGCGTTGCAGAGATTGCCGGCAACGGAAGCGACATTCTGAATCTGGACCGAGCCGACCTCGCGGGCGGCAGATTTCAACGCATCGAACGCCGCCGGCAACGGATGCCGGACGATGTCGGTCCAGGTCGCGCGGGCGCCGATCCGCCAATGATCGCCCGTCTCCACGATGCCGCGCAGTTCGGCGAGACCATTGATGTCGAGGATGTTGTCGCGGAAGGGTTTGGCGCCCTGCGCCGGATAGAAATCCGTGCCGCCGGCGAGAATGCGCCAGCGATCCTCGCCAAGCAAGGCGAGCGCCTCATCGACCGTGGTGGGTTTCGCGTAACGGATCACGCTCTGCCTTCCAGAACCTTCCCAGAAACGGACCATTCCCACTTGGCCCTCCCAAAGCACCCTGGCTTCGGCTTCTGCCGGTTTCTCACCGGTCAAATTCATTCGTATGCAAATGATATCAGGCGGGCTGGAATTGTCAAAGCAAGAGTTCGTGCCGCCATGGCGACGTGCCGGCCTGGACGCATTTGTTATGGGCTTGGAGGTTGACGGCGCCGGCCATCTGGTCAAGGTTCCGTGTCCGGTCGCGTCAGCGGCTTTTGGACTGGAGCCTCAAGCCGATACGAGGGGCCCAAACGAGAGGGAACCGCATGGCCGACGAAGCGCTGATCGTCATCGACCTGCAGAACGATTTTTGTCCAGGCGGCGCGCTCGCGGTTGCCGGCGGCGACGAGATCGTGCCTTTGGTCAACGACCTCATCCGGCGAACCGAGCATGTGATCCTGACGCAGGACTGGCACCCCGCCGGACATTCGAGCTTCGCCTCCAGCCATCCAGGCAAGCAGGCCTTCGAAACCATTGAGATGCCCTACGGGCCGCAGACATTGTGGCCGGACCATTGCATCCAGGGCAGTCTCGGTTCCGATTTCCATTCCGGGCTCGCCTGGACCAAAGCGGAGCTGGTGATCCGCAAGGGTTTCCGCACCGCGATCGACTCCTATTCGGCGTTCTTCGAGAACGACCATGCGACGCCGACCGGCCTCGGCGGCTACCTCAAGGAGCGCGGCATCGACACGATCACGCTGGTTGGGCTGGCCACCGATTTCTGCGTCGCCTTCTCGGCGCTCGACGCGGTGAGGCAGGGTTTCAGGACGACGGTGCGGCTCGACGCCTGCCGCGGCATCGACCTCGACGGCTCCGTCGAGGCGATGCTGAAGCGCATGCACGAAGCCGGCGTGACGCTCGAAGATCATTCGGCGGATTGACCGGACTGTGGGGAAGGTCCCCCTCACCCGGATTGCCAACCGAATTGCGAAGGGCAATTCGGGGCAATCCGACCTCTCCCCGAGGGGAGAGGAGATCGCCGGCGCCGACGTCAGCCTCTTCTCCCCACCGGGGAGAAGGTGGCCGCGAAGCGGCCGGATGAGGGGGCGTTTCGCTTTCGCCGCAGTCTCGATAGCGCTGCTGCTTCCCGCACAGGCGCTGGCTGCTGAAATTCATGAACTGCCCGGCGCCGCCATGTCGCTCTGGTGGGGATTGCCCTTTGCCGGCCTGCTGCTATCGATCGCGACCGGACCACTGCTCTTTCATCACGTGTGGGAGCATCATTATGGCAAGATCGCCGCCGGCTGGGCGGTGCTGGCGGTCTTCCCGCTGGCCGTCGCCTTCGGCATTCCGGCGGCAGGCGAAGCGGTGCTGCACACGCTGCTCACCGAATACATGTCCTTCATCATCCTCTTGTTCGCGCTCTACACCATCTCGGGCGGCATCCTGCTTGCCGGCAACATCCACGGCACGCCGCTCGTCAATGCCGGGCTGCTCCTTGCCGGCGCGATGCTTGCCTCGGTCATCGGCACGACCGGCGCTTCGATGATCCTGATCCGGCCGGTCCTGCGCGCCAACGACAACCGCCCGTTCAACGCGCATGTGGTGATCTTCTTCATCTTCCTGGTCGCCAACATCGGCGGCTCGCTGACGCCGCTCGGCGATCCGCCGCTGTTCGTCGGCTTCCTGCGCGGCGTCGATTTCTTCTGGACCACCGTGCACATCCTGCCCGACACGCTGTTCGTCGGCGGCCTGGTGCTGGCGGTCTTCCTGGCGATCGACATCATCCTGCACCGTCGCGAGGAAGGCATGCCCAAGATCAAGGATCCGACCCCGGATTCGAAAGTGCGCCTGCGCGGGCTGGCCAATTTGCCGCTGCTGGCCGGCGTGATCGGCGCGATCCTGCTTTCTGCGAGCTGGAAGCCTGGCATCAGCGTTTCCGTGCTGGGCGTCGGCCTCGAGCTGCAGAACCTTGCGCGCGACGCCATCATCCTGGCGCTGGCCTTTCTGTCGCTTCGCGTATCCTACAAGAGCCACAGACAGGCGAACGGCTTCACCTGGGGCCCGATCGCCGAGGTGGCGAAATTGTTTGCCGGCATCTTCGTCTGCATCGTGCCGGTCATCGCCATCCTGCGAGCCGGCCATGAAGGCGCGCTGGCGCCGCTGGTTGCACTGGTCACCTCGGCCGACGGCCGGCCCAACGATCTCGCCTATTTCTGGCTGACCGGGGCGCTGTCATCCTTCCTCGACAACGCGCCGACCTATCTGGTGTTCTTCGAGCTTGCCGGCGGCGATGCGCACCACCTGATGACCGAAGCCGCCTCGACGCTCGCCGCGATCTCGGCCGGCGCGGTGTTCATGGGCGCCAACACCTATATCGGCAATGCGCCGAACTTCATGGTATTCGCCATCGCCAGGCATCGCGGCTTCAAGATGCCCGGCTTCTTCGGTTACATGATGTGGTCGGGGCTGGTGCTGATCCCGACGTTTCTGATTGCCGGTTTCCTGTTCTTTGGCTGATCAGCCGACGCCGACATATCTCCTCACCGCCGACGGATCGGCGCGCAATGCCTCGACATCGACCGTCTCGCGGTTGCGGCCGTTCTCGATGAACGAGACGCGGTCGGCGACCGAGAGCACGGCGTCGACGCGCTGCTCGACCAGGATGGTCGAAACGCCGAGTTCGCGCAATTTCGCCACCGTCTCGCGGATTTTCGCGATCATCGACGGCATCAGCCCCTCGGTCGGCTCGTCGAGCAAAAGCACTTGGGGCTCGAGGCACAGAGCCCGCGCCATCGCCAGCATCTGCTGCTCGCCGCCGGACAAGGTGCCGGAGCGTTGCTTCAACCGCTCGCGCAGCAGCGGGAAAAGGTCGAGCACGTTCTCCCGTGTCTGCCTGCCCTTGCCGCGCGCCATAAGGCCGATCTCGATGTTTTCCGCCACCGTCATGTCGGCGAACAGGCGCCTGCCCTGCGGCACGTAGGCGACGCCGGCTTTCGGCACGTCATGCGCGGCGAGGCCAGTCAGTTCCGTGCCGCCCAGCCTGATCGAGCCGGCGGCGGCCGGAACCAGCCCCATGATCGCCTTCAGCGTCGTCGTCTTGCCGGCGCCGTTGCGGCCGAACAGGCAAAGCACCTCGCCCTTGTTGAGGACGAGGTCTAGGCCGTGAAGCACCTGCACCTCGTCATAGAAGCAATCGAGCCCGGCAATCGTGAGCAGCCCCGCGTCAGCCATGGGTCGCTCCGAGATAGGCATCCTGCACTTGCGTGTCGGCGCGGATCTCACCCGGCGTGCCTTCGGCCAGGATCTTTCCCGAATTGAAGACGGTGATGCGGTCGGCAAGCTGCATCACCACCGGCATGTTGTGCTCGATCAGAAGCACCGTCGCGTCCTTGGCGATCCCGCGCACCAGGGTGATGAAATTGTCGATCTCGCTGTCGGCCAGGCCCTGTGTCGGTTCGTCGAGGATCAGCAGGCGCGGCCTCAGCGCCAGGCCCATCGCCACTTCGAGCAGGCGCTGATGGCCGTAGGAAAGATGCGCGGCCAGCGTGCCGGCGCGTTCGGCAAGGCCGGTGCGCTCCAACGCCGCCATCACGCCGGTCCTGATCTGCCCCTTCGTGCGGCCGTCCGTCAGCGTGCGCTGCACCGGCAGCGCGACATTGTCGAAGGCAGTGAGATTGGCAAAGACGCTGGTGATCTGGAACGTGTAGGCGACGCCAAGGCGAACCCTCTTGTAGGCCGGCATGGCGGTGATGTCGGCGCCGTCGAAGACGATTGTGCCCGACGAGGGCCGGATGCGGCCCGAGAGCAGGCTGACGAAGGTGGTCTTGCCGGCGCCGTTGGGGCCGATGATGGCGCGGATCTCGCCCGGCATCAGCGCGAAGTCGACCCCGTCGACGGCGCCCAGGCCGCCGAACTGCCGCGACAGGCCCTTGGTGGTGAGCAGCGGCTTCATGGCAGCCACCCCAGCCAGCGCTGGCGGATGCTGCCCATGATGCCTTTCGGCGCAAACAGCACCAGCAGGATGAGCGCCACGCCGACGATCAGCAGATAGGCCGAGGTGAAGCCGCTGGTGATGTCGGTGACATAATACATGAACAGCGTGCCGATGAGCGGCCCGAGCGTGGTCGCCGCGCCGCCGAGCAATACCCAGAGCAGAGGCAGGATCGAGTACTGCACCGAGGCGAAGCTGGAACCGACATACCCGAACAGCAGCGCGTAGGCGGCGCCCGAGGCCGCGCAGACGGCGCCGGAGGCGACGACCGCGGCGAGCTTGTTGGCGCCGGTGTCGTAGCCCAGCATTTTCGTGCGCTCTTCATTCTCGCGGATGGCGACCAGCACGCGGCCGAAGCGGGAGCGGACAAGGGCAAGCGTAATCAGCAGAACCACGGCGAACAGCGCCAGCGCGCTCATGTAGCGCACGGTCGGGTCGGTCAGGTCGAACGAGGCGCCGCCGACCGTGACGACCCGCGACGCCTGCTGGATGACCAGGCCCTGGTCGCCGCCGGTCCAGGCTGCGAAATAGAGGATGAGCAGGTAGAAGACCTGCGCGAACATCATGGTGACGATCATGAAGGCGACACCTGAGGTGCGCAGGGCCAGCAGGCCGATGACCAAAGCGAGCAGCGCGCCGCAGACGACCCCGGTGACGAAGGCTTCGGGCACGCCCCAGCCGAGATGATAGACGGTCAAGCCCGCGCCATAGAGGCCGGCCGAGAAGAACATGGCGTGGCCGAGGCTGAGCAGGCCGACATAGCCGAAGAGCAGATTGTAGCCCATGGCGAAGACGGCCAGCGCCATGATGCGGGCAAACAGGCCCTGGTGATAATCCGGCAGTACGAAGTTCAGCACGAACAGGAGCGCGACGACCGCGATGTGCAAGGCATAGGCCTTTGCCGGCGAAGCATCCCTCATCGCGGCGCGGTTCCGAACAGGCCCTGCGGCCGGAACACAAGCACCATCGCGACCACCAGCGTGGCGATGATCTTGGCGAGCGTCGGCGAGAAGAACATCGAGACGATGCCGTCGGAAAGGCCGATCAGGACGGCCGCGACCACGGTGCCGCGGAGCGATCCCAGGCCGCCTATGATGACGACGATGAAGGACAAGAGCAGCGGGTCCTGTCCCATCAGATAATGCGCCTGGCTGATCGGCACGATCAGCACCGCGGCGATCGCCGCCAGCATGGCGCCGATGGCGAAAACGCCGGCATAGACGCGCTCGACCGGGATGCCGAAGGCCTGCGCCGTTTCGCGGTCATACTGGGTGGCGCGCATGATCAGGCCGATCCTGGTGCGGGTCAGCACGAGCCAGGTGATCATGAGCAGGATTGCAGAAGCGGCAACCACCGACAGCTTGTAGCCGGAATAGCCGAACCACGGCAGCAGGATGCGGTAGCTGAAAGGCGGCTCGACGGGACGCGCCTCCGGCCCGTAGAAAGTGAGCGCCAGCTGCTGGATGATGTAGAGCATGCCGATGGTGGCGACGATGGTGCTTTCGGGATTGTAGTTCAGCCGGCGCAGCACCAGCCATTCGGCAAGAAACGCGACCAGCCCGACGAGCAAGGGCGCGATCACAAGTGCTGCCACAAAGCCGATGGCGGGGTGGCCCGAAATCGCCGTCGAGATCGCCCAGGCAAGCACAGCGCCCAGCATGAAGAACTCGCCATGGGCGACGTTGACGATGCGCATGACGCCGAACACCAGCGACAGGCCAAGCGCGGTCAGCGCCAGCACGGCGGAGGTGACGAGGCCTTCGAGGGCAGCGAGGAGGAGGTGGGGACCGAAGTGCATTCGTTAGACACCGGCGGATGCGCGATGCACCCCCCTCTGCCCTACCGGCCAGAGGAGGGTGCCTTGGCGCTCACATTTGCAGGAGCAGCTAAACTCACAGCGCCTGCGTCGTGTAATCCCCTTCCGGCTCGTAGAGGCCGTCCTCGATCTTGGTCTTGTGCACGACCTTGAGCTTGCCGCCCTCGACCTTGGAGATGTTCTGGATGCCGAAACACTGGTGGATCTTGCCGTTGAAGGTTTTCGGGCCCTGCGGGTGCTCCGGACCTTCGGCGAATTCCTTCAGAGCCTCGGTCGCCTCGACCAGCTTGGCGCGGTCTTCCGGCCCCTTGTAGCCGGCGTCTTCCATCGCCTTCTTGACGACATAGAGCGTTTCCCAGCAGCCGAACATGTGCGAGGCGGTGGAGATGTCCTTGGGATCGCCGACGGCGGCGCCGTTGTCGTCGATGCCGACGGCGGCGCGATAGGCCTTCTGCGCGGCGGAATCATCGGGCTGCGCGTAGCGCGGCGAGCCTTCCCAGAAGTGGCTGCCGTCGAGGAACTCGAGGCCGGGACTGTTGATGTCGACGGCCTCGAGCGAATCCATGAAGCCGAAGAGCTGCGGCCTTTGCGAGCCGTAGAACTCGCCGAGTTCCTTGACGAAGGTGAGCACGGCCGGACCGACCATGACATGGTAGATGACGTCGGTCTCGGCCGGGATTTGCGGGAAGTATTTGGTGAAGGACGACTCCGTCGGCGGAATGGCGATCTGGGCGATCACGTCGGCGCCCTGCGCCTTCAGCGCCGGCGGCAGGTAGTCGCGATGGTCGTAGCCGAAGGCGAAGTCCGGGAAGATCTGCGTCACCTTCTTGCCGGCATTCGCCGCGATCCAGGGCGCCATGGACTGGATCTGGCTCTTCACATCGGTGATGCCGGGCTGGAAGACGTAGCGGTTGAGCTTGGTCGAGGCGACATGGTGGCCTTCGCTGACGACG
Source organism: Hyphomicrobiales bacterium (assembly GCA_003963455.1). Classification (GTDB taxonomy): domain Bacteria; phylum Pseudomonadota; class Alphaproteobacteria; order Rhizobiales; family Rhizobiaceae; genus Mesorhizobium. The sequence continues at coordinate 15,351 of RXJA01000551.1, forward strand.
AAATAGGGGATCTTGTTCTCGCCGGCTGCGGGCGCGGAACCGATCACGACATGCGAGAACAAAGTGCCGAAGACGATGTCGGTCTTGTGCTGCTTGGCGAACTTGGCCACCACCTCGGCGCCGCGGGCGGGATCGGTGCCGTCATCCTCGATGACCAGCTCGACCGGGCGGCCGCCGATGCCGCCGGCGTCGTTGATCGCCTTGACGGCGGCGGCGCTCGTCTTCTCGTACCAGCGGCCATAAGCGGCGCCGATGCCCGTACGGTGCGACTGGAAACCGATCTTGATCGGCGCCGAACTCTGCGCCTGGCTGTAGCGGACGAAGCCCGGCGCCAGCGCAAGGCCCGCGCCGGCCGCCATGCCCTTCAGCGCGGTGCGGCGGGAAAGCGTGGTTTTGGAAAGGTCGAAAAATCCGTTCTTGTCAGCCATGTCCGTTCCCCTGTTTTTTCAGCTTGACCAGCGATAAGGCGGCTAAACCATCCCCTTCCGAAGGATGGAAAATTGCATGTGTACAAACTAAATCACCAAAGCTTTGGCCTGGCAAGCGAGCTTTACCCGACGGCATTGGAGGCACGCTCTTCTGTCATCCGGCGGTCGGCGTGGCAAGCAACCAAAGGCCGAATATGGTGTAGGCGATCATCAACAGCGTCAGCGGGAGCTGACTGAGCGCCGCGCGCGACGGCTGCCGATGGAGCCGCCAGGCGAGGCCGTGCGCGACGAGGACCGCCAGCACATGGCCGGCGATAATGACGCCTGCCTGGACATTCCATAGCCACCAGGCCGCCCCGGCGCCGGCGACCACACCCGCCTCGACCATCATGCTGGCGGTTCCGAACAGGTTCCAGCCGAGCGCGAACGGGTCGGATAGGGCGACCAGCGCGTACTGGCCGTCGACCAGGAGCACGGTGATGTAATGCGCGATGTGGTAGGCGAGCGCGATCGGCACGATCGACCAGACCAGCAGGCCGGCGGTCTCGTGAAACAGATGCCTGTCGCCGGCGAGGCGCTGGCCGAGAATGACGGCGAGCGCGAACACGACCGCGAGCAAAACGAAAGTGAGCACGAGGCCGAAGCTGCCGACGCCGATCAGCGCCGTGCGTCCGGGAAATTCCAGCGGGTTGACGCCGAACAGGCCGAGCCAGAAGAAAGTCTTCGACAGGCCGTCGAAGGATACCGAGGATAGCGCCAGCAGGAGGAAGGCCGTGCCGCTTGGTGGCAAGGGTTCGGCCGCCAGCAGCTTGGCGCCGGGCCAGCAAAGGCTCAACCGGCCTTCATGGCGCTCGAAAGGCGCGAAGCGGGCGACCATGGCGAAGAAGACAGTCAGGAATTCGCCACGCTTGCTCCAGGCGTCGTAGCCGAAGATGAGCATGGCGATGAAGCTCGCCAGCCAGTAGAGGCCCGCGGCAAAGGCCAGGCGGGCCGGATCGTCGGGCGCGGGATCGATCAGCTCGAACCAGGCGAAGGCGAAGAACAGTGCGAAGGCCGGCCAGTAGCCGAGCCATGGCGGCAGGCGTGGTGAAAGCCTGTCGTCTCTGTGTCGGCTGAGGAACCGGCTTAGGCGCCAGGGCCCATACCAAGGATTGAGCCATGACCACAGGTCGCCGAGCACGCCCTGCAGCAGCGTGAGGCCGGCCCAGAGCAGGGTCCATATCACCAGCGGCAGGGGATTGGAGAGCGGGTCGCGGCTGCCTGTGAGACCAGAGGCAATGAGCAGCGCGAAGCCGGCAAAGGAAATCAGGCTGACGATGGTGCGTGGAGCGTCACCGAAGGTGAACAGCGACACCCGCCGGCCCCAGAACCGATCGAGGGCGGCTGGTGGCAGCAGCGCCAGGACTAGGAAACTCACGGCGACGGCAAGCGCGCCGCCGGCGAGGTAGTAACCGGTGGGGAGAAGCAGGACGTGGCCACGGTCGGAGGCGTGGGCGAAGGCGGGTGTGGGGAGGAGGGCTGCAAAGGTCGTTGCAAGAAGGGCCAATCTCCAAGGATGGCGCTCTACGGCGCCCCCCTCTGTCCTGCCGGACATCTCCCCCACTTGGGGGGAGATTGGCAGTTGCGCCGCCGGCGCCTCCCTGGCAACGCGGGAGATTGGCGAAAGCGGCGATGAGAGCTCGATCTCCCCCCTTGTGGGGGAGATGTCCGGCAGGACAGAGGGGGGCGCGAAGGAACTCAGCCTATCCAACTTTGCTGTCCCGCGTGGCAACGTCAGATCGGCAACGACCTACACCTTCACCAACTGCTCGACGCGGCCCTTCTCGCCGAAAATCCTCAGATAGCGCTTGATCTCCCTTTCATCCCCCGTCGCCTTGGCGGGGTTGTCCGAGAGCTTCACCGCCGGCCTTCCATTGGCCTCGGTGACCTTGCAGACCAGCGAGATGGCGTCGAGGCTGTCGGTCTCAGTCGGCGCGCAGCCTTCGAAATCATTGGTCAGGTTGGTGCCCCAGCCAAAGGACATGCGCACCTTGCCGCGGAAGTGCTTGTAGGTGTCCTCGATGGTCTCGACCTCGAGCCCGTCGGAGAAGATGAGCAGCTTCTGCTTGGGGTCCTTGCCCTTCTTGCGCCACCACTCGATGATCCGCTCGCCGCCCTCGATCGGCGGCGCGCTGTCCGGGCGGAAGCCGGTCCAGTCGGCGACCCAGTCCGGCGCGTCGCGCAGGAAGGATTCCGTGCCGAAGGCGTCGGGCAGCACGATCAGCAGGTTGCCGCCATAGTAGCGCTGCCAGTCCTGCAGCACCTTGTAGGGCGCCTCGCGCAGCTCTTGCTCGGAATTGGCGAGCGCGGCGAACACCATCGGCAGTTCATGCGCATTGGTGCCCAAGGCCTCGAGGTCGTTGTCCATGGCCAGAAGCACGTTGGAGGTGCCGGTGAAGGCATCGCCGATGCCTTCCTTCAGCGCCTCGACGCACCAGCGCTGCCAGAGGAAGGAATGGCGGCGGCGCGTGCCGAAGTCGGAGATGCGGATGCCCGGCAGCGCCTTCAGCCGCTCGGTCTTGGCCCACATCTTGGCCTTGGCGCGGGCATAGAGCACGTCGAGCGCGAAAGGCCCGTAGGAGCGCATCGCCGCGCGCGAGCGCAGCTCGTTGATGATGGCCAAAGCCGGGATTTCCCAAAGCGTCGTGTACATCCAGGGGCCGGGGAAGGAGAGCACATACTGGCCGTCGCGCCTGGAAAGTTCGTACTCGGGCAAGCGGAAATCCTCGAGCCAAGCGAGAAATTCCGGCTCGAAGATCTGCTTGCGGCCGTAGAAGGTGTTGCCGCCCAGCCAGATCATCTCCTTCTTGGAGAAACGCAAGGTGCGGGCGTGGTCGAGCTGCTCGCGCAATTCGCCTTCATCGATCTCGTCGGCGAGGCGCACCGAGGTGGTGCGGTTGATCAGCGTGAAGGTGGCGTCGACCTTGGGATACATGCCCCAGATCATCTGCAGCATCAAAAGCTTGTAGAAGTCGGTGTCCAGCAGGCTGCGGACGATCGGATCGAGCTTCCAGGTGTGGTTGTAGACGCGCCGCGCTATATCGGTTTTTGCCATGCTTCCTCACCCATAAGGCACGACGCACGGAAACGCAGGCGCCACGCTTCAAGTCCTCGTTCGAGCAATTCCGGATGGAAGACCCTCGCGCGGTTTTCCAGGAATTGCCTCAGCCAACTGCCTCTTAGCACTGTATTTCCGAACGCGCTTCCTGCTTTGCGGGCTGGCCCGACAAAAAGCAGCTATGCAAGTCCAGCCTTCAAGACGCGGCCCTGGAGCATTTCGCCGTTTCACGGAACCGGCGAAATGCTCCAGTTTTTTGTTTTGACGCAATTCCCGACAGAAAACCGCTTCACACTTTTCCTGGAATTGCTTTGGCGCCGATGACCTTGAGCGAAGGGCGCTTCCTGCGGCTGGGCACGCGACCGGCCACCGGCGCGTTGGCGCGGCCCTCGTCCTGCTCCTTCTCGGCGAACAGCCAGTCGATGAAGAGCTGGACGATCGGCGCCGAGCGCATCTCGTTGCGGCAAACGACGTAGAAATCGTCGACGGCCGGAACGGACAGGGTGAAGGGCGCGACGAGCATGCCCCTGGCCAGCAAGGCGCGCGCGGTGACGGAATCGCCGAGCGCCACGCCATGGCCGTGCACGGCGGCTTCCGTCGCCATGCGCGCGTCGCCCAGATGATGGCGGCGGCCGCGCTCCAGGTCGAGCGCGTCGGCGGCGGCCAGCCAGGTGTGCCATTCGCGGCCGTCGTCGCCATGCAGGAAGACGTGATCGGCAAGGTCGCGGACGCCGCGGATCGGCCGGTTGTTGATCAATGTCGGGCTGACGACGGGAAAGAGTTCCAGCCCGGACCATTTGCGCATCCAGCAATCGGTCCAGCCGCCGTCGCCATAATGCACGCAGACGTCGATCTGCGGGGCGCGAATATCACGGGCGTCGTTGGACGGGATCAGCGTGAGCTGGATGTCGGGATATTGCGCGGTGAAGGAGCCCAGCCGCGGCGTCATCCAGAGCAAGAGCAGCGCCGGGACGCAGGATACAGACAGCGCGCCCGCGCTTGCCGGCCTGGTCATGCGCTGGGTGGCGGCGGCGATGCCGTCGAAGGCGGAGGAGACCGCCGGCAGGAACTCCGCGCCATGCGGCGTCAGCTTCACGCGCTGGCCGGTGCGCTCGAAGAGCTTCACGCCGAGCGACTGCTCGAGCGCCTTGATCTGGTGGCTGACGGCGCCATGCGTGACATTCAGCTCACCCGCCGCCTTGGTCAGCGAGGCGTGGCGCGCCGTGGCCTCGAAGGCTCGCAGCGGGTTCAGCGGCGGCAGGCGCTTGGCCATGGCGGGCTCCTACTTTGTGAGATTTTCTCACAGCGAAGACCCTAACAATATCAATTGATTTTTCAAAGCGGCTGCCCGACACTTTTGCCCGGAACAGCTTCAAGAGACGTGAAATCCGCAGCACAACCGGCGGGCAACGATCCAGCCGGACAACAGGCTGGCTTGGCAAACCGTCCATGCGGGCAGCGCTGCAGGCAGGCACACAGGAGGACCGGACATGGGTTACGATCGCGGCAAGCTCGAAGCGTTGCGTCGCAAATATGGCGAGAGCCATGGCGGCGAGATGTTCGACCCGAAATTCCGCAAGGTCGCCGACAAGATCTTCAACAAGTCGGGCACCCGCCTGGCGCCCTATGCCGGTATCCCGACCTTCCTTGCCGCGCCCTACCGCGAAATCGCCGCCGAGAACCCGGATTTCGGCGACCTGCAGGTGGCGATGATCGGCGTGCCGATGGACCTCGGCGTCACCAACCGTCCCGGTTCGCGCTTCGGGCCGCGCGCGCTGCGCGCCATCGAGCGCATCGGCCCCTACAACCACGTGCTGGAATGCGCGCCGACGCATGAGCTTCGCGTCGCCGACATCGGCGACACGCCGTTCCGCAGCCGCTACCGGCTGGAGATCAGCCATGAGGACATCGAGAAGCGGACCAACCAGATCGTCGATGCCGGCGTGCTGCCGCTCTCGGTCGGCGGCGACCATTCGATCAGCCACCCGATCCTGAAGGCGGTCGGCAAAAAGGCTCCGGTCGGCATGATCCATATCGACGCCCATTGCGACACCAGCGGGCTGTTCGACATGACCAAGTTCCACCATGGCGGGCCGTTCCGCAACGCGGTGCTGGACGGCGTGCTCGATCCGTCGCGCACCATCCAGATCGGCATTCGCGGCTCGGCCGAATATCTGTGGGAGTTCACCTACGAGTCCGGCATGACCGTCGTCCACGCCGAGGAGGTGACCGGGCTGGGCATCCCCGCGATCATCGAGAAGGCGCGGAAGATCGTCGGCGACGGGCCGACCTACATCTCCTTCGACGTCGACAGCATCGATCCGGCCTTCGCGCCCGGCACCGGCACGCCGGAAGTCGGCGGACTGACGACGCGCGAGGTGCTCGAATTGCTGCGCGGGCTGAAGGGCCTCAACATCGTCGGCGGCGACGTCGTCGAGGTGGCGCCGCAATACGACTCCACCACCAACACCGCCCATGCCGGCGCGCAGGTCCTGTTCGAGATCCTGAGCCTCATGGTGTTCAGCCCGGCGATCAAGAAAGGCTGAGATTTCTTAATTTCACGCAATTCCGGACGGAAGCTATGGCGAAGTCGCCAAGCATAAACCGCGTCACACCTTTCCTGGAATTGCTTAGCCAATACGGCCGCCGCGCTGGAGCCGGCGGCCGGACTCAACAAACAAGCTTCCAGCAGGGGAACCAAAAAATGACTCTTCGCAACGCACTGAAATCCATAATCACAGCGGCGATGATGCTCGGCGCCGCCGGCCTTGCCACGCAGGCGAAAGCCGACGCCGTCGACGACATCACCAAGGCCGGCGCCATCAATGTCGGCATCTTCTCCGACTTCCCGCCCTTCTCCTCAGCCAGCGCCGACATGAGCATCAAGGGCTATGACGTCGACGTCGCGCAGGCGATCGCCGATGCCTTGAAGGTGAAGCTCAACCTGGTCAGCGTCACCGGCCAGAACCGCATCCCGTATCTCACCGACAAGCGCGTCGATATCCTGATGAGCGTCGGCTACTCAAAGGAGCGCGCCGAGGTGATCGATTTCGCCGCCGCCTACGCGCCCTATTACATTGCCGTCATCGGCCCGGCGGCACTTGCGGTCAAAGGCAAGGAAGACCTCGCCGACAAGTCGATCGCCGTCAATCGCGGTACGCTGGAGGACACCTCGCTCACCGAGGCGGCACCGGCCTCCGCCGATATCCGCCGCTTCGACAACTACAATTCCGTCATCCAGGCTTTCATCTCCGGCCAGACGCAGTTGATGGTGGTCGGCAACGATGTCGGCGCCCAGGTGCTGGCCAAGCAGGATGCGCTGAAGCCTGAGCAGAAGTTCCAGTTGCTCACCTCGCCCTCGCATATCGGCCTCAACAAGAACGAGGACCGGCTGAAGAAGGCGGTGAACGACGCGGTCGCCAAGATGCTGGCCGACGGCAAGCTCGATGAAAGCTCGAAGGCCTGGCTGAAGACGCCGCTCAATCCCGACAACCTCAAGGATTGATCATGCGGGGGTTCAACGCCCCAAGAGGCGTTGAACCCCTCGCCAGCCTCCAACAAGGTCAAACGCCATGGGCTACAGCCTGGATTTCGGCTGGCTTGCGGGTGCGGCGGGCGTGATCGCGCGCGGCGCGGCGATGACGATCCTTCTGATCGCCGTCACCACGCTGGCGGGCACTTTCCTCAGCATCCTGGGCGCCGCCGGCAAAAGAAACGGCCCGAAGCCGCTCAGGCTGGCGATCGGCATCTATGTCGAGGTGATGCGCAACACGCCGTTCCTGGTGCAGCTCTTCTTCATCTTCTTCGGGCTGCCCAGCCTCGGCATAAGGCTCGATCCGATCCTGGCCGCGATGCTGGCGATGACGCTCAACATGGCGGCCTATACGATCGAGATCGTCGGCGCCGGGCTCGACGCCGTGCCGCGCGGCCAAACGGAAGCAGCCCTGGCGCTCGGGCTCAGGCCCCGGCAGGTGTTCGTCAAGATCGTGCTGCCGCAGGCGCTGAAGGTGATCTATCCGGCGCTGACCAGCCAGATCGTCATCATGATGCTGGAATCGGCCGTGGTGTCGCAGATCGCCGTGCGCGAGCTGACCTACGAGGCCGACATGCTGCAGGCCCGCACTTTTCGCGCTTTCGAGACCTATTTCGTCGTGACCATGGTCTATCTCGGCCTGTCGATGGGGCTGCGCCGACTGCTTGTTGCCGGCGGCCGCCGGGCGCTGGGGGCAGGCGTGTCATGATCGAGTTCACCCTTTGGGATATCGTGCGCAATCTGCTGCTGGCCGCGCGCTGGACGGTGCTCTTGTCGCTGGCCGCCTTTGCCGGCGGCGCGCTGGTCGGGCTGGTGGTGCTGTTCTTCCGCATCGCCAAGAACAAATGGATCAAACGGATCGCCTCGGGCTACATCGCGCTGTTCCAGGGCACGCCGCTCTTGATGCAGCTCTTCCTGATGTTCTTCGGCCTGCCGATGCTGGGGCTGCGCATCGAACCGTGGACGGCGGCGGTGCTGGGGCTGACCTTCTTCGCCAGCGCTTATCTCGCCGAAATCTGGCGCGGCGGCGTCGACGCGCTGCCGCGCGGCCAATGGGACGCCGGCGCCAGCCTCGGCCTGCACTATCTGCAGGAACTCAGGCTGATCATCCTGCCGCAGGCTTTTGCCATCACGCGGGCTCCGACCGTCGGCTTCCTGGTACAGCTCATCAAATCGACGGCGCTGACCTCGATCATCGGCTTCGAGGAACTGGTGCGCACATCCAACGCCATCAACAACGCCACCTTCGCGCCGTTCAAGGTCTACGGGCTGGTGGCACTGATCTTCTTCGCCCTGTGCTTCCCGCTGACGCAATATGCGCGGCGGCTCGAGCGCAAGGCCTCCCATTGAGTGGAGAGCATGATGTGTTCACCAAGCTCGACAGGGCCAAAAGCCAGAGAACGGTCGAGTGCCTCTTTTGGATCATGTGATGATGTCGGGTGCGTCAGCTTTTGACCCAAGGTGGACTTTCAAAGGTGAAAGCGCACATGACCGCTTTGCGCCGCTTAGCAGTCATTCCCGAAAGTCGTTCTCCGAAACCGGACGATTTCTCCGCAGTAATCGTCGCTCTGAGCGGAACGAAAGGGACAATCGCTCATTGAGTTTAGTTGGACTACGGCCGCGCAAGCGCGACGTCAGCTCCCCGGAGAACTCGCATGGATATGACCACACTTCTCGTCATCCTACTCATTGTCATACTGCTCGGAGGCGGCGGCTGGTATGGCCGGGGGCGCTGGTACTGAGCAGAGTCAGCGCTGGGATGTTGCGTTGACAGTGCGTAGAATCGATTGGGCCGCTGCCGGTTGGCGAGTGGTTTGAAGCTCTGAATGGCATGGCGTTGCCTCAGCACTGTTCCTGCCCGAAGTCCGTTGCGAGCCGGGCGATTCCGCGTGTATGACAACGCTTTCGACAGATACGCCGGAAAATCGCAGAAGCGGGGAAATCAGTATACACCCCCGGTCGGGAGAGCCGCGTTGCGGCCAGCAAGGATTGGATCATGTTGACGGAAGCCACATCTGTTCGCCCGTTCGAGGGCGAGCGAGAATGGCCCAGGATCCTGTCCACCTATCGAGCGCCTGATAGGGGTCGAAGCCTGCTCGAACTTGCCGTGACGCTTGTACCGTTTGTTGTCCTCTGGGCGCTTGCCGCGATGGCAGTGCATTATGGCTTCTGGTGGGGGATGGCACTGACAATTCCGGCAGCAGGGCTCTTGCTTCGCCTGTTCATGATCCAACACGATTGCGGACACGGTTCCTTCTTTGCGCACCGTACCGCGGATAACTGGACCGGTCGTCTAATCGGAGTCCTGACGTTCACGCCATACGATTATTGGCGGCGTGCACATGCGGCGCATCATGCCTCCGCCGGTAATCTTGATGAACGCGGCATCGGCGACATCACGACTTTGACCGTGGCCGAGTACCATTCCTCGTCGCGCCTGCGCCGGCTTGCTTACAGGCTCTACCGCAACCCATTCGTGATGTTTGCCATTGGTCCCGTGTGGCTTTTCCTGATCAAGCAAAGGCTGCCTTTCGGCATGATGCGCTCAGGAATGGAGCCTTGGGTCTCGACTATGGCGACCAATCTGGCCATAGCGCTCCTGGGGGCCGCGCTGATCTGGCTGATCGGTTTTGCGTCATTCATGCTGGTGCAGCTGTCGGTCGTGGTGCTGGCGGGATCGGCGGGTGTCTGGCTGTTCTATGTCCAGCATCAGTTCGAGGAAACTCACTGGTCGCAAAGCCCGCACTGGCAATTCCAGGACGCGGCCTTGCACGGCTCCTCATATTATGAACTGCCCTTTGTCCTGCGATGGCTAACGGCCAATATCGGCATCCATCATGTCCATCATCTTTCCAGCAGAGTGCCATATTACCGGCTTCCGGAAGTGCTCCGGGATTATCCGGAACTGCGCGACATCGGCCATATCACCATCTTGGAAAGCCTCCGCTGCGTAAAACTGGTGCTATGGGACGAATGCACCCGGCGCCTGGTTTCGTTCCGCGATGCCCGCGCCAAGCCGTCGCATAGCTGCGTTCGCTGAGAGAAATTCGAGTGTTGCCTTGGGTCCCAGCGCGTCGGTTTTGTGCAGGGTTCAATGCCGCTATCGCTTTCGAAGGCAGAGCACCCGCCTGCTACCCGCCCAAAGGGGTCGCGTCGAGAGCCGCCAGCCAGCTTTCGAGGTGATGCTGTCGACAAGCGGCCATTCCGTTCACGGCTAAAGGGTGACATTAAAATATCCACGGCAATGACCGCTTCGGTGCTTGGCGGACATTTTTTCGTGGGCAGATCTTAAGGCGCCACCGTCAGCCACAATGTCTGGACATGATGACTGCTGGCGATCGGCGTCCGCTTCAATGCCCGATGGCGAGCTGCGGCACGATCCTGTCCCGCCTGAGCCACCGCCCCAGCAGCAGCGCCGCCACTACGGCCAGGCCCGACGCCAGGCCGATCCAGATGCCGGCGCCGTTCAGGCCGAAGCGGAAGGCGAGCAGCACGCCGAGCGGCAGGCCGACGCCCCAATAGCCGATTGCCGCATAGAGCATGGGCACCTTGGTGTCGTGCAGGCCGCGCAGCATGCCGGCCGCCACCGCCTGGGCGCCGTCGAAAATCTGGAACAGCGCCGCGAACCCCAGGAACGACACGGCCAGGCTGATCACCCTGGCATTGGCCGGATCGGCGAGATCGATGAAGGCGCCGATCAGCGCATGCGGCCAGAGAATCATCACCAGGCCCATCAGCGCCATGAAGGACACGCCAATGACGAAGGCCGTCCAGCCGGCGCGCGAAACGCCTTCCGGATTGCCGGCGCCATGCGCCAGGCCTACGCGCACGGTCGCCGCCTGGTTGAGCCCGAGCGGAACCATGAAGGAGATCGAGGCGATTTGGATCGCGATGGCGTGGGCGGCGAGCGAATCCGCATCGATCAGGCCCATCAGCAGCGCCGCCGCATTGAAGATCGTCACCTCGAAGGCGAGGATGCCGGCGATCGGCAGGCCGAGCCTGAGCAGACCACGGAAGCGCGGCCAGTCGGCGCGCCAGAAGCGGCCGAACAGACGATAGCGGCGGAATTTCCTCTCCAGCATCACCACCGCCGCCATGCCGATGAACATCAGCGTGCTGGACAGCGTGGTTGCGAGGCCGGAACCGGCGATGCCCATCGAGCTGACGCCGAGATTGCCGAACATGAACACCCAGTTGAAGAAGGCATTGCAGGCGACGGCGACGAAAACGATGACCAGCGCCCAGCCCGGCCGCTCCAGCGCCGAGATGAAGGAGCGCAGCACGATATAGCCATAGAAGGGCAGCACCGCCCATTGCAGCCAGTGCAGGTAGATGCCGGCCTCATGCGCGAGGTCCGGCTTCTGGCCCATGGCCAGAAGCACCTCCTCGCCATGCGAGAGGAAGAGCCAGATCGGGATCGAGATCAGGATCGCCAGCCACAGGCCCTGGCGTACGGTGCGGCGCAGGTCGCGCACCGAATGACGGCGGCGGCCAAGCTCGGTCGCCATCATCGGCGAGGTCGCCAGCATCAGGCCGAGGCCGAAGATCAGCGGCATGAAATAGAGATTGGAGCCGAGCGCGCCGGCGGCCAGCGTATCCGGCCCGAGACGGCCCATCATCATGACGTCGGTCGCGGTCATGGCGGTCTGGCCGAGATTGGTCAGCACCATCGGCCAGGCGAGCGCGATCGTCGCCCTGATTTCCTGACGCCAAAGGTTTTCCGGCGCGCGAGCGCCGGCTTCGATCGCAGACATTGTTCCGCTCTTTCAGAACACGGCGCGTCGGCCAAAGGGCCGGAAGCCGTACAACAACGGCGCGAAATGGCGCCGTTTGCGTCGCCTTGTGGACGAAGTGCGACATTTTGGCAAGAGAGAGGGCCGGGCAGCGATTGATCCAGCGATCGCAACCTGCCGCGACGACTGCCGCGTCCCTGCCGGATGCCCGGCAGAAGCGGCGGCGCGAGCGCTGGGCAGCGGGCCATCCCGCTGCCACCAATATAGCGGGGGATCAGGCCTCCGCGCGTGAAATCAGCGGTTTGCGGCCCCCGAGTATGTAGGCGACAGACTCGAGAATGACGCCGTTGGTGTTGATGTCGGTGACCTCGATCCGCTTGCCTGTCCGCTCGGACACTCCGGCGGAAAAGCCGATCCCCTTCATCCTGGCGCGCTCCCTGACATAGGCCACGAGCTTTTGCGCGTAATCGCCGGGCCGGGCCGCGAGCCACAGATAGGCGCCTTTGGAATTGACCAGCCGCAGCGAGTCGGAAAGCTTCGCCGCCTTGTCGGGCGCGGAGGTCTTCAGCGTGTCGACCGGGAAAGTGCCGCCATCGTCGGTGAGCTGGTAGCCCTGGTAGGTGAAATAGGGAGGCCCGGCCATGGCGGTCTCGGACACGCAGGTCAGGATGCCGGTATCCTGGAAGCGCTTCATCTGGGCGGCATGGAGGATGTCCGCGATGAGGCGCCCGTGCGGCGATGCGCCCAGCTCGATTTCCTCGGTGACATGAGGCTCGGTGGCGATGCGGCCGCGCCGCTGGATTTCCACGATGGCAGCGAGGGCGGCGTCCATGTCGCTGCTGGGGTCAGGCGTGGAAAAGACCGGCGCGATCGCCTCGCCCCAGAGGCTGTATCCGCGGCCGGTATAGCCGGCATAGCTGTTCAACTGTGCCGACGAAATCCTGCCAGTGTCGCTGACCACATGCATCTCGCCATCCTTGAGGACAGGCCCGAACGACCAATGCCGCACCAGCTTGAACACCGGGAAGGCACCCGCCGTATAGCTGTCCAGGATTTTCAGCGCGACCAGCAGCCGCCCGGTATCGGCGCTGTCGAAGCCGTCGCGCTCGCCGCCCTTCGAACTCAACCGTCGTTCGGTGTTTGGGAGCTTCGCCCCCGCCAAGCTGAAATCGCCCTGGCCAAGGAAGGCGAGGATACGATTTATCGTCGTCTCGAATTCGGCCTGGTCGATGATGCGCAGGCGTTGAGCCGAAACCGCGGCCAGGATGTGCGATCCGATGTCCCACATCGTCACGAACGGATATCCGGTCTGCTTTCCGGACTCGATCCAGGACGTGGCGGGCGCCATGCCGCCGTAATGCTTTGCGCCCCAATCGAAATAGGTCCAGGCCAGTTCGGCATCGGCCCGCAGCGCTTCCTCTTCCAACCGAAGCGGATCGGGTTTTCTCCAGTCCTTCACCGATACCTCGGCACGGGCCTGCCGGATGCGATCCACCTTCGGCATGGCCGGGCAGACGGCTTTGTGATACTCAGCGAAATTGACCAGCGTCGTACCCGGCAGGCCCGCCATCCGGGTGATGGAATCGAGTATCACCTGTTTCTTTTCGGGGGTTTTGGCGGTGTCCGGGTGGATGCAGAAGACCGCGTCATTGTCGTCTCCGAGATAATCGAAGACCTGCTCCTGCGAGAAATAGGGAAGATCACCCGTCCAGGCGGCCTCGAACTTGACGGTATTGGACACATGCAGGATTCCGCGCCTGTCCAGGCCGTTGAACCAGCGCAGCGTGCCCTTCTCGGCGGCGAACATCGGCGTTCCCGTGCCGGCCACGGCATCGAGCGTGTTGTCGTCGAAATCGTCGTTCGGCGGGATGTAGGTCAGCGGCAGCGTGCCGGTGGAGCGGTAGATCTCGCTCATGCAGCCCTTGATGAGGTCGACGTCCCTTGCAAGCGAGTTTCCGAGCAGCTCGGAAGGCGTGTGGTGCCAGCCATGTCCCGCTATATCGTATCGCGGGTCCGCGAGCATCGATCGCAGAAAGGCCTTGCTGGTTTCATCCGCCGACAGCAGCCCCGCCCTGGGGGCCGGGATGATGGCGTTGGTGACCGGATAGCCGGCTTCGATGAGACCCCTGACGAAGGCCATGTGGCTCGGATCAGTATCGCTGTCGAGACGCAGGTCGTCGACTCTGACCACAATGTAGCGCCGGCTGGCGGCGCGGCTCTGTCTATAGAGCTTCTGCGGCGCCAGGACACGCACGGCGCCGGACGAGGTGACGGCAAGCACCGCCATGGCGACACCGGACGCGTAGTCGGCCGCATCGGCATTGGACACGCCGGCGAGCGCGTCAAAGGGGATATCGACGATGATCGGGTCGATGTTGGCGGCAAGAGCCGTGATGTTCTGCGCAAGCGCGGCCGGCGCCGTCAGCGCGGCCGCGGCATTGCCCGATGTCGCGGATGTTCGCGCCGAGGCGACCGTGTTCACAAGCCCGGTGTTGGTCATCCAGTAGCCTCCATCCGAAGGCTGATGGATGACCTTGTCGTCCTGCCCGCCCGCAAGACGGATGACGGTGCGAATGCCGGCCGACCGCATCGCCGCGGCGTCCTGAGGCGATTGCAGCGGCTGATTGGTGGTCAGCGTCAGCGCGGTGATGACGGCCTTGGACTTGTAGCGGTCGAAAGCGTTGATCATGTGCGAGAAGGCGGCCTGCATCTCGCCTGCCTGCCGGGCCTGAAGATAAGGATCGGCCGGCGCGATCGGCGTGACATGGATGCCGAACTCGATGGCGTCCGGAGCCAGTTCCACGCACTGCCTGATCCACTTCGCAAGGCCCGAGCCGTAGCCTGGGATGTCGCCGGGATCGCCGGCCATCCTGATGGTCATGGCGATCGGCAGGCCGGCGGACGAGAAGGCGTTCGCGACAGCTGCGAGCTTGCCCGTGTCGGCGCGGGCGCCGATGCCGCTGACGATCACCATCAGCGGATTGGGCAGGCGCGCCGCGGCCGTGGCGACACCCCGGCCGGCAACGGCCAGGAGCGGTATGCTGATGCCGCCGAGAAGGACCGAACGCCGGCTTATGTTCATGAATGCCTCCTGTCGGCGGCGGGGATCGCGTACCGCGCCGGGCTCACCCAGCGGCCATCGGATTTCGCGGAGAAGGATTTGACCAGCGCCCGCAGGAAAAGCGCGGCGTCGAGTAGCCGGATTGCGGGAAAGGCGATGCCGTAGAGCATCAGGCTCGGCCGCCGCTCGATGATCGCGACGACGACGGTGAGCGCGTAGTCGACGGCCAGAAACAGAGCGAGAAGGACGAGGGGCGAGACCGGCCGCACCGCCAGTTGGCCGATCGACAAAGCGGGGACTTCAAAGCCGGTCGCCAGATAGACTAGGACGGCCAGCGGCAGGGCAAGGGCGAAGATCGATATGACCAGCAATTCCGCCAGCAAGCCGCCAAGCGAGAGCCAGAAACGGCTTGGCCAGACCCCGTGCCGGCGCACGGTCTGCCAGAAGCCCAGATACCAGCGCTGCACCTGCTTGCGATAGTCGGAGAGGTTGAAAGGATCTTCCGACGAGCACCGCGCCTTCGGCGTGTAGGCGACGCGGCCCAGCCCTTTGTGCTGCACCTCGAAGGTCATGTTGAAGTCTTCGATCACGAGGCCCGGGGCCGTGATGTCGATCCGGGTCAGCGCCTGGGTGCGATACATGCTGGCAAAGCCGGGCGCGATATAGCTCACGCTGGTCCATTTCCAGGACTGGCCATACTGGAACGCCGTCTGCAGGATCCTGTAGAGACGCGTCCGGTAGGCGGCGAAGAGCATGTCCAGCGTCGGCAGGCGCTGATCGCGCCAACGCGACAGGACATGGCCCGCGACGACGCTGACACCTGGATCGTCGAACAGCGGAAGGGCGTAGTCGAGATAATGCGGGTCAATTTCGGAGTCGGCATCCTGGATCAGCACCGCCTTGAACCGCTCGCAAAGGCGATAGTGCTTGATGGCCCGGTCTATGGCCTTGGCCTTGCCGCCGTTGGGCCGGATGTCGAGAGCCCTGCAGCCCATGCTCCGGGCGATGGAGACCGTGGCGTCTTTTGATCCATCGCTGGCGACATAGATCTGCCGGGCCGGGATGATCGCCTTGAGGGCGGCGATGCATTTGGGCAGCGCTATCTCCTCGTTATGCGCGGGGATGACGACCGCGACATCGGCGACCCTGATTGCGCGCGGACCCGTGACGGCCTTGCGCCCGCTGAGTTCGGCGATGAAGCGCAACAGCCCGACCGTGCACCAGAACGCGATGTTGATGCCCAGCGACGCGCTGAGCACCATCAAGGTCAGGTTGAGGACGGCCGTCGCGCTCATGGCGCGGCGGGCAGCGACCGATCGCCCAAGGCCGATGCGCCGCCGTCCCTTCTGTGCTCAGGGTTGGAAGCCGTGCGAACCGGCTTGATGCCCAGCGAGCGGAGCAGGTCCTGATAGCTCTGGCGGATGCCCGCCTCCAAAGAGATATTCGGCCGCCAGCCCAAGGCCCGCAGCCTGGTCGTGTCCGGCCAACGGCCGCGATGATCCTCGATGAAATGGTCGCGAAAATCGGCTTTGCCTACGAGGCCGGTCGCCCTTTTCACCGCGGTGAAGAGATCACGCACGCTGATCTGTTCGTCGCCGCCGACATTGTAGACCTCACCGCTGTCGCCCTTCTCCATGACCGTGAGAAGTCCGTTCACCAGATCGTCCACGTGGAGGAAGGTCCGCGTCTGCGTTCCGTCGCCATAGATCGGCACGGGCTGGCCAGCAATGAGGCGGGTCAGCATCTGCGGAATAACCCGCTGATCCTTGGGCGACATGGCCGGACCATAGGTGTTGAAAATGCGCACGATGCGCACCTCGACACCGTATTTGCCGCCCCAGAAGCGGGTCAGCGCTTCGCCGAAGCGCTTGCCTTCCTCGTAAGGGCTGCGCGGCCCGACGGGATCGACCCGTCCGACATAGGTCTCTGGCTGCGGGAAGACATCTGGATTGCCGTACGACTCGGCGGTGCTGGCGAACAGATATTTCGCCTTGCACCTGCGCGCGATCTTCAACAGGTTCAGGGTCCCGACGGACGAGGCCATCAGCATCTGCTCGCCCAGCCGCTTGATGTTGGGAACGCCGGTGGGACAGGCCAGGTTATAGACATGGCTGTAACGGCGGCGCTGCAACCGGCGGCAGATCGCCGGATCGGCAACATCCATCTTGATGAAGCCGAAGTTCGGGTGACGCGCCAACTGGTCGACATTCGCCTGGCGACCGGTTGAGAGATTGTCGACGACATCGACATGCGCGCCCTGATCGAGAAGGCGACGGGCCAGGTTGGTCCCCAGACACCCCGCGCCTCCGGCGACGAGACATCTGACTTCGGTGCTGTTCATGCTCATAAAGCGACAATCCTCACTTGCATAAGAAGAGAACCGCACCCCCTCATTGTGCGCCTTGCTTCATGCAATGAGGATTTCCCCAGGCAACGCAACTGATAGTTAATAATATGATAAACAACAGTGGTTAATTACCGCATTGTAATCATTGTCTTTTTCTCGATCTCATTTTTAGCCTGACCTAAAATGAAACGACTGCGTGCGAAACCGGCACAAGCAGCACACTTGACAATCCGTGGAAGTTTGATCCGGCGCGGGCCGACCTTTCCTTGTTTCCTCGGCGCTCCGCAACGCCCGGGCGCGCAAGAAGCCTCGTGGCACAAGAGTTGCACAAGGACTCACGACAACGTGGGGTTATGACGCCGGCTACCAGAAATCCTGTCCGTCAGAATTCACGTCATTGCAATGCGGCGCCGATTCAGGGCCGGCCGCACCATGGAGGCAACAATGGCACTGGTCGAACAGGCGCGCGGCGCGACGCTTCATTCAAGACTCGAATCACGAACGGCCACGATCGGCGTCATCGGACTTGGCTATGTCGGATTGCCGCTCGCCGCGGTGGCGGCACGCGCCGGCTTCCGGGTGATCGGCTTCGATATCGACAACAGCAAGGTCGAGAGACTGAAGGCGGGCCGCTCCTATATCGGCGCCGTCACCGACGAGGCCCTGCAGGACATCAGCGCGAGCGGCTCTTTCCGGGCGACATCGGATTTCGCGATCTTGGAAGAATGCGACGTCATCTCCATATGTGTCCCGACGCCGCTGACGAAGCAGCGCGAGCCGGACCTTTCCTTCGTGGAAGGAACGACGCGCGCCATCGCGGCGCATCTGCGCAAAGATCAGCTTGTGGTGCTGGAATCGACCACCTATCCCGGCACCACCGACGAGGTGATGAAGCCCATACTGGAAGCGACGGGCCACAAATCCGGCAGGGATTTCTTCCTCGGCTATTCGCCGGAACGCGAGGATCCAGGCAGCATCGGCTTCGAGACCGCCACCATTCCGAAAATTGTCGCCGGCGACGGGCCGGCCGCCGCGAAACTGGTGGCGCTCTTCTACGGCGCGATCGTGGAAAAGGTCGTGCCTGTCTCGAGCATCAAGGTGGCCGAAGTGGTGAAGCTGACGGAGAACATCTTCCGCGCCGTCAACATCGCCCTGGTCAATGAGCTCAAGGTCATCTATTCCGCGATGGGGATAGACATCTGGGAGGTCATCGAGGCGGCAAAGACGAAGCCCTTCGGCTACATGCCGTTCTATCCCGGTCCGGGGCTCGGCGGCCATTGCATCCCCATCGATCCGTTCTACCTGACCTGGAAGTCGCGCGAGTTCGAAGTCTCGACGAAATTCATCGAGCTTGCCGGCGAGATCAACGTCTCCATGCCGCATTACGTCATGTCAAA
>RXJA01000434.1 GCA_003963455.1 Hyphomicrobiales bacterium
GGCGAGGAAGAAAAGCTCGAGGCCATCCTGCCGCTGGTCAAGAAATACAACGTCCCGGTCGTCGCCATCTCCAACGACGAGACCGGCATTTCGATGGACCCTGATGTCCGTTTCGCCGTCGCCAAGAAGATCGTCGAGCGCTGCGCCGATTTCGGCATTCCCGCGCATGACGTCGTCGTCGACCCGCTGGTGATGCCGATCGGCGCGCTGGGGGATGCCGGCCGCCAGGTGTTCGCGCTGTTGCGGCGGCTCCGCGAAGAGCTCAAGGTCAACACCACCTGCGGCCTCTCCAACATCTCCTTTGGCCTGCCGCACCGCCACGGCATCAACGCCGCATTCATCCCGATGGTGATCGGCGCCGGCATGACCAGCGCCATCATGAACCCAGTGCGCCCACAGGAAATGGAAGCCGTGCGCGGCGCCAATGTGCTCAACGGCACCGACGAGAACTGCACCAACTGGATCCGCACCTACAAGGACTACAAGCCTGCCGAAGGCGGCCAGGCGGTCGCGGCTCCGACGGCGGTCAACGCTCCCGGCGACGGCGCTGCTGGCGGCCGCCGCCGCGGCGGCCGTGAAGCCCGCATGGCCAGGGGATAAGCGCGCAATCGTGAGCCGCACCGCAAACAGCACCGGTCCGATCGCATCGTGGATGCGGTCGGACAGCTCTGCTTTGCGTTCAGGCCATGCCCAATATGGCGTCGAACAACGCCATGCCCGCCCACGATCCGAAGATGCCGGTTACACCGCCGATGATGAAATCATCGTCGTAAGCGGGCCAATATGCATGCAGCACCAGGGTTCCGACGACCGCGCCGAGGATCCCGGTCGCAAGGTATTGCGGATTGCGCAGCCACGGGCCCTTGATTACGCGCACCATGGTGAACGCGGTGAAGATGGCGGAAAGCAGAAGATCCGACATGGTTGTCCCCTGGACCACCAGACTCTCCACCCAACAGTAAAACGATCCGTTAAACGGGATCGGCAATTGCCATTGAGACGCGTGCCAGCATGAATCCTCCCCCCAACATCACCGATCCGCTCGTCCTGTTCATGCCGTCGGGCAAGCGCGGCCGGTTCCCGGTCGGCACGCCGGTGCTCGACGCCGCGCGCCAGCTCGGCGTCTATGTCGAAAGCGTGTGCGGCGGCCGCGCCACGTGCGGGCGCTGCCAGATCGAGGTGCAGGAAGGCAACTTCGCCAAGCACAAGATCGTCTCCTCCAACGACCACATCTCGCCCAAAGGCGCCAAGGAAGAGCGCTACGAGCGCGTGCGCGGCCTGCCCGAGCACCGCCGCCTCTCCTGCTCGGCGCAGATCCTCGGCGACCTCGTCATCGACGTGCCGCAGGATACGGTCATCAACGCCCAGACCATCCGCAAGGACGCCGACACCAGGGTGATCGCCCGCGATACGGCGATCCGCATGTGCTATGTCGAGATCGAAGAGCCCGACATGCACAAGCCGCTAGGCGACCTCGACCGGCTCAAGATCGCCCTGATGAAGGACTGGGGCCTCAAGAACCTCGAATTCGATTTCTACCTGCTGCCGCAGGTGCAGGGCATATTGCGCAAGGGCAACTGGACCGCCACCGCCGCCATCCACAAGGATGCCGACAGCGACATAGCTCGCGTCATCGCGCTGTGGCCCGGCCTGAAGAACGAGGCTTACGGCCTCGCCTGCGACATCGGCTCGACCACCATCGCCATGCATCTGGTGTCGCTGCTGTCCGGCCGCGTCGCAGCATCCTCCGGCACGTCCAACCCCCAGATCCGCTTCGGCGAGGATCTGATGAGCCGCGTCTCCTATGTGATGATGAACCCGGACGGCCGCGAAGGCATGACGGTCGCCGTGCGCGAGGCCATTTCCGGCCTCGTCGACAAGGTCTGCGCGGAAGGCAATGTCCAGCGCAACGACATCCTGGATTCCGTCTTCGTCGGCAATCCGATCATGCATCATCTGTTCCTCGGCATCGATCCGACCGAGCTCGGCGGCGCGCCCTTCGCGCTTGCCGTCTCCGGCGCGGTCCGCATCAAGGCCTCCGATATCGGCCTGAAGCTCAACCAGGGCGCGCGCCTCTATATGCTGCCTTGCATCGCCGGCCATGTCGGCGCCGATGCGGCGGCCGTCACCTTGTCGGAAGGTCCGCATCGTCAGGACGAGATGATGCTGATCGTCGATGTCGGCACCAACGCCGAGATCGTGCTGGGCAACAGGACGCGCGTCGTCGCGGCATCTTCCCCCACCGGTCCGGCTTTCGAGGGCGCGGAAATCTCCGGCGGCCAGCGCGCGGCGCCTGGCGCCATCGAGCGCGTGCGCATCGATCCGGACACGCTGGAGCCGCGCTACCGCGTCATCGGCTCGGAGCTCTGGTCCGATCAGCCGGGCTTCGCCGAGAGCGTGCAGGCGACCGGCGTCACGGGCATTTGCGGCTCCGGCATCATCGAAGTGATCGCCGAGATGTATCTGTCAGGCATCATTTCCGAGGACGGTGTCGTCGACGGCTCGCTCAGCATGCGCTCGCCGCGCATCGTTCCCAACGGCCGAACCTTCTCCTACGTGCTGAAGGAGGGCGAGCCTAAGATCACCATCACGCAGAACGACGTGCGCGCCATCCAACTCGCCAAGGCAGCGCTCTATGCCGGCACCAAGCTTCTGATGGAAAAGCAGCACACCGACCACGTCGACCGCATCCATTTCGCCGGTGCCTTCGGCTCCTTCATCGATCCCAAATACGCCATGGTGCTGGGTCTGATCCCGGACTGCGACCTCGACAAGGTCTCGGCCGTAGGCAACGCCGCCGGCGCCGGCGCGCGCATGGCGCTGCTCAACCGCGGCTACCGGCGCGAGATCGAGGAGACGGTGAGCAGGATCGAGAAGATCGAGACCGCGCTGGAACCGAAATTCCAGGAGCACTTCGTCTACGCCATGGCGCTGCCGAACAAGGTCGACCCGTTCCCGAAGCTCGCCGCCGCGGTGAAACTTCCGCCCCGCAAGGCAGTGAGCGAGGATGGTGCCCTCGGCGACGCCACCCCGCGTCGGCGCTCACGTGAGGAGCGCGCGGCACGGCGCGGCCGCGACTAGCAACTTTCCGCCTCTCGCATTTCAATTTCATTTGCATGCAAATGTTTCCAGATTCGCGCGATCCGGAAACCGAAGCGCTGTTTTCGCGAAATCCATCCGATACATGCGCGACGCATCTAGCGGACATCGCACGGCAGCCCGGAAATAGTCCCGGGCCGCCGCCGCAGATCTTCAAGGGAGATGAAAGATGTCGATGTTCGATAACCTCAGTCGCTTCGGTGTGACCATCAGGCAGGCTCATGCCAGGAACAAGGCGATCCGCGCGCTTAACGACCTGCCGGCGCATGTCCAGAAGGATATCGGCTGGCCGGCTTCGCCGCCGAGCGATCCGCAGGCGGCCCTTCACGCGCTCCTCCTGGGCACGCCGCGCTGATGACGTTCGCCGACAAATGCAAGCTGATCGGCAAGCGCCGGGGCTGGAAAGCGGCCCCGGCGACCGGCGACAACAGATTGCGCGCCGCGCTACTGCCGAAGCGGCGCTAGCAATTTCAGGAAAGTGCGCAGCGGTAGGCCTAGATGACTTCGCCGTAGCCATCCCGGATTGCGCAGACAAGGAACCGCTACCATCGGATCACGCCGATGTGCCAGCGTGATTCCTTGACATTTCAAACTGAGGTACAATCTTCACAGAGTGGGGGGAATTCTATTAGTCGGCTCCGTTGAAGTCCGTGTATCCGCATGCCCAGTTTGAAAAGCCATCTCGTTTCGTTCGTTCTCAGGCACAGCCGCAAGAAGGCGTTTTCCAGTCCCGAGAACCTGCAGCGCTGGATCGCCTACGCCCGCAAGACCGAGGACCATCATCCGCCGGCCTTGATGAAAGCGCGGCTGGACATCACCGAGACCGAAATCGGCGGCTTTCCCGTTTATGAGATCGCCCCGAAAGCGGGCGAGCGCCAGCGCATCCTTTACATGCATGGCGGCGCCTACGTCTTTCAGATCACGTCCTACCACTGGGGGCTGATCGCCGAGATGGCCGAGCGTCTCGGATTCGGTATCACTGTGCCGGTCTATCCGATTGCGCCGGAACACGATTTCCATGACATGTTCGGCATGGTCGGCGACGTCTACCGCCGCATGCTCGAAGAGACCGACGCCGAGGACATCGTCTTCATGGGCGATTCCGCCGGGGGCAACATGGCCGTGGTGCTCACCATGATGGCGGCTGAGGACGGCCTACCCCCGCCGTCGCGCCATGTGCTGATCTCGCCCGGCCTCGACATGTCACTGTCCAACCCGGAAGTGTTCGAGGCGGAGCGCAACGATCCCTGGCTCGGCATTCCAGGCGGACTGGAGGCGATCCGGCTCTACAGCGCCGGCTTCGAGCGCTCCGACTGGCATATCAGCCCGCTCTACGGCGATCTCTCGGTGCTACCCAAGACATTGCTGCTTACCGGATCGCGCGACCTGCTCAGCCCCGACAATCTGATCTTCGCCGAACGCGCGCGCGCCGCCGGCGTCGAGGTCGACGTCGTCTATGAAGAAGGCATGTTCCATGTCTGGCCGCTGATCGAGATGCCTGAGGCACGCCGCGCGCGCGACAGCATCGTCGACTTTCTCAGACTGCCGGCACCGCGTCGGGCTCGCGCCAGTCGCAGGACAAGAGCCGCGTTGGCAGGCCGCCCTGCGCCGGCAGCCGAATAGCTCAGAATTTGCCGGTTTCGCGGAACAGTTCGAACGTCGCGCGGATATGGTCGGCGACGGCCTTCACCGGCGCGCTGGCGTCCGGCGCCACCACCATGGCGAGATTGTAGGTGCCGATCTCCGGCATGCCGTCCTTGGCGCCAAGCGAAACCATCTCGTTGCCCAGGAACGACTTCGGCAGCGGCGCCACCGCGAGGTCGGCCATGATCGCGGCGCGCTGGCCGGCCGTGTGGGCGCTCATATAGGCGATGCGGTAGTTGCGGCCCTCGCGTCCGAGCGCCTCCAGGGCGCCGGCCCGCCAGGCGCAGCCTTCCTCCCACAGCGACACCGGCAGCGGCTCGCGCAGATGCGCGCAGCCGCCCTTGGCGCCCGCCCACACGATCGGCTCGGTCAAAAGCACCTCGGCGCCGATCGCGCTGGTCTTGTAGGAATTGGTGAGCAACGTGATGTCGAGCGCGCGGTCGTCCATGCGGCGGCGCAGATTGATGCTCTGGTCGATGGTGACGTCGACGGCGATCGACGGATGCGACTGGGCAAAACGCTTCAGCACATGTGGCAGAACGCGCTCGCCATAGTCGTCAGGAGAGCCGAGCCGTACCACGCCGACGATGTCAGGAATGATGAACTTCGACACCACTTCGCGGTTGATCGACAAAAGCCGGCGCGCATAGCCGAGCAGCATCTCTCCATCCGTGGTCAGCGTCACCGAGCGCGCGTCGCGCGCGAACACGGAACGGCCGAGAATATCCTCCAGCTTCTTGATCTGCATAGAGACGGCTGATGGCGTGCGGAACACCGCGTTGGCAGCGGTGGTGAAGGAGCCGGTTTCCGCGATCGCCACGAAAGTGCGCAGCACATCGAGATCCAGCAGCGGCAAAGGATGATTGAGCGGGGCGTTCATGGGAGCTTGCTTTCAATTTTTCTGATGCAATCGATCATTCCATTTCGTTTGATTGAACATCACTCCGGGCGCATAGTCAACTCGATCGATGCGGGATGCTGCCAAAAGCAGCCATCAAACGACCATGACACAGTCCTGCAATCGACATGAAATGAAGCTGAAACAGACCTGACTTAACGCAATGACGGGCACCTCCCTGCCCGCATAGAGGAGAAAGAAATGTCTATCCTGTCGTCCATCGGTCGGCTTGCGACCGAATTCAGCGCG
>RXJA01000479.1 GCA_003963455.1 Hyphomicrobiales bacterium
TCGTGCTGCCGGTGCAGGTCAACGGCAAGAAGCGCGGGGATTTGACAATTGCCCGCGACGCGGATCAAGGTGCCGTCGAAAAAGCGGTGCTGGCCCTCGACTTCGTGCAAAAAGCACTGGAAGGTAAGGCTCCGCGCAAGGTGATCATCGTCCCGCAGAGGATCGTCAATGTCGTTGCCTGATCCGGTGAAGTCACAAGCGCCCCGTTTGAGCGGCCGCTTGGCGGTTTGCGGCATGGTCGCCGCCCTGGCGCTGGTCTCGGCCTGCACCGTGCGGCCGCTCTATTCCAACCAGCCGCTGTCGCCCGGATCGCAGCTCAGCGCATCGGCCGAGCTCGGCTCGATCTCGATCAAGCCGGTCAAGACGCGCTACGCGCAGCAGGTGCGCAACAACCTGATCTTCGCTTTCGGGCAAGGCTCGGGCGAGCCGGCCTCGCCGGCCTACACGCTCGATCTCGGTGTGACCGAGCTGGTCGAATCGGCGGCCATCGTGCAGGTGCAGACCCAGGAAGACGAGCCGACGGCGGGCACGGTCACGCTGACGGCCAATTACGTGCTGCGCGATACCGCGACCAGCACGGTGATCGCCGTCGGCAAGCGCTCTATTCCCTCATCCTTCGACAGGCCGCGTCAGGAATTCGCGGCTTACCGGGCGCAGATCGACGCCGAGAACCGCGCGGCGCGCGAGCTGGCAGACCTTTTGCGGCTGTCGATCGCGCAGGATCTGGCCAGGCACGGCAAGAAAGCCTGAGGCGTACCGATATTCAGGTGAGGCCGGCTTGCGAACGGCGGTTTTCTCCGCTTCCGGTGCTCACGTACTTCAGTACGCTCCGCTCCGGTTCTCGAAAACCGCCGTTCTCGGCTCGGCCTGACCTGAATCTCGGTACGCCTTCGCGCACCGTTTGAACAAAAAAGGCCGGTTGCCCGGCCTTTTTTGTTTCTGACAGAAGGACTGGCGTCAGCCGATCTTCTGGCCGGTCTTGGCCCAGTCGGCCAGGAATTGCGCCAGGCCCTTGTCGGTCAGCGGATGGTTGACCAGCGCCTTCAGCGTCGCCGGCGGCGCGGTGATGACGTCGGCGCCGATCAGCGCCGCCTGCTTGACGTGGTTCACCGTGCGTACCGAGGCGGTCAGGATCTCGGTCTTGAAATCGTAATTGTCGTAGATGGTGCGGATCTCGGAGATGAGCTCCATGCCGTCGGCGCCGGTGTCGTCAATGCGGCCGACGAAGGGCGAGATGAAGGAGGCGCCGGCCTTGGCGGCGAGCAGCGCCTGGTTGGCCGAGAAGCAGAGCGTCACGTTGACCATGCGGTTCATCTCGGTGCGGATCGTCTTGCAGGCCTTCAGGCCGTCCAGCGTCAGCGGCACCTTGATGGCGACATTCGGCGCGATCTTGGCCAGGATCTTAGCCTCGGCCATCATGTCCTTGTATTCGGTCGCCACGACCTCGGCCGAGACCGGGCCTTCGACGATGTCGCAGATCTGCTTGGTGACTTCGGAAATCTTGCCGCCCGATTTCAGGATCAGCGACGGGTTGGTGGTGACGCCATCGACCAGCCCCAGATCGTGCAGCTCCTTAATTTCCTTGATGTCAGCGGTGTCGACAAAAAACTTCATGGCTGTCTCCTTGGGGATCGCCCGGCGCTTGGCCGGCATATGCGAGGGTCCTCTTTGATCTAGACCAAAGTCAGGGCAAGGTCACGCCTGATGATGGAAGATTCGCCCTATGTCGCAGCCGCGCCCGTGCTGGTGCCGATGCCGGCCGAACGGCCCTACACCTATGCCGTGCCGCCCGGCATGCGCGTGGTGCCGGGCTCGATCGTGCGGGTGCCGCTCGGGCCGCGCCAGGTCGCGGGCATCGTCTGGGACGGCGCGGTCGAAACGGTCGACGCGAGGAAACTGCGGCCGATCGAAGAGGTCTTCGATTGCCCGCCGATCGACAAGGCGATGCGGCGCTTCGTCGACTGGATCGCGCAATACACGCTCTCCGCCCCCGGCATGGTGGCGCGCATGCTGATCAGGGCTCCGGAGGCTTTCGACCCGGAGCCCTGTATCGAGGGATTGCAGCGCACGCTGGCCGAGCCGGACCGGCTGACCGACGCGCGGCGGCGCGTGCTGGAGACGGCCGAGGGCGGGCTGGCATGGACGCGCTCGGGACTGGCGCATGCCGCGGGCGTCTCCTCGACCGTGATCGACGGCCTGAGGGCGCAGGGCGTGTTCGAGACGGTGATGATCCCGCCGCGTCCGGTGGTGGCGGCGCCCGATCCCGGCCATGCCGCGCCGGAGCTGATGCCGGATCAGGACGTCGCGGCGCAGAAGCTGCGCGCCGCGATCGCGGCGCAAGCCTTCAACGTCACGCTGCTTGACGGCGTCACCGGGTCGGGCAAGACGGAAGTCTATTTCGAAGCGGTGGCGGCGGCGCTCGACAGGGGCAAACAGGTGCTGATCCTGTTGCCGGAGATCGCGCTGACCCATGCCTTCCTCGAACGCTTCCAGGACCGGTTCGGCGCCAAGCCGGCGGAGTGGCATTCCGACCTGCCGCCGCGAATGCGCGAACGTGTCTGGCGGCAAGTGGCCGAGGGCGGCGTGCGCGTCGTCGCCGGCGCGCGCTCGGCGCTGTTCCTGCCGTTCAAGGAACTCGGCCTGATCGTCGTCGACGAGGAGCACGATCCCGCCTACAAGCAGGAAGACCGCGTCTTCTACAATGCCCGCGACATGGCGGTGGTGCGCGGCCATATCGGCAATTTTCCGGTGGTGCTCGCCTCGGCGACGCCGTCCGTGGAAAGCCGGGTGAACGCGATGCAGGGCCGCTACGACCGGGCCGTGCTGTCGTCGCGTTTCGCCGAGGCAGCCCTCCCAGACTTGAAGTCGATCGATATGCGACGCTCGCCGCCGGCGCGCGGCGGCTTCCTGTCGCCGGTCCTTTTGGAACAGATGCGGCGCACGCTGGAGAAAAAAGAACAGTCGCTGCTCTTCCTCAACCGGCGCGGCTATGCGCCGCTGACGCTCTGCCGCGTCTGCGGCCACCGCTTCGGCTGCCCGGTCTGCTCGGCCTGGCTGGTCGAGCATCGCTTCCGCGGCCAGCTCGTCTGCCATCATTGCGGCCACAATGAGCGGCGGCCGGAGGCCTGTCCGGAATGCGGGACGCTCGACCATCTGGTGGCCTGCGGGCCGGGTGTCGAGCGCATCGCCGAGGAAGTGGTGGGGCATTTCCCGGAGGCCCGCACCATCGTGCTTTCCTCGGATATTCTGGGCGGCGTGCGCCGGCTCAGGCTCGAACTGGAAGCCGTCGCCAATGGCGAGGCCGATATCGTCATCGGCACGCAGCTCGTCGCCAAGGGCCACAATTTTCCCGGCATGACGCTGGTCGGTGTGGTCGACGCCGATCTCGGCCTTGCCAATGGCGATCCGCGCGCCGCCGAGCGTACTTTCCAGCTGCTCAGCCAGGTGACTGGCCGCGCCGGCCGCACCGGCAAGAAGAGCCTTGGCCTCCTGCAGACCTACCAGCCTGACCATCCGGTGATGCGGGCCATCGTCTCCGGCGATTCGGAAGCCTTTTACGAGCGCGAGATCGCCGAGCGCGAACGGGCAGGGCTGCCGCCTTTCGGCCGGCTCGCCGGCATCATCATCAGCGCGGCGACGCGAGGCGAAGCGGAAAGCCATGCGCGGGCCTTGAGGCGCACCGCGCCGACGGCCTCCGATCTCTTCGTGCTCGGCCCGGCCGAGGCGCCGCTGTCGCTGATCGGCGGGCGTCACCGTTTCCGCCTGCTTGTGCAGGGCGAGCGGCGCGCCGACATGCAGGGCTTCATCCGCGCCATGCTGGCCGAGGGGCCGAAGCCGCGCGGTTCGGTGCGCGTGCAGGTCGACATCGACCCGCAGAGCTTCCTATAAGCGAGAGAGAGCGTCCCAACGGAGTGCCCGCCCATGAAAACGCTCGGCCTGATTGGCGGCATGAGCTGGGAATCGACCGCGATCTATTACCGTCTGCTCAACGAGATCGTGCGCGAACGGCTGGGCGGGCTGCATTCGGCAAAGCTCTTGCTGTGGTCCTTCGATTTCGCCGAGATCGCCGAGCGGCAGCATGCGGGCGACTGGGACGGCGCCAGCGCCCTTCTGGTGAACGCCGCGCGCAGGCTGGAGGCGGGAGGCGCCGAAGGCCTGGTGATCTGCACCAACACCATGCACAAGCTAGCCGACGCGGTGCAGGCCGCCATATCGGTTCCGCTCATCCACATCGCCGACGCGACCGGGCGTGCCGTGGTCGAGGCAGGCGCGAAACGACCGGCGCTGCTCGCGACGCGCTTCACCATGGAGCAGGATTTCTACAAGGGCCGGCTCGCCGACAAATACGGCCTCGAGCCGGTGGTGCCGGACCAGGCCGGCCGCGACATGGTGCACAAGGTGATCTATGACGAACTCTGCCAGGGCATCGTCAAAGGCGAATCGAAATCCGCCTATCTCGATGAAGTCGGCCGGATGCGGCGCGCCGACCAGGCGGATAGCGTCATCATGGGCTGCACGGAGATCACGATGCTGATCGGCCAGGACGATTTCGAAATTCCGGTGTTCGACACGACGCGTATCCATGCCGAGGCCGCGGTCGATTTCGCGCTTGGCAAATTCCTTTCAAAATAACGGTTTCATCTGGCGTGACGGTCCGGCTGGGCTAGAATGCCTAGAATTTCTGCGACGTCTATTTCCAGGGGATATTGATGGGAATCTCGTTTCTATGGCCAGCCGATCAGGTCCAGTGGGCGGCATGGTCCAGCGCTGCAATCACTTGTGTTTTGGGCATACTGATGTTTTTAGCGCCGCGAATCGGCTTCAAGATTATGCGGCTGCAACCGATACCGGAAAAACCAGAGGCGATTGCTGAGGGTCGCTCCACCATGGCGGGCTTCTACCTCGGGGTCAGTCTGTGCTGCCTTATCGTAGGTCCGCAAATCTACCTGTTTATGGCTTTCGGGTTCTCTTGGCTGTTTACTGCGTTAGGTCGCTTGCTGGCGATGATGTCAGATGGCGCTAATACGCCCTACAATTGGGTTTCGGTGGTTGTCGAACTGGCATTGTCGGCTGGGCCGCTCGCTCTCGCATTCAGCTCCTCTTCCTGAAATGCAGCGCTTGAGCTTGGCCTTCGCGGCCTGATGCGACAAAAGTGCCTGAAAACCATGCCGGACGATGCATTGCGGTCTTAAAAAGCCTGTGGTAGACGGCAATCGACTTTCGGCAGGGGATAGCGGAAGCCGCATCTCCGTGCTTGAAAATTTGTAATAAGGTCAAAGATTTAGCCAGAGTTTTTGCTCGCGCCAACAATCTGCGGCCTGTCAGACAAGAGAAAAGACGGTCCGTGGCCCAATCGTCATCGCCAATCTCAGCTGTCGCAGAACGCTATGCAGGCTCGCTGTTCGAGCTCGCCCTGCAAGACAATTCGGTCGCCAAGGTCGAGGCCGACCTCGCCAGCTTCGAGGCGATGCTCAACGGCAGCGACGATCTCAAGCGGCTGATCAACAGCCCGGTGTTTTCCAGCGAGGACCAGGCCAAGGCCATCGCGGCCATCGCCGACAAGGCAGGCATTACCGGCCTCGTCGGCAATTTCCTGCGCGTCGTCGCCAGGAACCGCCGCCTGTTCGCGGTGCCCGGCATGATCAAGGCGTTCCGCCGGATCGCTGCGGACCATCGCGGCGAGGCGTCCGCCGAGGTCACCTCGGCGCATGCGCTGACGGCCGCGCAGCAGACTGAACTGAAGGCGACGCTGAAGAGCATCGCCGGCAAGGACGTGGCCATCGCCATGACCGTCGATCCGTCGCTGCTCGGCGGGCTGATCGTCAAGATGGGCTCGCGCCAGATCGATACGTCGCTCAAAACCAAACTCAATTCGCT
>RXJA01000218.1 GCA_003963455.1 Hyphomicrobiales bacterium
CGTATCAGGTTTGTCGGTCGGGTTACTTGCGCGCCTTCTAACCGAAAGCGAAGCCGCGCACCATAGTCTCGACATGGTTTAGCGGCAAGCATCGGCTTAATGCCAGCAAGCGTAAATCGAACGGCCTCGGTAATCTTTTGTTTACGGGCCCTTCACGACCTAAGTTTAGGCTCCAGACCGGGTTTTGAGAGCCCGCGCCTGCTGACGTTGTGCTAGGATGTTAAAATGCCGATGAGGCGGCCTCACTTTTTCGCGCTTCTTGGCGCGGTCGTCGCGCTGACGCCCACCATGGCGATCGGCGGCGGCGTCGACGTGCGCGCGACGGCCTCGATTCCGACGCCCGACGCACCGCAGGCGCCAGGCCAGACGTCGGTCGCCACCGACATAGCGCAACTGAAGAGCGGGCTCGATGCGCTCGCCGCCAACAACGTCGCCGGCGCGCGCAATGCGCGTGACACGTTGCCCGCCACCTCGCTCGACCGGCATATCCTGGCCTGGGCGATCGCGCTTTACGGTGGCGACCAGGTGCCGAGCGGCGAGATCGCCGACGCCGCGCAGATGCTGCCGGGATGGCCCGGCACGATCGCGCTGCGCAAGAACAGCGAGCGCGCGCTCTATCGCGAGAACCCGCCGCCGCAAGTGGTGGTGCAGGCCTTCGGCCGCAGCCAGCCGCTGACGCCGGAAGGCGTGATCATCCTTGCCCGCTCGCAGGTGGCGCTGGGCAACCAAGCCGCGGCGCGCGCGGTGCTGGTGCCGTTCTGGCGCACCGAGAAGCTGGAAGCAAAGGACGAGGCGACCGTCATAAAGGAGTTCGGCACGCTGATCCCGGCCGCCGACCACCGCTACCGCATGGAGCGCATGTTCTATGCCGACCGGCCCTCCTCGGCCCTGCGCGTCGCCGGCCTTGCCGGAGCGCAGCAATTGGCGGATGCCTGGGCGGCGGCCGACAGGGGCGACAAGAACGCGGCCAAACTGTTGAAGGCGGTGCCCGCGGCGCAGCGTTCGGCCGGCTATTTCTTCGCCGAGGCGGAGTATCTGCGCAAGCAGCAGAAATTCGCCGATGCCGCGGCGGTCGTGATGAAAGCGCCGACCGACGGCAAGGCCCTGGTCGACCCCGATGCCTGGTGGGTCGAGCGTCGCGTGCTCTCGCGCGAGCTGGTCGACCTGGGCGACATGAAGACCGCCTACAGAATTGTGTCCATGCACGCCGCCGAGAGTCCGCTGAACGCCGCCGAAGCCGAATTCCATGCCGGCTGGTACGCCTTGCGCGGCCTCAACGATCCGGCGACCGCAGCCGGCCACTTCAATCGTATTACCGAATTCGCCCGGGGACCGGTGTCGCTGTCGCGCGCCTATTACTGGCTCGGCCGCGCCGCGGAAGTCGGCGGTCCTGGCAGCGCCAAGGACTATTTCACGCGCGCTGCCAGCTACGGCACGACGTTCTACGGCCAGCTCGCGGGCGAGCGCGTGGGCCTCAGAACGCTTAACATCGTCTATCCGAAGCCGAGCGCGGCCGACCGCCAGAGCTTCGACGGCCGCGAGGCGGTCAGCGCGATCAAACGGCTGCAGGAAGCGGGCTATGACCGCTACGCCGAGACGCTCTACCGCGACCTTGCCGGCCAGCTGACCAGCCCGGGCGAACTGGCCCTGCTCGCGGTCCTGGCCGAGAAACAGGGCAACCATTTCATGGCGCTCAAGGTCGGCAAGATCGCCGCCCAGCGCGGCATCGATGTCGGCGCGCTGTCGCATCCACTCGGCGTCATTCCCGATTCGGCCAATATTTCCGGATCCGGCAAGGCGCTGGCCTATGCCATCGCCCGCCAGGAAAGCGAGTTCAATGTCGGCGCCGTCTCCAGCGCCGGCGCGCGCGGCCTGCTGCAATTGATGCCGGGCACGGCCAGGCAACTGGCGAAGAAGGCGGGCATGAGTTTCTCGCAGGCGCGGCTGACGAGCGATGCCGGCTACAACGCGACGCTGGGCTCGGCCTTCCTCGGCCAACAGCTCGACCGCTTCGGCGGCTCCTATGTGCTGACCTTCGCCGGCTACAATGCCGGCCCCAACCGGGCCGCCCAGTGGGTGGCGAAATACGGCGATCCGCGCGGCAAGCAGGTCGACGAGGTGGTCGACTGGATCGAGCGGATTCCCTACACGGAAACAAGAAGTTACGTGCAGCGCGTGATGGAGAATTACGAAGTCTACAAGATGCGTATTTCGGGCAAATACGACATCGTGGGGGACCTCGTGAACGGACGCAGCTGAGGCCGGCGTCCGCAAGGCGTTTAAGGTCGAGTTCCTTCGCGCCCCCCTCTGTCCTGCCGGACATCTCCCCCACTTGGGTGGAGATCAGCTGTCGCGCCGGCTTTCGCCAACCTCCAGCGCCGCAGAATAGGTGAGGCGTGCGAACTGCCAATCTCCCCCCTTGTGGGGGAGATGTCCGGCAGGACAGAGGGGGCGCTGTCCCGCCGGCGTAAGATACTTCCTGCGCTGCTTCCTATTTGACGATCCTCACTCTCGCATGTAGCTGTCCGTTCGATCCAGCGAGCACAGCAGTCCGATGGCGAGCGACGAAGGTTTCTCCGATTTCTTCTATCCCGCGACTGACGGCCTGAAGCTCCATGCCCGGATCTATGGCGAAACAAACGCCGGCGGCTGGCCTGTCGTATGCCTGCCGGGCCTCACCCGCAATGCCCGCGACTTCCATGAACTGGCGTTGCATCTTTCCAGGAAGGCGGAGATTCCCCGCAGGGTCGTCGCCTTCGACTATCGCGGCCGCGGCCAATCGGACTACGATCCCGACAGCAGCCACTATAATGTCGGGATCGAGGCCGGCGACGTGCTTGCCGGACTGGCAGCGCTCGGCATCGAACAGGCCGCCTTCATCGGCACATCGCGCGGCGGCCTGATCATCCATGTGCTTGGCGCGCTGAAGCCAGCCGTGCTGAAGGCCATTGTCCTCAACGACATCGGCCCGGTGATCGAGGCGGAGGGCCTCGCCTATATCCGCAACTATCTCGATCGCGCGCCGAAGCCGAAGACCTTCGCCGAAGCGGTGGACGCCCAGCGGCGCGTGCATCGCGCCGACTTTCCAGCGCTCGCGGACGCCGACTGGGCGCGCATGGTGGCCGCGATCTGCCGCGAGACGGAGGCCGGCTGGGTGCCGGACTTCGATCCGGCCCTGGTCGAGACGCTGGCCGGCATCGATTTCTCGAAGCCGCTGCCGGATCTGTGGCCGCAGTTCGACGTTCTAGTCCCCATCCCGCTGCTTGCCATTCGCGGCGCGAACTCGAAACTTCTGTCCGTGGCGACGCTCGGTGAGATGCGCGGGCGTCATCCCGGCATGGAATCGATCACCGTCAAGGGGCAGGGTCACGCCCCCTTCCTCGAGACCGGCGGCCTGCCGGGCACGATCGCGGCGTTTCTCGACCGGGTCGAAAATCAAGTCAAACAAAAGTAAAGCCCGAGACTATGCCAGTCCCGGGCTCTGACACCAAAATATAAACCCGCTCCCGCCTGCGAGGCCGATCCGACAGGCCTATTCGCCTTTCGAGCGCTTGCGGGGTGCTTTGGCCGGCTCCGCGCCCTTCGCTTTGCGAGACGACGGGGCGGAGGTCGGCGTGGTGAGGGGTGAAGCAAACACGGAACTCTCCGCCGAGCGCGACGACGAGCCGTCGCTACGCGGCTTCTCGAGAACGGTGACGCAGCCGTCGAGATCGTTGGTGGCCAGATGCGCGTAACGCATGGTCATCGAAAGCGTCTGGTGGCCAAGCCACATCTGCACGCGCCTTATGTCGATGCCGCCCTGGACGAGGCGTGAAGCGCAGGTGTGACGCAGGATGTGCGGCACCACCTGCTCGTCGGCGCCGAGACCGACTTCCGCCTTCGCCTCGTTCCAGATCGCGCGATACTGCGCCTGGGTGAGCTTGGTGAACGGGCCTTTCGGCCGGCGCCCTTCCGTGTTTGGCGGCAGCCTGATCACTTCCTTGACGCGTTCCGTCATCGGAATGGTGCGGCTGCGGCCGGACTTGGTGATCCAGAAGGACACGCGATGTTCCTGGATGTCGTTCCAGATCAGGCCGAGCGCCTCGCCGAGACGGCAGCCGGTATCGACCAGGAAGACGGAAAGCCTGTAGGCATCCTCGCTGCGGCTCCTGATCGCCGCGAACAGCCGCGCCTCTTCGTCCCTTTCGAGGAAACGAATCCGTCCCGCCCGCTCCTTCTGGCGGCGGAACTCCGGCAGGCTGTGGATATCTCCCATCTTATGCGCCTTACGCAGCAATTTGCTGAGGGCAGCCATCTTGCGATTGATGGTTGCATTGCTGTTGCCGCGCTGGCGCAATGTACCGATAAGATTGTCCAGGGTGTTCTGGTCAAAGGTGCTGAAACGCTCTCCGAGAAGGATCTCGTCTATTTCACCGATGAAGGAGCTGACATTGTATTTATGCCGCCCGTCATCCCAGAGTATATCTCGATAAGCTGCGAAAAGCTCCCCGATCCGATACGACTTTACTTCCCTGATCTTGTTATATGTGTAGTTAAACTTCGAATTCTGAGAAGAAAAGAACGCAAAATGACCAGAGGCATCGACCTCTTGAACCGCTTCGTTCGACATTTTAGCCACACCCCCTGTGGTTAAGGGGATCAGCCCTAACCGCTCGGGAGCATCCTTTCAAGAGTTTTGATCACGCAGTTGTGATTCCATCCACCAAGAGGCGGATCCCACGAAACCGTCCTACGGGATCATCAGCTTACCGTTTCACCCCCATCCTTTCGTTCGAATTGCCACAACCGCGAAAACAAAACGGCCCGGGCGTCAAAGCGCCCGGGCCGGATTTCACCTGTAGGGTTCCAGCCCTTAGAAGTCGCGCTGGAAGCGGAGGATGCCGCCGACGGCGTTCTTCTTGCCGGCCGGAATACCAGTCCAGCTCGCACCAAACTCAGTTGCGTGAGCCCAGTCAACTTCGGCAGTGACCGTGAGGCCAGGGACAACCGTATAGGCAACGTTCGCAGCGAGGCCGAACTCCTTGGCCTGGTCATAGGACACCTGGAGGTTGAACGAGGTCTTCTCGTTGAACTTGTAGGTGCCACCGCCCCACACAGCCCAGTTATCACCCCACTGCTTGTAGAAGTTACGGAAGGTGTTCTTATCCGAGCCGTAGCCGCCGATGACGAACAGCGACAACTGGTCGTTTACGTTCACGTCCAAGCGAAGCTTTCCAGCCCACTCTTCATAGTTGCTGTCGTAGGCGACAACGCCAGTGATCGCACCCCAGCCCTGGGTGTACTTCACGCCGCCGACGACATGCGGCACGTAGCTGTCGATCGTGCCACGGTAGCCGTTGGCCGTACCGGAACCTTCTTCGAGCGAGACCACCGCCGAAAAGCCGTTGCCGGCGTCGAAGTAGTACTGGACGACATTGGTGTCGAAGTCGCCATATGGAACCAGCGTATCCTGGATGACGTTGCCGGCATAGCCGATGAACGTGTTGAAGGCCGACTCGTCCTTACCGACGCGGAGGCCACCAAGCTGAATCCACGCAAAGTTGAGCGAAATACCCGAATTACCGGCCGGATTGGTGGTGGCGACGCCGTCGCTAATACCGCTGCCGTTGCCGAAATTGAAGCGGGTTTCGGTGTAGGTCTTCAACGTGCCGAGCTCGGTCTCCTGGCCGGTCCAGGTCTTCAGCGTGAAGCGGGCGTTCTTTTTCCAGGTACCCTGCTCATCGCCATTCAGCGTGTCGATCGAGCGAGCGCTATCGAACGAACCCCTCTCGCCAGCAGCAATGTCGTAACGGACATAGCCGCCGATGCGCAGGCAGGTCTCGGTGCCCGGGATGTAGAAGTAGCCGGCGCCGTAGACGTCGCAGATCTTGACGTATTCGGCCGGTTC
>RXJA01000447.1 GCA_003963455.1 Hyphomicrobiales bacterium
CAAGCTGGCCGACGAGTTCCGGATTTCCGGAGAGCTCGGCGATGAGCAGGTGGAAGCCTTCATCCTCGGCCAGGATGATGTCGGGCGCCTGGTCCCGATAGCCGTCGACGATCGCCTCCCAATATTGCCGCAGGCGGTCGATCTCGCTGTCCTCCGCGCGCTCGCACATCAGCTTGAAAGCGGCGCATTCGATGATCGAGCGCAGTTCGTAGAGGTCGAGCAGTCCCTCGGTGCTGAGGTTCCTGACGAAGAAGCCGCGATTGGGCGTGAGCGAGACGAAGCCTTCGGAGGCGAGCCGGTTCAGCGCCTCGCGTATCGGCGTGCGCGAAACGCCCAGGCTGCGGGAAAGCTGGACCTCGTTGATGCGCTCGCCTGGCTTGAGCGTGAACTCGACGAGGAGCTTGCGGATGGTGTTGTAGGCCCGCTCGCTGCTGTCGGCGGTGCGACGCGTGTCGACTTCGCCGGCGGGGAGCGGATGGTTGTCGGTACTCTCGGCGCGTTCGGTCATGAGGGCTCCCATCTGATTTGCATGCAGTGCATGTCGACACTTTGCGATGCGTCTTTCTTTCCCAAACCGATGCGAATGGCAAGCGACAGGTTCGAACCCGGGGGGCGGCAATGATCGTGGGGGTTCTTGGCGTCGGTCATCTGGCGGCCTCGATGCTGGCCGGGTTTCAGCGCTCCGGGCTTAGCCCCGAGAACATACTTCTGTCGCCGCGCGGCAAGGCGGCGGCACTTTGCGCCCGGCATGGCTTCCGGCTCGCGGCGGACAACCGCGATCTCGTCGAGCGGGCCGACATCGTGATTCTCGCGGTGCGGCCGGCGCAGGCGCCGCAGGTCGTCCAGGACCTGCCCTGGCGCAGCGGGCAGCTTGTGATTTCGGTTTGCGCCGGCGTGCCGCTGTCTCGGCTCGGCGTCGCGCCCGCACGGGCGGTGCGCGCCATGCCGTTCACCGCGGCCGAGATCGGCGCCAGCCCGACGGCCTACTTCCCCGGCATCGAAGAGGCTCAAGCGCTTCTCGGCCGGCTCGGCCCGGCGATCGCCCTGGCCAGCGAACGGGACTTCGAAGTGGCGACCGTCAGCGCGGCCGTCTACGGTTGGGCGCAGGATCTGATCCGCAAGACGGCAGAATGGTCGAGCGCCGAAGGCCTCGATCCGGCCGTCGCCCGCCGGCTGACGGCCATGACCTTCGTGGCGGCGGGAAAGTTGATCGCGCAAAGGCCCGAGCCGATGGATCGACTGCTCGAGGAACTGGTGACGCCGGGCGGCATCACCGAGCGCGGCCTGCAGGTTCTTTCCGCGCGCGGCGTGCCCGCGGCGTGGGAAGAGGCTTGCGCGGCGGTGCTCGACAAGCTGACCGGCCGGACGCCGGGCTGATCCGTCAGGCCGCTCGGACGCGTCTTGGCTGCCGCCCTTACTGCTGCGGCCCAGGTGGATAGATCTGGCCGCCGGCCGCCTGCTCGCTGGGCGCGACGACGAGCTCGGCGATGTCGACATGGCTTGGCAGGCGCAACGCCGAAACGAGCACGGCGGCGATGTCGGCCGGGCGCAGCGGGCGCTGCTCGGCATACATGCGCTTGCGCAGGCCTTCGCGGTCGCCGTCGAAGGCCTGGAGATAGAAATCCGTCTCCACGCGCCCCGGGGCGATCTCGGTCAGCCGCACGCCGGTTCCGGCAAGGTCGAAGCGCAGGATGCGGCCCGCATGGGCGAGGCCGGCCTTGGCCGCCCCATAGGCCGTCGTGCCGGGAAAGACGGCGCTGCCCGCCGTGCTGGTCAGGTTGAAGATGTGGCCGCGCTTGCGTGCGATCATGCCGGGCAGCAGCAGGCGGATCAGCTGCAGCGGCGCGGTGAGGTTCAGCGCCACCGTCTCGGCCGTTTCCTCGGCGCTCTGTTCGTGCAGGCGGCGCACCGTCGCCAGCCCGCCGGCATTGTTGACCAGAACGTCGATTTCCGCCGCCCCGAGCGCGGCGGCGATCGCCTCCGTGTCGCGGACATCGGCGACCAGCGGCGTGACCCGTGGCCCGAGCCGCTGCCGCAGGTCAAGCAGCGCGTCGTTGTTGCGCGCCAGCGCGTGGACGCTCAGTCCTTCCGCGACGAGGCTTTCGACGATCGCGGCGCCTATGCCTTTCGAGGCGCCGGTGACGAGGGCGGTGCGATACTCCATGGCCGTTCTCCCAGGCGCGGTGGTCAGAGCATGATGCCGAAAAGTGCGAAGCGGTTTTCGGGCGGCATCATGCTCTATCTCTTTGATTTAGAGCCGGATTCAGATTTCAGGACGATTCGACCTGAAATCATCCGGCTCTAGAGCGCGCCGTGCTCGGCGACTGTCTTGAGAATGCCGACGAGGCCGGCTTCCCGCGCCGCCTTCAACTCCTCCTGGCCGCGGCCGCCGATCGCCGCGTCCGTCGAGGCCGAGATCGCGCGGATCGTCTCGTCGTCGAGCCTGGCGTCGAGCAGCGTGTCCCAGATCGCCTGGTAGGTGGGGCCGTATTTGCGCAGGAAATCGTCGATGCCGTCGGCGTTGAGCGTGTTGGAGATGAACGACCCCTGCAGCGTCCATTTCGGCCCCGGCCCGTACATGAAGGCCCTGTCGACGTCCTCGACCGAGGCGACCCCGTCGCGCACCAGCGCGATCGCCTCGCGCCACATCGCGCCCATCAGGCGCAAGGCGATGTGGCCTGTCACTTCCCGGTTGAGCGTCACAGGCTTCTTGCCGATGGCCTCGTAGATGGCTCGCGCCCGCGCTGTCGCCTGCGGATCGGTCGTCTTGCCGCCGACGATCTCGACCAGCGGCATCAGATGCGCCGGGTTGAACGGATGGCCAAGCACGACGCGGCGAGGCAAGCGGCACTCGGCCTGCATGTCGGAGACCAGAAGCGCCGAGGAAGAGGAGGCGATGACGACCGCGTCGCCGACATGGTCCTCGATCTCGGCGAGCAGCCGGCGCTTGAGCGGCAGATCCTCCGGACCGTTTTCCTGCACGAAGTCGACGCTGTCGAGCGTCTCGGCCAGCGTCGGGAAAAGCTGGATCGTCCCCGGCGCCTGCGAGGGGCCTTTCAACGCGTCGAGATCGGTCATCAGCGCCGGCAGCACGTCGCGGAAGGTCGCCTCGCGCCGATCCGTCGGATCGTAGACGCGCACGTCATGTCCGGCATGGGCGAAGCAGGCCGTCCAGCGCTGCCCGATCACACCAAAGCCGACGATGCCGATGGTCAGCTTTTCCATCGTCAGGCCCTCCTGCCATCGAGTGCGGCGCGGAAGGCTTCGTTGAGGTCGTTCCACGGAATGAGCAGGTCGAGCCAGGCGCCGATCCGTCCGGCGACCAGGATCGCCTCGTCGATCAGGGCATCGAAGGGATGTGCGTCGCCCATCGCCGCCTTGAGCCGGAACAGCAGCGCCGGCGTTTCCTCCATGTGGCAGAAATCGCGAAGGCGCGTCGCAGCCTTGTCGAGCGCCAGCGCCGCGGTGTGGCGCCGCATCGCCTCGTCCGTTCCGCCGCGCTCGGCGCGGATCCACCACAGGAATTCATGCAGCACCCGCGCTTCCGACTCGGCGGTGAAGACAGGACCCGCCGGATGCATGATGGCGCGCGAGGATGTCGCCCGGCCGATATCGGCCGGACAAGCCGCCCACAGCGCCATTCGCGCCGCGACGATATCCGGCGGCAATGGCGATGGCGCCGGCGGCGCCGGGACGCCGCCGGCCACCCTGGAGAGCGTGCCTTCCATGATGCGGCGCCCCTGGTCGCGCCTCAGCGTCGCGGCGAGTTCCGCGATGCCTTCCACCGGCGCGTCGAGATGGCCGAGCACGGTGATCTCGGCATTCTCGGCCTGCAGCGGCGCGAAGGTGATCTCGAGGAACTGCCGCACCGGCCAGTAGATGAAGGCGCCGGCGGTCGCGGCAAGCACATGCGTCGCGCCTTCCGGATCCTCCACGAAGGGCGCGTGCCAGTAGATGTGGCTGCCGGCGATCTTGGGCGTGTGGAGTTGCAGGCGCATGGGCAGGGCCGAAAGCAGCGCCCGGCGGGTGCGCTCGGCATCGCTTGTGAGCCGTATCGGCCAGCTTTGCCCTTCGGCCGAGAAATTCAGGTCCATGTTATTCGCCGGGATTGAAGAAGGAGACGGGCTTCAGGATCTGGTTGCGCATGTCGAGAAGATAATCGGTCTCGATGACCTTGCGCCGGTAGGCCTGCCATTCAGGGTCGGCTTCCATGCGATCGCGGCGCTCCTCCCGGTCGGCAAGGCTGGCATATTTCCACAAATGCACCGTGCGCGAGAGATCGCCGATATGGGTCTGGAAGAAGCCGAAAGGCTCGCCCAGATAATGCCGCTGCATCGGCAGGCCGACATCCTCATAGAGCTTGAGGAAATGCGACAGCTTGTTGGGGCGGGCGGTGTAGGTGCGATGGTCGAAGATCATCTCGGTCACTCCTTCTGGCATACTGGTCCGGCGATTCTCTTGCGCCGCTGAAATCGTGTCTTGATCTGTCGATTCGGCTCAGCCGCAGCTGCGAACCGTCTCCGCGATGAGCCTGGCCGTCAGCGCCGGCGCCTCCATCTGCGGCACATGGCCGATGCCGTCGAGGAGATGGACCGCGGCGAAACCCGGCGCGCGGGCCGCGTGGGCGGGCGGTATGACGCGGTCGAGCTTGCCCCAGACCAGCCGCGTCGGCACGCCAAGCGCTGCAAGCGCCGTCGTCAGGTCGAAGCCCTGCGTTCCGTCCGGGAACAGGCTTTCGGCCATCGCCACCAGCGCATCGCGGTTACCGGTCTTGTCCATCTGCCTGACCGCCGCTTGCGCGTAGGCGGCTGGCAGGGCTCCCGCATCGCCGACCATGACCGTCAGCCAGCGCTCCAGCGCCTGGGCATTTGTCGCGCGGGCAAGCCCGGCGATGAAGCCCGCATTGATCTCGGGTCCGAGCCCGCCCGGGGCGAAAAGGGTCACGGAGCGCACGGTGAGACGCCCTAGCCGGGCGAGCGCAAGAGCCGCCGCGCCGCCCAGCGAATGGCCGGCGAGATGGGCGTCCCGTACGCCCATGGCTTCCAGGCGATCGGAGAGGTTGAAGGCGATTTCCTCGATGTCCTTCGCAGGCCGCGCTGCCTCCGCGCCGTGGCCGGGCAGGTCGAGGCTGATCGTCTCGATTCCGGGTTCGAGCAATGGCACGACCTGCCGCCAGGCCGAGCGGTCCGCCCCGAAGCCATGGAGCAGGACCACCGGCGCCGTTTGCCGCGCTGATGCAGGCGCGGGTGACGTCGCCAACGCGGCTCGCGACGCCCGGGTGCCGCCAGGCTCGTCCGGATGCGCGGCGAGAGCGGCATCGATGTCGCGCTTCTTGATGCGCCCCCTGGGGCCGCTTCCCGAAATGGTCGACAGGTCGAGCCCCGCCGCGGCGGCAAGCCGACGGGCAAGAGGGCTTGCGATCGCGCGCGTACCGGTCTGGCTGGCGGGGGAAGAGGCATCGTTGGTCGCGAGAGGAGGACTGGCCGCCGACAATGTCGGGGCCGGCGTGCCGGTCGAGGCCGCCCGACCCGCGGGCCTCTCGTCCGCGATGGTGCCGAGCACGGCGCCCACCGGCGCTTCCTGCCCTTCGGTGAAGAAGATGTCCGCCAGCCAGCCATCGCGGTCGGCTTCGATCTCGGTTGCAGCCTTGGCCGTCTCTACGGTGACGATGAGGTCGCCGGCCTTGACCGGATCGCCCGGTTTGGCCGCCCAGGCGACCACCAGCACGGCTTCCATATATTCGCCGCCGGCGCTGTCGATGCTGATCGGATGGTTGGCCATCGCCGTCTCCGTCACTTCAGCGTCTTCAGCG
>RXJA01000204.1 GCA_003963455.1 Hyphomicrobiales bacterium
GCCCGACTCTGCGCTTTCGTTTGCATCCCTGCAGCCAGCAATTATGCCTCGCGGATTGGAACCCAGTCCCGCATTCGAGAAGACATTGCTCCAACTTGCAGGCGAAGTTGGCCTGCTCGTGACAGAGCACGCAATAGGTCGCTCATCAGCAAATCAATCAGCTTTGGCAGACAGCCTTGCTGCGATTATGCGGACCCTGATCCAAGCCGCGAACGAGGCCGGTGTCACACTCGAGGCGGCTGCGGTCAAAAATCTGAGCAAGATTTTCGATCGATGGCCACACGAGCGCCTCTATCCGCCAGCTCTGGACGTGTCTGCTGACCCCGAGGAACAGTTGCCACGGGAACTCTACGTCGACGTCTTCGAGCGCTCGGTTCGTGGTCAGACCTATGTGTTTCAGCGCTGCAACGGCGTTAACATCGGCGATCGGCTGACCGATAATGCCATGACGGCGGACGACTATCGCTTTC
Organism: Hyphomicrobiales bacterium; assembly: GCA_003963455.1. Lineage (GTDB taxonomy): Bacteria > Pseudomonadota > Alphaproteobacteria > Rhizobiales > Rhizobiaceae > Mesorhizobium. The sequence goes on from RXJA01000204.1 coordinate 471, forward strand.
ACGATGTCTTCCACTACGCCTATGTCGCGGTCCTCACATGGTCGCCGGTCATACGCGCCCTGTTCCACCTCAAACGTAAAAGCGATCCCAAGATCGACGAGGCGCAGGATGGAGCGCGTGCCACTCTCATCGAAGAAGGCGTCGCGACCTGGATTTTCGGGCAGGCCGTCGCGCTGGATTTCTTCGCCGACGTGAAGCCAGGTGAGCTGCCGTTCGACATGCTGAAACACGTCCGCCAATTCGTCGCAGGTTATGAAGCCGAGCAAATTCCGCTGTGGCTATGGGAGGAAGCAATCTTGCAAGGTTATGCCGCTTTCCGCTTTCTGCGCGAGCATCGGCGCGGGCGCCTTCACATCGACATCCATAATCGTCGCCTTACAATCGAGACATTACCTTGAAAACGCCGAGATCATTTGCCGACGCCCTTGCCCAGACCCACCTGCCTTCGGTCTTCAACCCTTATGCCGACTGCTGCCCGACCCACGATCGATCAGACGCAGCACGCGTCCGGCGGCGCAACCTTGTGCGGTGCTTGGATGCGGCGATCGAATCGCACGTCGATACGATCTGGATCGCGCGCGATCTTGGGTATCGAGGAGGCCGGAGAACGGGTGTCCCCCTGACAGACGAGGTTCATTTGAATCAGGCGGCTGCGCTCATGGGCGGGATTGCATTGGATCGCGCAACTCGAGGACCGGCTGTCGGGGAACGGACGGCGGCCATCGTGTGGAGCATTTTGACCAAAATCGGTGAGCCCGCAGTGTTGTGGAACATCTTCCCACTCCATCCGCACGAAGCCGACGACCCTTTCTCAAATCGCTGCCATACCAGAGCCGAACGTGAAGCCACGTGGCCTTTGCTCACCGCGCTCATTGCGATGATCAAGCCACGCAGGATCGTGGCGATCGGTCGCGATGCAGGATTGGCCCTAAATAATATTGACATTCCGGTCGAAGTTGTCCGCCATCCGAGCTATGGCGGCCACGCCGAATTCATCTCGGGGGTCAGTCAGATCTACGGCCTGGCGAACACCGATGACGCCCAACAGACGCTCGACCTGTAGCTTTCCGGAACTCACGCTTTAAGAGGAGCGGCCGCCTGATCGAATTCGGCGATCATCGCTGCGATCTCCGAGCGGCTGGCCGCCTTTCCGTTGCGCCTCGGTTGGTCGATTTCAGCATGAGTGGAAATGACCGTGAGCGCGCCGACCTTGAGACTTGCTTCGTGCGCAACGAAGTCCATCAAGCGGCCGAGGCCCATTAGGTTGCCCAGCAGCTTTTCGATGTAAAAGTGATTGCGATACATCGCGGTCAACGTCAGCGTCTTTTCTGCGCCCGGTATGACCTTGAAACTTATGAAGCTGAGACACTGCCCTCCGTAGGGGGAATTGTCGACATCCCTGGCCGGGTCGAACAGCGATAGTTCGAATTTATTCAGAGCGCGTACGTCCTCATCGCGGAGTCGTGTGACGATGTCCCAAAGCTGATTGGTCGGCTCACCCGAGCGGGCCGGATACTGGAACATGCGCTCGAAATAATAACCGGACCAGCGCCCGCTGCGGCGAACTTTCTTCAGGACGTTGTTGCCGAACACGTCGAAGAAGGCCGGTGCGCCGTAGCGGCGATAGAGGCCCGCCGGGAAAATCGTATTTGCGACTGTCTCGACAGATTTGTCACAGGCGGAGAGGAACTCGTCGACGATCGCAATCCTGGCGTCGGCCAAGGTCGCTTTGGCGATGGGGTCCGCAACGTCAATGATCACGTTGTAAGCCGAATGGCCTGGCCGACCATCGACAGCGCGCACAGCTTCGCGCCACGCGGTCGCGCAGTCAGGCTGCGGCGGAATGGGCAGATACATCGACCTCCTCCAATAGGGTTGCGGCGGCGTAGATACGAGAGCCAAGAAACCGCTCTGTAAGCCAGCCGTAGCCGGCATCGCCCCAGCTCGAGCCCCAGCTGTTGCGCACCAAAATGGCACGTTGGCGGTCAACGATCCCGTGGCCAACAGCGATCACCGCATGGCGCCGGGCAGGCTCCGGTTGCTCGTCGGCTGCGGGGTCGACGACCCCTTGGGGGTTCGGTCGATAGAAAGCGCGCGACAATATCGTCAGGACGATTACCGGTCGGCCGTGATCCAATTCCTGGACGACTTGATCGATCGAGTGCGTAGCCCTGGCGCCGTTGCGACCGAACAGCTTGCCGACCTCTTGCGGAGGCATCCATGATGCCACATCTGCTGGCGTTGCGGCGAGATAGGGCCAGCCGCTCTCCTCGGGCTGCCCATTCTCGCGAAGCGCTTCCAGCACGGAGGGCAGAAGGGCACCCGTACTTGGTGGCCGGCCGGCACGCCGCTGTGCCTGATAGAAGGCGTACTCGCAGGACAATGGGGCCCAGCCTTCGCGCACGGCGGCATGCGTATCGCTTGCTGCGAAAGCGAGGCAGGTGGGGCGCGCTCCCTGATTGCGGGCCGGTCCGAAAGAGGCCCGCAGATCGACCGAAAAAGTGATGTCCCTCATGCGGCCTCTAGCAGCCTCCGCCGCTCGGCACGGGAAAGCCCCTCTTGCTCGGGGCCTGTCAGATCGACGTCCACGGAGAGGGTGGCAAGAGGAGGGTTCGGATCCCAGGGACGACGCTCGTCGATCGCGAGGCGTCCTCGATAGGTGTCCGGTGGTGCCGCCGTTACACGCCGGATGACAGGGCTACCGACGCCTTCGGCGTCGATCGCTTGCAGGTCATCGCGGACGATGGCGAACCCGCTCGCCTTGAGCTGATCGATGTCCCACAGATAACCCCCGCCACTATGCTCCTCAAGGCGCAGAACGAACAGGTCGTTGCGGCTTCCGTCGATCCGCGCCCCGGCGTCGCGCTCGGTCAGCAACCAGACATCACCGCGATAATCCTGTGGGCGATAAGCTTCGAGCAAAGCGACTTTCATCTCACGCGGCTGGGTCTGAAGAAGCTCTCGCGCTTGTGCCGGTTGGATGAACCTGTGGCGGGTGAGCGTCCAGCAGGTCGCCTCATAGCTGGCCCCGATCCGCAACGAGAGCTGGTAAACCACGTTCGGCCGCCGAAAGTCGGGGACCGTCCAGCTTTGCCGAGCCGCGTGCCAGGCAACCAGCCAGCGTGGCATCATGAATTCAACTGCGAAGGCGTCGGCCTCGACTTCCTGGAAATCACTTCCCGGCTGTGCCTGCAGCGGCATGCGCCGCAGGATGCTCTCATCATCCAAACTTGGTTGATGTTGTAGGCGGAAATGGCCGAGTTCATGAGCTGCCGTAAAGCGTTGGATGCTCATCGGGCGCTGGGTCGTAACGAGGACACCTGGTCCAGGCACGCTCAGATAAGCGCCGAGGAGCCCCTGAAGAGGGCGCACGAGGAGCGGCAAGTCGAGCGTATGAATAGCGGCAAAGACGTCGACATTGCCGCCCACCACCTCAATCTCCTGGCGCAGGTCAAGTTGCTGATGCAGCCGCGCTGCGGCCATCGTGCCAGCGCGGACTGCGCCCTGATAATCCGCAGCCACCATCGATCAGCCTCGCGCGGAGCGCGATCGGGCGCGCAGGTATTCGGCGAAGCGCCCAAGCTCGTCACGATCCTGCTCTGAGAGGTCGGCAGCCTTACGCGCGAGATGTGCTACGTCGATAGGCAAGCTCGCGGCAGCGTCTTCTCCAGTAAAGTATCCGACGGGCTGACGGTACAGCTTGGCGAGGCGCGCCAGCTCTATCGCTTCGACGCGGCGTTGCCCATTCTCAATGTCCGTGAGAGCTGTTCGAGGGATCTTCAGATAGGTCGCGACCTCCTCCTGCTTGAGACCCAGATACTTGCGAGCTTCGCGTAGTCGATCGCCCAGGCTGCGGCGTGCCTCGTCATCGCTATCCTGATGAAGTGCGAGATCGCTCATGGCTTCGCTCCTTTCTTCTTGGTCCACTCTTTTTCCAGACCCGGCATTAGATGTCCGAGCGCGCTTTCCACCGAAGTGTACCCGCCGGCGCGCACAACGCTTTCAGGCAGCTCAAAGCCGACGATCGGCTCAACGGCGCAGAGAATGGAAACGACCACCAACGAGTCCACGTGAACGGCCGCCTTGGATACCTGTGCCGGCGCGACAGGCAGGGATATGCCTCTAATCGATGCCTCTATCTTCACGGCCTCGATCAGCTCGTCGCGCAATTTAGCTTCTACCGCCGCCAAAGGGAATGGCGCGATCTTGGCGGACGGAGGGGCGAGTGTATCGGTGACCATCGCTGTGTCTTTCTAGGACGCAGTTAGAACATAATGTCTGATTTCCAGACATACAAGAGCAAAAATGGAATCGTCGAGCATCATGCCGGCCCTTTGAGCCGTTCGGCTTCCGACTATCGATCCTAAAAACACGGTGGTAATGGTATGGATCTCCCGTCGAGCCACCTCGGCGAGAGCCAGCGCAAGTGCATCTCCCGCACTAGCCGTATATCCATGGCCCGCGGCCCGACCGAGATCTGTCAGCTTGCGACGGCGCTGCGCAGCAGCATCAACTCGCCGATGTTTTCGATGATGACATAGCCGACCAAACGGCCCTTGGCATCCACCACGCCGACGGCAGGTGCAGCTCCCTTCTTCAGGGGTTCGAGCGCCTTGATGAGCTTCTCATCGTCGCGAACCACCGGGATATTTGCGGCCATTGCCTCGATCACAGGAGTCTGACCACCGCGCTGCTGCAGGCCGGCGACGAGCCCCGTACGCGTCAGCACGCCACGCAGCCTGCCGCCAACGTCGACGATCGGGAACTCGTGTTGCGTCGTGCGCAACAGAGCCTGTGCCGCCTCGTCCAGGGTCGCGGTCGCCGGCAGGCTTTCGAACCGGCTGATCATGACGTCGCGGATGCTAACGACACGCGCCGCTGCCTCAAGCCCCATCGCCTGCGTTTCCGCGGTGGCGGCGAGGTAGACGAAGATCGCAACGAATATGAGCAGCACGTTGCCGGCGACGAGACCGATGAAGCCGAAGGCGAAGGCCGCGAACTGACCGACGGTCCCTGCAATCTCCGTCGCGCGCTGGCGGTTGTAGCGCGTGGCGAGCAAGGCGCGCAGCACGCGCCCGCCATCCATCGGAAAGGCCGGAATGAGGTTGAACAGGACCAGCCAGATGTTGACGGCGGCGAGGCGAGCCACGAACGCGACACGCGGGTTATCCATCGACGTCAGCGCGTCGATACCGACGGTGGTCCCGAGCGCGACGACGAGAAAAGAGGCAATGACGACATTGACCAGCGGGCCGGCGAGCGCCACGACGATCTCTTCCGACGGCTTCTCGGGCAGGCGCTCCAGCTGCGCGACGCCGCCGATCGGCAAGAGCGTGATCTTTGGAGTTCGGATGCCGTAGCGACTAGCGGCCGCGGCATGGCCGAGCTCATGCAATACCACGCAGGCGAACACGGCGCCAATGAAGCCGACGCCCTCGATCGCAGCCGACATTCCACCGTCCTGGAAATAGGCGATGCCGATCCAGGCGAGCAGCAGCAGGAAGGTCAGGTGGATGCGGATCTCGGTATCGCCGACACGGAAGATCGGGTAGGACCACTGCATGATGTGACTCCGTGGGTCGGGCCGCGCCCGCCGAGCATGCCCCCGTTTGCAGTCACGTCAAGTGCCTCGTCATTCGTCCGAGCAGGTCGCCCCAGCCGGCTGTCAATGCGGGGGATTTCGGCCGGCACGCGCCATGTCCTCAAGTAGCAAGATTGCCAGCGAATAGGCCTCTTCGCCCGGAATGCGCAGCTCGACCGTGCCGGCCCGCGTCTTCCAGTCCCGGTCACGGTAGCCATGCGCTGGGCGATCGGCCGCGCCCATTCGACCAGGGCGAGTCACCTACATCAGAACAGCATCAAGTCCGGTGACGGCTTCGCCGGCTCCCCCCGGATGACCGTGCCGATGAACGCCTCTTCGATCAACTTGCGTTTCTCGGCCGGCCAACCCTCAACATGGGTCGGCGACACGAAGAAGTTCTCGGCTCGGTCGACAAGGATGTGCGAGAGTGCGAACAGCCGCTCTTCCCCGCTCTTGAGAAAGATCGGCGCGACATAGCGCCGGGCCTTCCCGGACTGCTCCTTCGGATAGCTCACGATGACAGCGGCCTCCGTCGTTGACGTCGGGATGACATTGAGCGTCACACCCGCGAAACGCTTACCCCACGGCCTGTCATCAACGGAAAAGAACGAGGACGAGGCCAACACGGGCTTGCGACCCTCGATCACGAATATCGAATGGCCAACATCGGCAAACCGGCGCTTCACCAACGGCCGATCGTAGAATTCGACGCGATGCTTCCATACGCCCCAGGCCTTCATCATGTGCGCGGTCGCTTCCATCATAGCTGCCGATGGCTCGTCCTTGGGTACAACCCCGGCAGCTATCTGCCGCTGTAGCGTCATCTGCAGGCGCATCGCGGCCTCCATCACGGTGTGTAGCTCCCGTGTGACCGACCGATAGGCGATAAGGAAAAGTTGCTCTGCGTCCTCCAGCGACAGCGGTTTCGTGTCAATGGGCTTGAAGATCTCCGTGTCGTGACGCCCGCAGAAGCCCGGAAACGTGGATGCCTGGTTGCGCCCGACCTTCTCGAAGGCGCATTGCGGCGCGCCGTTCTTGATCCGCATGCGCATCTCATAAACGTGATTGTCGTCAGTGATGATGCCAAGAGACGTCGCATTCTGGACGGAATGAGCACTAATGGCTCCCTCCGCACAGGAAAGTGTCGGCTCCAGACATTTCTCGAAACGGACCTTCATCGTCTTGAAGAAGTCCGAGATGTTCGACTGCCCTTCTGCCAAGAACGCCCCCGATATCGTCGTTTTATCATCGTCCTAAACGGCGATTGCAACGTCGGCAATGCCGTCGCGCGGATGATGTCGGCGACGTGCGGGTGCGCTGCGGCGATTCGTCCTTAATGTGCATCGCTATGGCTGAGCGCAGCCTGGCAGCTTCTCAAAAGCCGTGGATTCGATCGGATTGATGTACGTCAAAGCGCGTTGGAACTGAGCCGGACATTGTGCAAATGTGAAGGGATTGGAAGCCTCGCTGTGTTTGGACGATCCTGGAAGATCCGGCAGCAAGACTATCGAACCGCAGGCGGTACCTTTGGTGCGACTATGCTTGCTATCGGGCTTGCGCTCTTCCTTCTGATGCCTTCGGGCAAGGCACTTGCAGAGCACCACTTCGATGCTCTGCAAGCTGTTTCGGCAGGCGACGGCGCCCAGCCAATTGCTGATTGCAAAGTCGACAGGGCGATCTCGACAACGACCATTCTATCGGGAGCGGCTCCAGATGAATCAGGTTGCCACGTAGCACGTGCCAATTGCGGTCTGTTTGCAGACGGTCATTGCTTTGGTTGTTCCGCAGCCGTTTTGGCAACAATGCCGAACATCGGCTTTAAACCGGGCCCTTGCCCGCTTGCTTTCCTCGACCAATCCGGCTTGGCGCTGACCAAGTCGGACGCCGCCTTTCGACCTCCTCCGTTCGGTTTCCTGACGCGACCTGCTCGGCGAGACTGACGTTTGCCGGCGAAAATCGCTCTTTGTCCTGAGCCAAAGCAAGCTCCAGTGGATGCCTTTCGAGGAGAAAACCAATGAACATGCGGACAGACGCCGCAATTTCCGACCGATCGCCTGGCGATCCGGCAAGCGGGCGCGAGTCGCTTACCTTGCGTATCGGTGGAATGGCCGGCCCACATTGCCCGCCAGCGATCAAGCAGGCCATCTTGGCAGTAGCGGGGGTTAACTCGGCCTCGGTGAACCTCAAGACCGGCACGGCGAACATCGACTACGATCCGTCACGCGTCAAGATCGCGGACCTGTTGCGGGCGATCCGGTCGAGCGGCTATTCGGTTGGCACGGCAATGACGCGCATTCCCGTCAAGAACATGCACTGCAGTTCGTGCGTCATTCGCGTCGAGTTGGCACTGAAGATGACCCCTGGCGTCGTCTCCGCCCGGGCCAGTCTCGGGCCGAACGCGGTCGACATAGAATATCAGCCGGAGAGAGCCGATTTCCGGGAGTTCCGCAAATCCATCGAGTCCGCGGGCTACAGAGTAGCCGAGCCGAAGTACGAACCCACAGACGAGACGCTTGACCCAGCCGAGGCGGCGAACGAGCAGGAATACCGCAGCCTGATGCGGAGGTTCTGGCTCGCCGCCGTCATCTCCGTCCCGGTGATGGCGCTCAGCTATCCCGATCTCATTCCGGGACTGCGCGAGTGGATGCCCATGGGCAGCGACACGCGCCGAGTCGTTTGGGCGCTGCTTGGTGTGCTGAGCCTGCCCGTCCTGCTGTGGTCGGGATCGCAGTTCTTTGTCGGCATGTGGGACGCGCTGAAGCACCGCGCGGCCAACATGCACACGCTGATCGCGATCGGGATCACGGCGGCGTTCCTCTACTCGGTCGTTGCAGTCGCGTGGCCAGGGATTTTTCCCAAAATGGCGCTGGCCGAAGTCTTCTGGGATGTGACCGACGTCGTCGTCGCGCTCGTCGTGCTGGGTCTCGCCTTGGAGATCAAGGCCAAGGGCAGGACCTCGCAGGCGATCAAGAAGCTGATCGGGCTGCAGGCGAAGACGGCAAGAGTCGTGCGCGAGGGCAAGGAAATCGACCTCCCCGTCGAGGAGGTGCTGGTCAGCGACACGGTGATCGTCCGTCCAGGCGAAAAGATTCCGGTCGATGGCAAGGTGAGCGCCGGATCGAGCGCTATCGACGAGTCGATGATCACCGGCGAATCCATGCCGGTCGAGAAGCAGGCCGGCGACGAGGTCATCGGCGGCACGCTCAACAAGACAGGTAGCTTCCGCTTCACCGCGACCAAGGTCGGCAAGGATACCGCGCTCGCCAGCATCATTCGCATGGTGAAGGACGCGCAGGGGTCTAAGGCGCCGATCCAGCGCGTGGTGGATACCGTCTCGGGTTACTTCGTGCCAGCGGTCATGATCGTCGCGATCCTGGCGGCCGTGGCCTGGTACGATTTCGGGCCTGAGCCGCGGCTGATCTATGCCACGGTCATCCTGGTCACCACGCTGATCATCGCTTGTCCCTGCGCCCTCGGCCTTGCGACGCCGACCTCGCTCACGGTCGGCATCGGCAAGGGAGCGGAAAACGGAATCCTGATCCGCTCCGGAGATGCGCTGCAGGCGGCCGAAAAACTCGATGCGATCATCCTCGACAAGACGGGGACGATCACCAGGGGCGAGCCGGCGCTGACCGACGTCGTCGTCACGCCGGGCCACGAAGAGAGCGCCGTCCTTCGGTTCACCGCTTCCCTGGAGCGCGGCTCCGAGCATCCGCTGGCCTCGGCCATCGTCAAGGGCGCCGAGGCGCGGAGGATCGAGTTGGTCGAGGCTGAAGGTTTCGCGGCCATCCCGGGTCACGGTGTCAGTGGACGGGTTGACGGCCATGATGTGCTGTTCGGCAACGCCAAGCTGATGCGCGACCGGAATGTTCCTGCTGACGCGCTGCAGCCGCAATGGGAGCGCCTCGCCAACGAAGGCAAGACGCCGATGTACGTCGCGGTCGACGGACAGGCGGCCGGGCTGATCGCGGTCGCCGACACCGTGAAGCCGGACTCCCGGGCGGCGATCGAAATCCTGAAAGGACTCGGCATCGAGGTGGTGATGCTGACCGGCGACAACGAACGCACGGGTCGGGCGATCGCCCGTGAAGTCGGCATCGATCGCGTGCTGGCGGAAGTTCTTCCGGACGACAAGGCGCACGAGGTGCATAAGCTGCAGCTCGAAGGCAAGTCGGTGGGCATGGTCGGCGACGGCGTCAACGATGCGCCGGCGCTCGCCCAGGCCGATGTCGGCTTCGCCATCGGTACCGGAACCGACGTCGCCATCGAGGCGAGCGACGTGACGCTTATCAGGGGCAGCCTGATGGGTGTCGTCACGGCTATCGAGATCAGCCGGGCGACGATGCGCAACGTCCGCCAGAACCTCGTCGGGGCCTTCGGCTACAACGCGCTGGGCATCCCGGTTGCGACGGGCGTGCTCTACCCGTTCATCGGGCTTCTGCTCTCCCCCCTCATCGCGGCCGCCGCCATGGCCTTCAGCTCTGTGACCGTGGTCACCAACGCCAACCGTTTGCGCTTCTTTCAGCCAAGGAGGACAGGCTCATGACACCCGATCGCTGGATAGTGACCGTCACCGGAATCGGTCTGGTCGCATTCATCATCTGGTTCTTCTGGCTCAAGCGTTCGAAGGGTATCCGCGCCGCAGAAGCCAGCGGCGGCTACCAGGAGGCGATGATCCTGGTGAAGGGCGGCTATACGCCCGACACGGTCATCGTCCGTAGCGGCCGCCCGGTCCGGCTGAACTTCCGCCGAGAGGAGACCGCCTCCTGCTCGGACAAGGTGATCTTCGCCGATTTCCAGAAGAGCGCCGATCTGCCGACGGGTGAAACCGTCGCTGTTGAGCTGATGCCCAAGGAACCAGGCGAGTTCGGTTTTTCATGCCCCATGGGCATGTTCCGCGGCCGGCTCGTCGTCGAATAGGAGATTGGATGTCGATGCATCACCATTCAAACCGGGAACACCAGCAAGGTTTATTTCTGACCTCCCGAGCTGGACATGTGCTGCTCGGGTTCTTGGCGAGCAGCTGGTCGCGGTCGACCTGGCGACAGTAACGAAAGAACCGATGGACGTGACGGTCGATGACGAAGCCCAGACCTAGGTACGGCACGTCTATACGGTGTCGGCGCCGATCGCCGGCAAGGTTCTTAGAATCTCGCCGCCGCATCACGTCGGCGACCAAGTTACCACGGATGACACGGTGCTGGCGGTGATGCAGCCGACCACGCTCAGCTTCCATGACATTCGCACGCACGAGCAACTGTTATCAGCGCTTGGGGTAGCCCAAGCGGCCGTGTCTCCTGCCGAAGCGCCAGGTCCCAAACAATAAGCGTCAGTTCCAGACTCGGAGGCTTGGCTCTATCGGATGTTGCGCTCCGAGACCGCCGCGCCGTCGCCCACTCCGTCGCTCGGGCGCAGCACGACCTGATCGCCTTCCGATAGGCCAGACTCGGCAGCCGCTCGTTTCGATGATCGATCTTGACGACGGTTGAGTGAGCCCTCCCGTCTTTGACGAGATACACGGCCCAGTCGTCGCCTTGACGAAACAGGGCGGCTACGGGAACGGCGATAGCATTGCCATCACGCCAACTGGTAACATGCACGATTACCCGATAGTCGTGTCCCAGCCCCGACTAAGCCTGAGGCGGGTCGACGAGGTCGATCTCCGTATGGACACGCGGCTCCTCGAGCCCGAGTGCGGAAACCTTGAGGAAGCCGGCCGGATCGATGCGAGTCGCCTTCCCCTCCAACGTGGAACCGCCCCATCCGTCTATATGAACCAAGGCGCCTGGCTTTAACTACCTGGACAGCATCGGTCGAAAGCAGGTCGATAGTCACCTGTAGATCCAGCGCATCGCCGATCTCGATAAGCGGCGCGCCCGCCTGCACCATGCCTTCGCTCTCTTGGAGGATCCTCAGGATGCGGCCGTTTACGGGCGCGCGCAGCTGGATGCAGCAGGCCGGATCCGATAGGGTAGCAACGTTGGGGCTCTGCTACGTGGAAATCAGCCATTTGGGCCTCCTCCTCGCGCTCTGCTCAATGTCCATAAAAAAGCTCTTGACCTTCCCATGTTGGTATCCCGCAGGGTGATGGTCTTCATCCTGACTATTGGAGATAACAATGTGCGAAGCCCATCACCATGAAGCCCATCATCACAATGAGTCCGAAAAGGCGGGCGCGACGCCGGCTCCCGCCAGCGGCGTCACTTTTCTCGTGTCCGACATGACGTGCGGCCATTGCGCTGGCGTGGTTACGAAAGCGCTCGAACAGACGCTGCCCGGCGCCAAGTTCAATATCGATCTCGCCAACTCCCGCGTCACTGTGGATGGCGACGAGGCCCGCGCCGCCGAGGCTATCCGCAGCGCCGGCTACAGCCCGGAGCGAATCGCACGCTGACCGCGGTAGGCAGCAGTTGGCCTTCATCGTCCGGCTGCTGCCTCCACGTTCCCGTCGATACTGCGTCGCCCAGCCACTCATCACTCGAAGAGGGGCTTGCCGGCAAGGAAAGCGATGGCGTTGTTGGCCAGCACGGGACAAGCCCTTGGAACTCGCTGCCAGATGCGTCACCCATAGCATCGTCGGCAATGCCGGCCAGGTTTGCGTCACAGGTTCTGGACCAATCGCTGGATGATGCCGGCCTCCGCCGATGCCGCGGTGGGAATCGGCCGAAAAGCCACTTTGATCGCCTGGCGCGAACATCGGAGTCATTGTCGCACCGACCGCGCAAATCAAAATCATCTGTGCTGCCGACTCTCGGTGATTTGGCGCCAAGTGGGCGTACCACATCGCCTGGCAGGAGAATGAGTTCCTGCACGAAGGTGTGTTTCCGGTCCGGTCGGGAGTTTGAGGCGGGCAGGGGGCAGGGGATCGGATGCCGCACGCGAGACGCAGACCTCGCAACCGTGATGGGAAGATTGCGATTTGGACGGTGGCGTAAAAAACGGTTTGTGTTGCCCGATTGCGTTCACCGGTCTTCCAACTCGCGTTCCGCCATCTCGATGAAGGAGCGGCTGGCCTGGGATAAAAGGTCGTTCGGCGGCGTTATCAACAGCGTCCTGAACTGAACCGGCGGGCGGAAGGGTCGTATGGTCAGTCCGGTTCGATCGAGCCCGTCCAGCGCGAGCGGATTGATGAGCGCCACGCCGACGCCGTTGCGCACGAGATTGCAGATCGTGACCGAGTATTGGGTTTCGACGACGATTCTGCGCCGTATGTTGGCCGCTTCGAAGACCCGGTCGATCCTGGCTCGCGCGGCATCCTCGCTGGCAAGCGAAACAAACCGCTGATCGGCCAGATCGTCCGGTGTCAGCACGGCCTTGTCCTCCAAAGCGTGACCGGCGGGCAGGATGCCGACTGCGTCCGGCGCCGAAAAAATCCGCGCCTGGACGCCTGCGCGGTCGATTTCATCGGCCGCGAAACCCAGATCGAACTGTCCAGATGCGACAAGGTCCTTAACCGCCTCGGAACTGCGGATGTGCAGCAGCACGGAAAGGCCGGGATAGTCCTTGCAAAACGCTCCAATGATACGCGGCAGGAAAGCATGGCCAAGCACCGGCAGACTTGCAACGCGAACGGTGCCGGCGGAAAAGCTGCGGATGTTCTCGGCGGCGAAATGCAGTTGCTCCAGGCCTATGAATGCGCGACGGACCTCATGGTAGAAGGCGTGTCCTTCGGCGGTCGGCCGGATGCGGCCCTTGCTCCGGTCAAAGAGCTTCAGCCGCGTCGCACGCTCCAGATCGCCCAGCAGCCGGCTGATGGCTGGTTGCGAAACGCGCAATATCTCGGCGGCGCGAGTGGTCGTACCGCACGCCATGACTGTCCTGAACGCTTCGATCTGACGGAAATTCACGGTCCTTTTCCGGTCCGATATAACATTTCTGAATAACTTCGTCGGGATTTAATATTTGAACCCAGATGCGCGCAACCGTCTAATGACATCGAATTTCTGTCGGGGATCCTCGATGCACGACGAAACGCTGCTTCTGCACACCGATGTCGGCGAACAGCCGTTCAGGGCTCTCACACCGGCCGTCCACCGCGCCTCGACGATTGTCTTTCCAACGGTCGAAGGCTTCCAGTCCCGGCACAGCCAGTTCTATGACGGCTATTCCTACGGCCTGTATGGCCATCCGGCTTCGCGCAATCTGGCTGCCCACGTCGCTGCTCTGGAGAGCGGCGCGCGCTGCCTTATCGTGCCGTCTGGCATGGCAGCCATCACCGTCACCAATCTGGCATTGCTGCACCCGGGCGATCACGTTCTTTTGCCGGATGCCGTCTACGGGCCCGCCCGCGCGGCCGCCGAAGGCTTTCTGTCCGCGATCGGTGTGACGGCGACCTTTTACGATCCGCGGATAGGAGGTGGCATAGCGGCGCTGCTGCGCCCCCGGACCAGGCTAGTCTGGGCGGAATCGCCGGCCTCCTTCACCATGGAGGTGCAGGATCTTCCCGCCATAGCCGAAGCCGCCCATTCCGGCGGCGCGTTCGTCGCGGTCGATGGAACATGGGCCTCGCCGATCGGCTTCAAGGCGTTGCGCCATGGCGCCGATATCGCCGTCCAGGCGCTGTCAAAGCACATCGGGGGCCATTCGGACCTCCTCCTGGGAAGCGTCACCGTCGCGTCGGAGGACCTGTTTCGTCGCCTCAAGGACGTCAGCCGGCACCTTGGGCTCGGGGCCTCTCCCGATGACTGTTTTCTCGCTCTCCGTGGCTTGGGAACGCTGGCCGCTCGCCTGGAGCGGCAGACCGCCAGCGCGTTGAAGATAGCCGAGCGTCTGCGCGGCAATCCGAGCGTCGCGCGCGTCCTTTATCCGCTGCTTTCCGGCGATCCCGGCCATGACCTCTGGCTGCGCGATTTCCAAGGCGGGAGTGGCGTATTCTCGGTCGCGCTTCATCCCGGTCACGGGCGCGATCTTGCCGCCTTTCTCGAGCAGCTCAGGCTGTTTCGGATCGGCGCGAGCTGGGGCGGACTTCACAGTCTTGTGGCGCCGGCAAGGCTCGACGGCGCTCGTACCGTCACACCCTGGCAGGAGTTAGGGCCTCTTGTCCGCTTCAGCATTGGGCTGGAGCATCCGGACGACCTCATCGAGGATGTCGAGGAAGGACTTGCTCGCTACCGCCGTGGCCGGGAAGCTGCGGCCGAATGACCGCGTCGGCTCCGGGGATGGGAAGGCCCGGAGGACGATGCGGCGACTGAACCAACAGAGGGTGAAGGAGAAGTGTCATGATGAAATACGCAACATCGGGACTTGCCGGGCTGGTTGTCCTCGCCATGCCCGCTGTCGCCGCGGAGGGCGACACGGTCAATGCGATCAAACAGCGTGGCGAGCTCGTCTGCGGCGTCAGCACGGGAACCGCCATAGGGCTTAGCACGCTCGACCAATCCGGCAAATGGACGGGACTTGAAGTCGATTACTGCCATGCTCTGGCTGCGGCGCTGCTCGGTGATGCGGCCAAGGTCAAGTTCGCGCCTCTCGAATTCAAGAACGCCTTTGCCGCCCTGCAGTCCGGCAGTGTCGACGTGCTGGCCCGGGCGGCGTCGTGGACCTTTTCCCGCGATACGGAAATGAAATTCGACTATGGCGGCATCTACATGTATGACGGCCAGGGTTTCATGGTGAAGAAGAGCTCTGGCGTTTCCAAGCTTGCCGATCTGAATGGCGCTTCGATCTGCGTCTCGGCCGGCACCACGACAGAACTCAATCTTTCCGACTACTTCAGGGCGAACAAACTCGAATACACGCCAATCGTCGCCAACAGTCGCGAACAGAACCTCGCCAATCTCGATGCCGGGCGCTGCGACGCATACACCAACGAACGCGGCGGACTGGCAGCGAGCCGGCTGGGCCTGAGCAATCCCGAGGCCTATGTCGTGCTCGATGAAATCATCTCCAAGGAACCCCTCGGGCCGATCGTGAAGCAGGACGATCCGGCTTTCCGCGACATCTCGGCCTGGACCCTCTACGCCCTGATCGACGCCGAAGAGCTCGGCATAACCCAGGCCAATGTAGCCGAACTCGCTTCCAAGTCCGAGAATCCCGAAGTCCAGAGATTGCTGGGAAAGACGGGGGACTTTGGCGCCAAACTCGGCCTGGCCGATGACTGGGCAGTGAAAATAATCTCCGCTGTCGGGAACTACGGCGAAATATTCGAGCGCAATCTCGGCAGCGGAAGCCCAGTCAAGTTGGCGCGCGGACTGAACAATTTGTGGACAAAGGGGGGGCTACTGTATGCTCCTCCCGTCCGGTGAGCAGACGGGCATGGTCGCCTTGGAGCAGGAATCGGCGAGCCGCTTCAACAGCGGGTCCAGCACGGGCACAGGCGAGCCACGTGCGCGTTTGGGGCCACGACAGCGGCTGGCCCGGCGCAAGGCATTCCTGCAGCAGGCGATCGTCCTGCTGATCGCCGGGGGCCTGGTCGCCGTCCTTGCCCGCAACACCGTTGCAAACCTGCAGGCGCGGGGCCTGGCCTCAGGCTTCGATTTCCTTTGGCAGGAAGCCGGGCTCAAGATGGCCTTCAGCCTCGTCCCCGTCGAGCCGACATCCACCTACTCAAGGGTCTTTCTGGCTGGTCTGCTGAATTCGATCCTCGTTGCGGCGATCGGCATCGTGGCCGCCACAATTCTCGGTTTCATCGTCGGGATCGCGAGGGTCTCGCCCAGCATTCCGGTTCGGCTGGCGGCCAGGTTCTATGTCGAAGCCGTGCGCAATCTGCCGCTTCTTCTCCATCTGCTTCTTTGGCAGACGGTGATCCTGCGCTCGCTGCCGACGGTCCGCGCGGCCTTCGATCTCGGCGGCGTTGTCTTCCTCAGCAACCGCGGCCTTTATTTGCCGGCCCCGACGGCGAGCGAAGCAGGTTTCGTCGTCGCGGCGGCCCTTTTGGCTGGCGTTGCCCTGGTCGCGGCAACCTGGCTGGCCCACAGCAACTCCCGGCGGGGAGAATCGGCGCCCTGGCTCTTCACGGCATTGGTCGCGGCCGGCTTCGTGGCTGCCGGCCTGGCGATTGCGAGCCTGGACTGGCAGGTGCCCGTGCTTGCCGGCTTCGATTTTCGCGGAGGCGTCAGGCTCATGCCGGAATTCGTCTCGCTGGTCGCGGCGCTGGCCATCTACAACGCCGCGTTCATTGCCGAAATCGTCCGGGCGGGGATCCAGTCGGTGCAGCCAGGGCAGCGGGAAGCGTCGGCGGCGCTTGGCCTACCCCCGAGGCTCGTATTGCGGCTGGTGATCGTCCCGCAAGCGCTGCGGGTCATGGTCCCGCCCGTAGCCAACCAATATACGCAGATCATCAAGGCCTCGGCTCTCGCCACGGTCGTCGGGTTCCCCGACCTCGTGAGCGTGTTTCTCGGCACCTCGCTCAACCAGACAGGCCGCGCGGTGGAGATCGTGGCAATCACGGCATGCGTGTACCTGTCCTTGTGCGCCTCGGTGGCATTGGCGACGGGGCTCTACAACCGTCGTGTCGCGCTGGTGGAGCGCTGAGCCATGACCAATCTCGTCTCCCGCCGGCAGGTTCCGTCTCCAGCCACCATCTGGAGACGTATGTCTGCCCCTGTCGCGGCCAATCCCTTCGGCACGCTTTTCACGCTGGGGCTGGCTTACCTCGCCTTCAGGCTTGGCACGAGGATCATCGACTGGGCTGTCGTGGATGCGACCTGGGTGGCATCCGACCGGACCGGATGCGACCCGAACGGGGCGTGCTGGGCGTTCGTGGTCAGCCGCCTTCCGCAATTCGCGTTCGGCTTCTATCCCGAGGCGCAACGTTGGCGCGCCTGGATCGTGCTGATCGCACCGCCGGTCCTGCTGATACTGGCGATGGCGCCCGACTTCCGGGGCCGGCTCAAGGTCGTTGTCACCGGGTTTGGCCTCTATCCCTTCGTGGCTTTCTTGCTGCTCGCGGGCGGCGTGACCGGTCTCGAACCCGTGCCGTCGGACAAATGGGGAGGTCTGCTGCTGACCATGCTGGTTGGAACGAGCGCCTTCGTGCTCTCCTTCCCGCTGGCAATCATGCTGGCGCTCGGGCGGCTCTCCAAACTTCCCGCGATCCGCATTCTGAGCGCCGGCTGCATCGAACTCTGGCGGGGGATGCCGCTCGTGGCCATCCTGTTCATGTCGGTGATCATGCTGCCGCTGTTTCTTCCGCCCGGCATCGAGACACCTCGCGTCGGATTGGCCATGACCGGCATCACGCTTTATTCCAGCGCCTACCTTGCTGAAATCCTGCGGGGTGGCCTGCAGAGTGTCGGGCGCGGGCAAACCGAGGCCGCCGGCGCCCTCGGCTTCGGCTACTGGACGACCCAGGGATATGTCGTCATGCCGCAGGCACTCAGGGCCGTTCTGCCCGGCATCGTCAATTCGGCGATAGCTCTCTTCAAGGACAGCACCTATGTCATGGTTGTGGGGTTGTTCGATTTTCTCAACATCGTCACGGCCGGTTTGTCCGATGCCAGATGGCTTGGGCTTGCGACGGAAGGGTACATATTCGTCGGCCTTGTCTACTGGTCGTTCTGTTTCGCCCTGTCGCAGGTAAGTGCCCGCCTTGAACGCGATGCCGATCGTGTGCAGTCGCTGCGTCGCCTCGGCGCAGGGAGCCAGCGATGAGCGCCGAAGCAATGATCGCCGTGCGGTCGCTCTCCAAATGGTTCGGCAACTGGCGCGCCCTGCGCGGGGTGTCGATGGATATAGAGAGCGGAAGTTGCACGGTGTTGTGCGGGCCCTCGGGTTCCGGAAAATCCACGCTGCTAAGATGCCTCAACGGACTGGAGGAGTGGCAGGAAGGAGAGATCTCGATCGCCGGCGTTCCGGTCGGGCTCACCTCCGGCCACCTTCGCCGGCTGCGCCGGGAAGTCGGGATGGTCTTCCAGAATTTCAATCTGTTTCCGCATCTGAGCGTGCTCGATAATGTTAGCCTTGCGCCGCGGATCGTCGGGGGAAAGAAACGGCGCGAGGCCGAAGGTCAGGCGATGCGTCTGCTTGAGCACGTCGGCGTCGCTGCGCATGCCGCAAAAGTTCCGGCGGCGCTTTCGGGAGGCCAGCAGCAGCGGGTTGCGATTGCCCGCGCTTTGGCCATGGAGCCAAAGGTTATGCTTTTCGACGAGCCGACATCCGCGCTGGATCCAGAATCCGTAAAGGAGGTTCTTGACGTCATGATCGACCTATCCCGTGGCGGTACGACCATGGTGGTGGTGACCCACGAGATGGGCTTCGCCCGGCGGGTGGCCGAGCGCATCATCTTTATGGATGGCGGTAAGGTCGTCGAGACGGCGTCTCCCGACCAATTCTTTCACTGTCCCTGCACCGAACGCGCGCGGGCTTTCCTGACGCATCTCGTCAGATCCTGACTGCGGCCAGGCGGCGGACTTTCATGTGAGTCCATATCCTGCGGGTGTGAAGTAGTTTCTGCTTTTCTATTGGAGAGAAGAGGTTGCAGATATCGCCGCCGCCCCGCCACAGTGGCGCTCGGAACACACGAGATCCTGGGCGCGCGACGGGGGATGTCCATGCACTGAGTGCTCCAGGACATATGTGGCGGCCCCGGCTACCCCCCGGAACTTGGCGCGCTCCGGCGGGCGCGCAATCAAGGAATTCGTGAACACGGATGCAATTACCCGGTGTGACAACGTCGAATCGCGGTCTCGAGAAAGTGTCGAAGGACGAAATTGCGCCAGACCGCCCTATATTGTCGGTGCGTCGGGTACGCGAAATCGAGACCGAGGGAGCGAGCCTGCTCCGCTCCCGGCTTTCGACTTGGTCAAAGGAAAGTAGATGGGAGGAAGCCATGCTGATGGAAAAGCGGGCAATCGTGGTAGCCGTGTTGACATTTGTGGTGCTTGGAGGTGTCGACCTGGCGACGGGACTCCGACCCTCTCCAGCGCAGGCGAACGAGCAAGTCTCCGGCTTTGAGACGATAACGAGCGATCAGTTGGCCCGGATGTTGATGCAGAAGGACTTCGTGCTCGTGAACGTCCATGTCCCCTACGAAGGTGAGATCAAAGGCACGGACGCCTTCATACCTTACGATCGGATCACCGAAAATCTCGACAAGCTGCCGAAAGACAGGAATGCGAAGGTCGTGCTCTATTGCCGAAGTGGACGCATGAGCGAAATAGCAGCCAAACAGTTGTCGGAACTCGGTTATACGCGAGTAAGTCACCTGTCGGGCGGCATGATAGCGTGGCGTAGCGCTGGTCACGATCTCGTGGAAAAGTAGCCTATGTCGCCTTCGGCATGGGCTCGGTAGGACGCGTGTCCAGTTGGTTATGCTGCGAGCTAATCGAGTGTGGACGCAAGCGTCAGTCGCGCAGCCGGACTTTCGCTTGGCGAGCACCCCGGATTGTGCGTAGGCTGAGCTGTCGAACCCGAAGCGCCTCCCAAGCCGGCTATGCGGGACACGTGCACGCGGGCTGAAGCAAACGCTGTGCAGAACCCTGCCAACGCCGATAGAAGCGCAGGCAGGCCAACCTCCCAGCCGACGGACGAAGTCACCCACACAAAAAACGGATTCTCCCAGATCGCCGCAAGGGTGCCGAGTGCAGTGCCGGCGGCGAGCAGAGGAAAGCAATTGGTTTCCTGATCCACACTGGGCTATTCCTGGGCTAGATGGGTCAGGAGCATGAATGGCATGGCAGTCAGGTTGATGGCGGCCGCGATAGCGGTGACGACATTCGTCATTGTCGGTTTTTTTGTGATTGTCGCCCTGCACGGGCCAGCCGATGGCGTGGTGGCCAAGGATTCTCCGGCATCCGCCAAGTCCCTCTCGAGCAGCACGACAACGCATCGAATCGGCGGTTTCACCGTCACGACGGTCACAACCTTGCGATCCGGCGAAGCCGAGATCGAGCTGTCGATCAACGACGAACGTGGCAAAGCCGTCCTGTCGCGGAACGCTCCGTCGGTCGTTTTACAAATGAGCGGCATGGAATCCACCCCGGTCGAGCTGCAGAGAAATTCGTCCGGGTTTTGGCACGGGTCGGGACGTCCTTCCATGTCGGGGCGCTGGTCCTTCGTCGTCACGATCGAAGGTGAGCAGATCTCCATACCTGTTGATGTTCCTTGACGCGAACGTTGGGCCTGCCAAGCGGTAAAGTCGCCGCCGATCGGCAGTGGTTCGACTATCGCCAATCTTCCCTATGGGGTGAGTCGAGATTCAGGCGGAAGCAGGCAAGCAGCCTCCGATGACCAGATAGAGGACCGCAGCAGCGTAGACGGCGAGTAGTCCCTATGGGAGTCGCGGACTTGCTTTTTTGGATTGTCGACCCATGTCAGTCGATGTTGCCCATGCACTCCGTGTTCCAGATGAGGCTATGGTTGGCGGTATCGGCGTCGCTCCTCCCTTGTGGCGCTTTGGCAGGCGGGCTCGCCGCACAACCCGCGTCGGTCGTTTATGCCTCAGCCGAGGGCTCGGGAGCTCTCTTAGGCATTGATACGAATTCTCTTCGCGTTGTGCGGCATTTCGATGTCGGCAACCGTCCCCACAATCTGGACAGAACCGCCGACGGCCTGCTTGCTGTCGCGACGCAAGGAGCAAACGCGGTGACGATCGTCGACACCAAGTCAGAGTCTGTCGATCGGATAGATCTCGGCGTCCCGCCTCATGACGTTGCTGCTAGAGCCGGAGGGGCAACTGCGTTCGTTCTAAGTGAACGCGGCCTGCTTGCCGAGATCAATCCCGCTTCGCGGCGCGTCTTGCGAAGGATCGAACTTGAGGGCCGCCCGCATGACGTGATTGCATGGCGCGGCACAGCCTTGATCACGGACATATCCGCCGGCCGGATATTCGTCGTCGAAGGCGATGGGGTACACACAATACCGATTTCGGTTGTCGGTCACGACCTCGCCGTGCGACCTGGCACGCAGGAGCTTTGGGTCACTCCTTGGAAGAGCAACCGAGCAGTCGTCGTGGACCTTGGCGGGCAAAAGCAGATTGCGGAATTCAGAGTCGGCCGCGCCCCGTCGCATAAGCATCTGGCGTTCTCCGAGGACGGCGGCGAGGCATGGATTGCGGAGCCGGAGAGCGGAAACGTGTTTGTTGTCGACGCGAAAACAAGAGAGGTAGTCGACAGGGTGGCTCTTGGTGGTCACCCGCATCACGTGCGGATCGCCGCCGGACGGGCATATGTCGCAGACGGACCAAACGACCTGGTCATTCTCGATGCGGTGAACCGCCGTGTGCTCGGCCGCTTAGCGGTCGGAGCTGGAATCCACGACGTCGCGGTCGCCGTCCAGTGACCTGTCGTCACCAACATAATTGCGATCTTAGGGACGGCTGGCGGGCCTGTTCTCTGTCAATCGAGTCCCATTGATCGCTCAGCGTCAAGACGTCGCGCTCAAACGCTTGACAACGGCTGCATGTTGAAGCGGCATACACAAGATAGAGCCAGCGAATTGCACGTTGGTCTTTGGGGACGGGGGGCGAAATTGTCGGACGCAATGGTGCAGTTGCTGGATCGCTGGCGGGGAGACGCCAACGGGACCTATCGCTCGTGGTTTCTCTGGGAGGAGCGGCTCAAGAACTTCAGATCGATACGGCGCGGCATCCAACAGATCGTCGCCGAGATCTGCGCGGGCAACTTCGGCACTGCCTATCGGGGATCCTCGCTTGAGACCGTGGTGTATTCGATCGCCGAGCAGCGCCAGATATTCAAAGGTGCGGATCACGCTTTCCTGTGGAAGCCCAAGCTTCGGATTCCGGACATATACGAGAACCCCGACAATCAGAAGGCCTTCGGCCGGCTTCTCGACACCTGCGTATGTTGCAACACCGAGCAGCAGCTAATTGCCGCAATACACGAGATCGACCGCATGAAGATAAAGGGGCTAGGTCCTGCGGTCGCCAACCTTCTGTATTTCCTGCATCCAACCATTATTCCGCCGTTCAACACCGCAATTGTGAATGGGTATAACGCGCTTATGGGTGCCAAGGTGAAGCTTGGCCGGTGGGACGAGTTTCTCGCCATGCGGCAGGGCATTCTTTCTCTGAATGCCCAATTCAGGACTTTGCTGAGCAACGACCTCGGGGCAATCGGCGGCCTGCTGTTCGACGTTGGCGGCGGCCGATACCCCGCACCTCCCCGGGACACGGACGGAGAAGCCATGAGGATATGGGAAGCCGATCTCGCTCGGGTCCGCGAAGAAGCCGCCAAGGCCAACAAGGCTATCGCCGAGGCGCGTGAGGGTGATCATACTCACACCGAAGTTCAAGGCTGGTTGAGAGACCTCGGCTTGGCGGTTGGGTACGACGTCTGGGTAGCCGCAAATGATCGAAACCGCCCCCTCGGGTCCGGGAAGCTTGGAGACGGCTGCCTTGAATGCCTTCCAGTCCCGTCGACCACACCGGGGCTCGAAGCGATCCGGCTCATCGACGTGCTTTGGTTGGACAGATCCTCGGGACGCATCATTGCCGCCTACGAAGTGGAGCACACGACTTCGATCTACTCGGGCATCGTCCGCATGCTCGACCTCGCCCTTAGCGACGGCGACGCTCATGCTTTGGAGGGGCTTTTCCTAGTGGCGCCCGACAATCGCGAGGAAGAAGTCCGTACTCAGCTCGCTCGGCCCGCGTTCAGCCGCATCGCCGACCTCAAGGTTCGATATCTGCCCTATGGCGAGCTCAAGTCGAACCGGGAAGCGATTGCCCGTTTCGGGCACGGCATGAAGCCCATCCAGGCCATCACACGTCAGCTTGTGTGAAGCAGTCCGGCCAGTCGGTGAGCGGGACGATCAAACTTAGCAATTGTTTGATGGCATCAATCAGCTCGCAGGCTCAACATACTGGTTTGTTACAGTCAATGAGCGCCGTAACCTTCTTTTGGAGTACTTCGTAACCGGGGGCGCCACCAATAAGCTCGTTCCCGATCACGTAGGCTGGCGTACCGCCGATACCGAGCTTGTTTGCAAGCTTATTGACCTCCTGGATGTTTTCCGTCACTTCGGGGCGGGCGGCCGCTGACTTCAACGCCTCGGTATCGAGGCCGAGATCGCGCGCGACTCGGAGAGCTTTCCCGCTATCCGCCTGTCCAGGTCGGGCGAACAGCTCTTCATGGAACTCCAAATAGCGGTGGGGGGCGATGTCCTTGACAGCGACAGAAATACGCGCGGCCTCGAGCGATCCCTCCGAGAGGATCGGGAACTCCTTCATCACGATGCGGAGGTCAGGGTTCTTTTCGAGCAAGGCCTTCGTATCGGCGGCGGCGCGCTTGCAGTAAGGGCAGTTGTAGTCGAAGAACTCGACCAACGTGACCTTCCCATTTGGATTGCCGAGAACCATCTGATTCACGGAGCCGAAGATGACACTGCGGTTCCGTTCGATGGCCTCCGTTTGTTCAGCCGCCAGCTCAGCCTGCCGATGCTCTTGCAACGCGTTCAGCGCCTCCTCGATGACCTCGGGGTGCGCCAGCAAATAGTCACGGACGATTGTCTCGATCTCCTGTTTCTGAGCAGGGGTCGTCTCAGCATGCACGGGTCCTGCGGCCAGGAACAGTACTATCGCTGTGACCAGAGTTGAGCGGATTAGCATGGGCTTTCGGTCTCCATTCGTGAGGATCGCTGCGGGGCTGCCCTGGATGAGAGTACTCCGCAGGGCCAGAAGCAGCAAATGGGCACGGAATGAGGCCCGGCCACGCTGTTGCGCGGCAGCCTATATGAATTAATGTCAGACTAGGCCAGCCAGTTGGCGGTGGGGCGATGGCTGCCAGCACTAAAACGCTTAGCCAGGGTAGATCGCATTACCGCCAATCATTCCGTTGAGAGGATGACATGAGACGCTACATCACTGCCATTGGGGAATTGAGTGCGGCGACCATATGCACTTTCCTCGGGTTGTTCTCGCCCCTTGCTGCACAGGAGCTAGGCGTATCTCAAGGCTCGACAACCACGATGCAGGGTGACCACATGCAACATCGAATGATGAGTTCCGGCTTGATCATACCCGCCATGCACCCGGCCAACGGCCGCAAGTTGTTCGCTGCAAAAGGCTGCGTAGTCTGCCATTCCGTCAACGGCGTCGGGGGTACCGACGCGGCAGCACTGGATGCGTCGACGATGGAGCCGATGATGAACCCGTTCGAATTCTCTGCGCGGATGTGGACCGGCGCCGAAGCGATGATCGAGATGCAGCGGCAGGAACTGGGCGAGCAGATACAATTCACCGGCCAAGAGTTGGCCGACATCATCGCCTTCACTCACGACGCCGAAGAGCAGAAGAAGTTCTCGGAAGCGGATATTCCACCCGATATCAAGAAGCTGTTGCATGCGGATAAGGATGGCGACGACGGGATGAACATGAAACGTGGAAGTGAGACTGCAAAATAGCTGGGAGTTTGAGCGATTTTCGAGATAGCGGCCGGTGGCTAGGCTACGGCCATGCCGACTCCGCGAAAGCCGGGGAACGCAGCAAAAACTGCCTCATACCTCGTCACAATATTCTTTCTTCGAATGAAAGTTCAAGGTGCAAGGCGCGGCGAAGCGCGTCAAGCATCGTCGGACCATAACGTTCCATCCGCATGTTTCGCCGGGATCGCCGCGAAAAATGACTTGCATGCGCGTAGCCGGCTACTTCTTTCGATGCGCGGCGGTGGTCAGCGGTGGTTCGATCGCGCCGGCCCGGACGCTGGCAGGCTTGAGAGCCGATCCGCCAGCATCCTTCACGATGTCCAAGGAACGCGGAAAGAACTGGGTGTTGTGCTGGCCGCGGCCGATGTTGAGAATGGCGGCATTGGTGAGACGTTTCTCCAGCATCGAGAGCACCCGTCTCAGCGTTGTGCCGTCGAACGTATCCAGGGCCTCGTCGATAATCACCCATTTTGGTTGCAGCAAGGCAAGCTTGGCAAAGGCAAGCAGACGCTGTTCGTCGTCATTCAGCTCATGCTCCCAGCGCGCGGAGCGGTCGAGCGAGGACGATAGGCGCTCAAGGCCGACTTCGGCCAGCACCGCCGACATGTCTGCATCGTCTACTGTGGCCGCGTCGCCTGCGTGGTTGAGCACCTCGCGCAGGGTGCCGAGCGGAAAATAAGGCGTGCGCGGAACGAAGAACGGCGCGTCGTCCGCGGGCATGCCGATGCGCCCGCTTCCCCACGGCCACAGACCGGCAATTGCGCGAAAGAACAGCGCTTTGCCGGCGCGCGACTCCCCAGTGACCATGACGCGTTCGCCGGCACGAATGTCGACATGCGGCTCGGCGAGTTTCGTACACCCGTCCGGCGACGCGAGCTCCAGTTTATCGAATGTCAGGCTGCCGTCCGGATTTTCGCCGAACTCGATGCGTCTTTCCGTGCAGTGGAGCGCATCCGTTTCACCGAGCGCAATGCGGAAGTCGGCGACGCGCATCAGCGTGGCACGCCAATCAGTGATGCCGCCTATGTTGTTGATGAACCAGCGCAGAGAGGAGTGAACCTGGTTGAAGGCGCCGACCGCCATCATCAGTCCGCCGAAGCTGATGTCGCCCGCGAAATAGACCGGTGCCGCGACGAGGATCGGCGCCACCACGGTGATCCAGCCATAGCCGTCCGTGACCCAGGACAGGTTGATCTGGGCGCTGTAGATGCGTCGCATCGCGCCAAGCACAGTGCCGAGGTCGAGCTCGAGCTGCCGTTTCGCATCGGCCTCGCCATGCGCAAGCGCGATGGCGTCCACATTCTCGTTGACGCGGACCACCGAGGACCGCAGCTCTGCCTCACGGGTATAGCGATCGTTGTTGAAGCGGATGAGCGGCCGTCCGACCAGCCAGCTCAGCCCGGAGGCGGTGCCGGCATAAAGGATCGCCGCCCAGACCATGTAGCCGGGTATGGCCAGCGACGTGCCGCCGAGATGGAAGACAAAGCCCGAGGACAGCGTCCATAAAATGCCGACGAAGGAAGCAAGCAGGATCAACGACTGCAGTATGCCGACCCCGAGGTCGGTTGAAAGATCGGAGAAGTGCCCGGCGTCCTGCTGCATGCGCTGGTCGGGATTGACACCGATGGCGCCGGCATGGGCGAGCCGGAAGGCGCGCGCCGGGCGCATCCACTCATCGATCAGGTCGAGCGTCAGCGCCTCGCGTAGCTTCAGCCGAATTATCTGATTGAGCCAGGTCTGGCCAACATTGAGCACCAGCAACCCACCGGCGATGATGGCAAAGACAACAAGCTGATACAGGAAGCCCTGCATGTCGCGGCGAGCGAGTGCGTCGTAGAAGGGCTGGTTCCAGCGATTAAGCAGAACCTGCCCAATCGAGGTTGCGACAATGACGGCAATGATGCCGGCCCAGGCCCAAAGCAGCTTTTTGCGCACCGGCGAGGCCGTCAACCCCAACCTGATTGTCGCCAGCTGCTCGCGAAGGCTGCTGGCCTCGACCGACACAGCGGTGGGCTGGGCGCTGGCCTCGACATCCCGATGATCAGCCATAACTTAAGTCCTAGCATTCGGAAGTGGAGCAGAAACCAGGGACCTGCGCGACAACATGGTGGAGATGGAATGGTCACCGCGCGGCCCCCGCATGTGGCCCCTTCCGGAGTTCATCGCGGCGAGGCTGGTTTCCCATAGTCGCATGATCGCCTCACGCCTAGGAAATCAAGAAAATCAAAATGAAGGAAAGCGCCCGGCCCGAAGAGATTATCCCTCACGACTTTGACACCAGGGACTTTCTCGGTCGCGACAATAGCCTCCTAGCACTCGCGTTCGTCGAAGATGGCGACACCCAGTTGCCCAGGCCCACGGCCCCGTTGTCCACAGTGACGCTGATGATGTCCGTGCCGGCCCATTTGCGAGCCGCAAGTTCGGACGGGGCGAATGTTATCTATTTCGCTAGCAACCCATTGCTAATTGCATTTTCGTGAAAGCTGAAGACTACGTCGGGATCTGGAAGATCGGCTTTGCGGTCTTTCCCTTCGAAATCCAGTCGTGTGAGCAGATCTCGGATAAGGTTGATTCTGGCCAACGGCTTGTCGTCGGCCCTGACGATCGTCCAGGGCGCGGCAACCGTATGGGTCCGTGCCAACATCTCGTTGCGAGCGTCGCTGTAATCCTCCCAGTGCTTTACTGCCGTCGCGTCGATGGGACTGATCTTCCACTGGCTCAGCGGATCATCGCGGCGGTCTTTGAGCCTCTTCTTCTGCTCGTCCTTTGAAATATCGAGATAGTATTTCACAAGCGTGATGCCACAGTGCACCAGAAGATCTTCGAACATCGGCGCCGTCTTGAGGAATGTCTCGTATTCCTCTTTCGAGCAAAAGCCCATTACGCGCTCAACCCCGGCTCGATTGTACCAACTGCGATTGAACAAGACGATCTCGCCGGCGACCGGAAAGTGCTTGACGTACCGCTGAAAATACCACGCCTTGCGGTTTCGGTTGGACGGCTTGCTTAGGGCGACCACGCGCGTCTCACGCGGCGAAAGGTGTTGGACAATCCGCTTGATGATGCCGTCCTTGCCGGCGGCGTCTCGTCCCTCGATGATCACCAGGATTTTCTGCCCGGTCTCGATGACATGGCGTTCCAGCTTCACCAATTGGACCTGCGCAGCCTTCAGCTCGGCCTTGTTGTTGTTCTTTTCGCGGTTCACTTTGTCAGTAGGCATTTGATCAGGCTCTAGCTTCAAGAGTTGTTTCCGTAAGGCGCGGACGGCCATGGATTTAATCTGCTTGGGCGGCGCCAAGTTCCAGAGTTGGGGGGCGACATAGCCGCTGTTCGCCCCCGCCTGTTGTTGTGATCAAGCCACCGCGTGGTGTTCAGAGTGGTCGGAAGGGACTTTCGCCATGTCTTTCACGTCTTCATGCAGGTCGAGACGAACCGGTTCGGTTGTCTCAAGGATCGCCTTGGCGCGGGCCATCTCCTCGACAGGGCCGTGCGCCACGAGCAGGAATCCATCAGCTTTCAATGCATCCTCGTACTGGATCACGCTATCCTTGGGGATGCCGAGACCGAACAGGGCTGCTCCGAGCGCGCTGACGCCGCCGACGACAACTGCCCCCTCGACTGCCGCGAATACCATGGCCGCAAGGTGTCCGAGCACCACGACCGGACCCACAACAGGGACTGTCATGAAAATTCCGCCAAAGAACAGGCCCCACAGACCGCCCCAGATTGCACCGTTCTGACCCCAGAACTTGATCCGATCGCCGGTATTGTAGAACCCTATCACCTTCTCTTCCGTATGATATCCCTTGCCGACGATACTGAAGTGCTTCATCTCCAGCCCGCTTTTGGCGAGCTTGCGGATGGCGGCTTCGGCTCCGTGATGGTCGGTGAATACGGCAACGACTGCGTCATTCCTGGTCATCGGATGTTCCTTCTCAAGTTTAGAGTTCAGCGACGGATCGAATTGAGGGGCTTGGGCATTGGGCCGCCGTCGCCCGCTCCGACTTTGCCGTGCCTTCGGGGCACAAGCTGGCTCGGCAGGCCTAGGCTGAGCAGGATACCCAGCACGCTCAAGACGGTAACGAGCAGGAACGAGGCGTTGGGTAGCCACGCCACGTCGAACAGGAGGCCTCCGACAGCCGATCCAACGGCCGCGCCCAAGCTTGCCGCGGCTGTTTGCTTGCCGAGTTCTGCTCCCTGAGCGTTGCCGGCCTTCCTTGAAATCCAGTAGGTCAAGATCGGCGAGAGAATACCAGCGCTCGCTGCCACTGCTCCAATCACCCCGAGCATCAGCGCAAAATTGGAAGCACGAGGAACGAAAAATAGTCCGGCTGCCAGGATAGCGAGGGCAGGCGCGACGAACCATCGCGTCGTTTCGGGTTTGACCCAGGGCGAGAATACAATCGCCTGCGCGACGAACATCACCAGGCTGCACTCGCTGAACATCACCGCGATCTGATATGGCGTCAGCCCGAGTTCCTGTTTCCCACGAAGCGCCAATCCGACTTCGAATACGCCGATTCCGGCAGAGACAATGAAAGAGACGCAGAGAAGCTTGGGAACGAGCCACACGGGCGCCTCCGAAGCAGGTCGCTCACGCTGTGGAACAGCATCGCTGAGCTTCGTTCCCGGGACCGTCATCGTGGCAGCAACCGCCACTAAAAGCGCAAGGATTGCTGTCCCTGCCAAGGGGAGGGAAAGCGGCTCGGCTGCACCGACGATAGGGAACATATTGGCCGCGCCGCGCGCAATGAAGACCCCCAGCATAGGTCCGAGCAAAAACCCTGCGGTTCCGGCCAAACTGACAAAAGTGAGCCGGCGGGCTCGCGCCTCCTCAGTAACGGCGAGGTCGCCTATTGCAGCGAGTGCGACCGGTGTGACCGAGGCAGCGAACATCCCGCTTAGAAAGCGCTCGGCATAAACTGCGGTCAGGTTTTCGATGAAGGCGAAGGTCATCATGGTCACGCCGAACCCGATCAATCCGATCAAAAGAATGCCGCGGCGTCCGAACCGGTCGGACAAGTGCCCCCACAGCGGGGCAAAGAGAAAGAGCGATAGCGTGTAAAGGCCCGTCAGCATGCCGGTTGCGCGAGAAACCTGGACCGCATCGCCGGTGGCGCCAAGCAGCCGCTCGATCAGGTACGGGAGAAGGGGCAGTATGATGCCATAGCCCATCGACACCGTGAAAACAGACAGCATCAGCACAACTAATGTGCTTAGTGGTACGCCCGTGGACGTCGAACGATAGCCATACATGCCGATCTTGCTCTCCATTCTGAACTCCCGAGGGCTTGGTGCCGGGCAGGATGCCCTATTGCGGACTGCCCAACTTTGTTCTGAATCAATCTGAGCTCCTTCTGGTGTCCACTTCGCGTCCATCTTAACATGGGGCGGACAAGCCATTGGTCGGAAGTGTTTGCACCGGGGTTTGTAGTATGGGAGCCTGGGTTGCATCACCGTCAAGAGGGTGTGGCTGCGCCAGGAAGGAAGCTTTCGTGCGATGATAGCGCTGCCCGAGAGCGCGCAAGAACAGGCGGTTCGTTGCCCGAAAACGATGAGTTAAAAGGGTGCTCATAGGGGTCAAACATCGGACATTTCGAGGCGGATCGTCGCCGCCGGCTGTTCGGTCAGCCAGTGTCTGGTTGCATACTCTGCGTTGTGAGGTCTGCTGGACCAAGGTCCGTCGTCTAGCTTCTTGGGAACAGGCTTTGATAAGCTAGGCAGCCTGACGGCAGGTCATCTCGATAATATGCCTATCGTGCATTCATGGCGCAGCTACTCAGTTGCTTCCCGACCCGAAACTTGTTCGATAAGAATTCTGAAGAAAACATGCGGCGTACTGTCTGAAAGGGGAGGCGTGACTGGCTTGAGGGCGCCGGGCTCCCACCAGTCCACGTGTTTGCTCAACACCGACCACGCGTGGTCGCGCTGAAGTTTGTGGCCGATCCGGTCGGGAAGTTCTTCATAGCGACCGTCGACCACCACGCTTCTCCATCCGCGGCCTTGGGTGTGTTCGTCGATCTGGGCGCACACCAGAGGATTGGCCCGCATCCAGTCGATCTTCTTGCCCAGCAAGGAGAACGCATAAAGATGGCTATCGGCATAGGCGTAGTTGAAGCACACGACGTAGGGTTGGCCGTCCTTGGCGCATGCCAAATGGCCGACACGATTGGCCGCTAGCAACCTCGTGCATTCGAGATTGGATAATATACGCAGATTCATCATCCCACCTCCCGTAGTTTCCTTTTTTGCTCGTACTCTCCGCCAGACGCTGCCATCTGCACAAGAACCAGTTTCACAGTTTGTCCCCTTATCATTGGCTAGCGTTGATCAGCATCAATTCGGATACGATGCCGCAGTTTGCCGGGCGGGTATTCTTGCGATTTGCGCGCCAAACTACCTTTGGGGCTCGCGAACAGGTGAAAAATCCGCAAGCCGTCGGACTCTGCAGGCTGATAACGATACGTATGGGGAAGATACGACCCACTACCCAATGATCAGCATCCTGTTGCCGCACAGCTTTCCGGCCTGGACGAACCAGGTTGTGTGCGTCAAGTTCTGCAAAAAGGGGCGGCCATATTGCTGGTCATGCGGCTTGGCGTA